>CAZMWZ010000118.1:0-4949 GCA_964570045.1 uncultured Spirochaetaceae bacterium
GCTCCGCCTTGGGGGCGACGGCTTTCGCGGCCTTCACCGCCCAGCTCTTCTCGTCGTATACCCCGTATTTGTGGATGGCGTTGAGCATGGCGAGGAAGTTCTCGTGCGGGATGTAGTTCACGATGGAGTGGCTGGAGCCGCAGATGTAGCCGCCGCCGGGCTTGAGCACCTCCATGTGCTTCTTCACGTCCTGGTCCACCTGCTCCGGGGTGCCGTGCGCGAGCGGGAACTCGATGTCGATGTTGCCGGCCAGGCAGGCCAGGCCGCCCCATTTCTTCTTGAAGCTGCGGTAGTCCACGCCGTAGGGGTCCATGGGCTGGATGCAGTCCACGCCGGCCTCCAGGAGCATGGGCACCAGCTCGTCGATGTTGCCGTCCGAGTGGAACATCACGGGTTTGCCGGCGGACAGGGCCGGCCCGTGGATGCGCTTCAGCTTGGGCAGCCACAGCTCCCGCATGAGCTTGGGAGGGAGGAACAGCCCGGTCCCGAAGGCCACGTCGTCGGCGGTCCAGATGAAGTCCACCCCGCCAGCCACCGCCGCCTGGCAGAAGCGGACCCAGTAGTCGGTGCTGACCTCCAGCATCTCCTCGATGAAGTCCCGGTCCTCGTAGACCAGCTTCATCGTGTCCTCCAGGCCGATCACGAACTCGTACAGCATCTGGAAGTAGGCGGCCATGAGCACGCAGAAGCCGATCTTCGTGCCGGACTTGTCCAGGGCCTGCCGGTACTCCCGCACGAAGACCATTTTCTCCTCGATGTCCGCATCCCCGGGGAGCACCACCTTCTCCTTCCAGTCCCGGCGGGTCTTGATCGTGCGGTCGGCGATCATGCCGCCGACGGAGCCGTCAGGGTTGCGCTTCTTGAAGGGGGTCCAGATGGATTCCACGATGATCGCGTCCTGGCCGATGAGCTTGCACAGCTCGATGTAGTCGGCCGGCTTCATGGGGCGGGCGCCTTCCGACTCGGACACGCCCTTGGCCGGGTCCCCGCCGAAGGACAGGGTGTTGCCGGCGAAGCGCCCGAGCAGCTTCTCCACGTGCTGGTCCTCGATCAATACTTCGAAGTTCGGGACGCGGTCGACCCTTTTTCTCTTGAAGGCGGTGAACAGGCGCTGGATGTCAGGTTCCCCGGTGTAGGGCTGCAGGTTCATGGCTCCTCCCGTGATGCATTATTCACCAGGGTTTCCGTACTGTCAAGGATTGTTTGAAAGAATATTACAATTCCACGCTCCATCGTATTGACAAGCGGAAATTATTTTCACATACTGCCGGCATGTCCACCCGGGCCAGCATCCAGGGGGCCTACCGCGACCTGAAACCCACGCAGCAGCGGATCGCCGACTACCTGCTTGCCCTGGACTTCGACGGCCTGAACGCCCCGATCGACGAGTACGCGCGCCGGATCGGCACCTCCGTGGCCTCCATTTCGCGCTTCTGCGCGCGCATCGGCTTCGACAGCTTCCAGAAGCTGAAGATCGGCCTGTCCCGGGAAATGCAGGCGCCCGACGAGACGGTCCCGCCGATCTTCGCCGCCGACGACGACCCGGACCTGTCCATCCGCAAGGTGTTCGCCGAGGCGGTCGCCAACCTCCAGGCCACGGAAGCCTCGGTCAGCTTTCCCGCGCTCAGGACGGTGGCGGACCGGATCGCTCGGGCCGATCGCCTGTACTTCGTGGGCATGGGCGGGTCCGGGGGCGTGGCCTACCTGGCGGAGGTCATGTTCTCTATGCTCGGGTTCAGCGCCAAGGCCCTGTCGGACCCCTTCACCATGCTGATCTCGGCCGGCCACCTGCGCAAGAGCCACCTGTTTTTCGGGCTTTCCCATTCCGGCGGCACGCGGGAGGTCCTGGAGGCCGTCCGGTCGGCCCGCGCCCGCGGGGCCTACACCGTGGGCATTACCAACTACCCCCGCTCCCCCCTGGCGGAGCTCGCGGACGCGGCACTGCTCACCTCCTGCCAGGAGCACCGGGTGCACTTCGCCCAGTCCAGCTCCATGGTGGCGCAGCTCACCCTGATCCGCGCCCTCTACATCCTGGTGGCCTCGCGCAGCACGCCCGAGCTGATCCAGGAAGTCAACGAGATCGAGCAGGCCGTGCGCCGCGGCCTGCGCGCCAAGGCAAGCCAAGGCCACGGCCTTACGCATAAACCAGCCATCGAGAAAACAAGGAGAAGCTGACATGGAAAGAGTTCATGACCCCATCATCTTCCAGCACGCGCTGGACGGGATCGACTTGAAGACTCACATCGTCGCCACCTACTACCTGAGCGACCGGCTGCCCGGGGTGGACTTCATCGACCACTTCAAGCTGATCGAGTCCATAGCCATCGAGGGCTCCACCGGCACGTGGCAGAAGGTAAAAGAAGACTCCGAAGAGGTGCGCGAGCACCTCTCCGGCAAGCTGGTGGGCTACTTCGAGCTGCCCTCCGGCGATGAGTTCCGCAAGAGCGCGGTGATCCAGCTGGCCTTCCCGATCAGCGCCTGGCACGACAACGTGCCGATGATGCTGCTGTCGATCGCGGGCAACTGCTTCGCCTACTCCCAGGACCTGCGCCTGTTGGACGTGTTCTTCCCCGAGGACATGGTGAAGAACTTCACCGGTCCGAAGTTCGGCGTGCCCGGCATCCGCGAGCTGGTCGGTGTAAAGGACCGGCCCCTGTCCCTGCACATCATCAAGCCCAAGATGGGCATGACCCCCAAGCAGACCGGCGACCAGGTCTACCAGACCGCCATCGGCGGGGCGGATATGTGCAAAGACGACGAAATGACCTCCGACACGTACAACAACAACTACCAGGACCGCTTGAAGTACGTGATGGAGGCCATCGACAGGGCCGCGCAGAAGACCGGCAAGCGCATGATTTACCTGTGCTCGATCACCGACGAGGTGTCCCGCATGCACGACAAGGCGCTCAAAGCCGTGGAGCTGGGCGCCAATGGCCTGCTGATTACTTACTCGGTCGGCCTGTCAGCCATCCGCCAGATCACCAGCGACCCGAAGGTCAAGATCCCCGTCATGGTGCACAACTCGCACATGATCGCGGCGATGAAAACCATCTCCTGGCCCGTGTTCACTAAGCTGATCCGCCTGTGCGGCGCGGACCAGACCCTCACCCCCACCTACTGGTCGAGCATCCCGATGGTGAGCCTGGAAGAGGGCATCCGCTGCCAGCACGTGGGCCAGGCGCCCTTCTACCACATCAAGCCGATCTGGTGCATGCCCGCGGCGGGTACCTACCCCGGGCTGGCGCCGATCCTGCTTTCGGAGTACGGCAAGGACATGATCATCCCTTCCGGCGGCGGCATGCTGGGGCATCCGGACGGCTACACCGCCGGCGCCCAGGCCTGGCAGCAGGCCATCGCGGCCGCAATGGGCGGGGTGCCCATTGCGGACCACGCGCGCAAGCCCGAGAACAAGGCCCTGCGCCGCGCCCTCGAAAAGTGGGGATACCTGGAGCGGCCCTCCACGCCGTGGCTGCGGGTGGCGCCGAAGTTCCACCCCAAGCCGTTTAAAATGGAAGGCTGAATGGCGCGCGGACGCGCCTGAGGAGCATTTAGCATGGCCGTTGAGATTCCCATGCCCCGCCTGAGCCAGACCACGGATGAGGTGCGCCTCATCCGCTGGTTGGTGGCGGTGGGGGACAGCGTGCGTAAAGGCCAGGCCCTGTGCGAGGTGGAGAACGACAAAACCACCATGGAGGTGGAGAGCTTCGCCGCCGGCACGGTCCTGCGCCTGGCGGGCGAGCCGGACAGCGTGATCGGAACCGGCACGGTGATCGCCGTGCTGGGCGAACCGGGGGAGCGCTCGACGGCGCCCCCTCCTCGCGCGTCGGTCGCGCCTGCCGCGCCCACGCCCGCCCCGGGTACGCACGCCCCCCCGCCTGCTACCGCGTCTCCGGCAACAGCCGCCGAGGTGCGCGCCACCCCGCTGGTGCGCAACCTGGCGCGCAAGCACGGAGTGGAACTGACGCGGGTGCGCGGCACCGGCGCGCGCGGGCTGATCACCCGCGAGGACCTGGACGCCTACCTGCGCGCGGGGCCGCCGGCCTTCGCCGCGGGGGCCGCGGGTCGGGCATCGGCTGCTCCGGCGCCATCCGCACCCGGCGCTGCGGCCGAGGTCCCCCTGTCGGTGCACCAGCGGGCGGTGGCCCGCGCGGTCACGGCCGCCAAGACCCAGGTCCCGCACTACTACCTGAAAGTGCGGGTGGACGCCGACCGCCTGCTGGCCTGGCGGCAGGCCAACCGCCGCGCCGACGGGGAAAAGGTTGCCTTGGACGCGGTGCTGGTGTGGGCCTGCGCCCGGGCCCTGACCCGCCACCCGCGGCTCAACGGCGCCTTCGCCGGCGAGCGGCTGCTGCTCGCGCCCCACGCCGATGTCGGGGTGGCGGTGGCCGCCGGGGAGGAGCTGCACGTACCGGTGGTCCGGCAGGCTCAGGACAAGGACATCCGGGAGATCGACCGGGAGCTGGCACTGCTGGCCGCCAAGGCCAAGGCCGGCCGCCTGCAGAGCGCCGAGGTGTCCGGGGGCAGCTTCACGCTGACCAACCTGGGCATGTATCCGGTGGAGGAGTTCGCCGCCGTGCTGAATGCCCCGCAGCTGGCCATCCTGGCCGCCGGCAGGATCGGCAAGGAGCTGGCCGTGGCGGAGGACGGCAGCTTCCGCGCCCGTTCCGCCGTCACCCTCACTGGCAGCTTCGACCACCGGGGGGTCAACGGGGCGCAGGGAGCCGCCTTCCTGGCCGAGATCAAGCGCATTCTGGAAGAGGAGCTATGAGCAAGACGACCAAACAGCCGGCGGGTACGCCGGGCTTCGCGCCGGCGGGTACGCCGGGCTTCGCGCCGGCGGGTACGCCGGGCTTCGCCGCCGAGGCGGCAACCACCCTCCAAGCCGTGGGTCGGGAGAAATGCCTGGCCATGTACCGCAGCATGTTGAGCATCCGGGAGTTCGAGGA
>CAZMWZ010000118.1:5049-7124 GCA_964570045.1 uncultured Spirochaetaceae bacterium
GGGATGCTGCCGGCCATCGCCATCGTGGGAGGCAACCTCCCGATCGTGGCCGGCATGGCGCTGGCCTTCAAGATGCGCGATGAGAAGCGGGTGGCGGTGAGCTTCTTCGGGGACGGGGCCACCAACGAGGGGGCCTTCCACGAGGCGCTCAACGCCGCGGCGATCTACGGCCTGCCGGCGCTGTTCGTGTGCGAGAACAACCTCTATGGGGCCTCCACCGCCTACAGCCGGGTGAGCAAGGTGGAGCACGTGGCCCAGCGGGCCGCCGCCTACGGGATGCGCTCGGCGATCGCCGACGGCATGGACGTGTTCGCGGTGCATGCCGCCGCGCGGGAAGCGCTGGCGAAAGCCCGCGGGGGCGAAGGCCCCACCCTGCTGGAGCTCAAAACCTTCCGCCTCTGCGGCCACTCCCGGCGGGACCCCAACAACTACATGAGCAAGGAAGAGAAGGAGCACTGGGCCGCCCGCGACCCGATCCCGGCCTGCGAGCGTGCGCTGACCTCTGCGGGCCTGCTGGCCGACGGCGAGCAAGCCCGCCTCAAGGCCGAGGTGGCCGCGGAGGTGCAGGAGGCGATCCGCGCGGGGCAGCAGGCCCCGGAACCGGCCCCCGAGGACCTGTACCAGGACCTGTACGTCAGCATGGAGGTGCCCCGATGAGGATGTCCATCGTGGAGGCCCTGCGGGAAGCGATCCGCGGGGAGATGGCCCGCGATGAGCGGGTATTCTGCCTCGGGGAGGACATCAGCATCCCGGGGGGCTACGGCGGGGCGTTCACCGTGACCCTGGGGCTGGAGAAGCAGTTCCCGAAGCGCATGATCGATACCCCGATCTCGGAGGCGGTGATCTTCGGCATGGCCTGCGGGGCGGCGGCCATGGGCCTGCGCCCGATCGCGGATGTGCAGTACGGGGATTTCCTGCTGTGCGCCGCCGACCAGATCATCGACAACATCGCCAAGCTGCGCTACATGTCCGGCGGCAAGCTCACCCTGCCCCTAGTGATGCGCGCCCCGGTGGGGGTCACCGGACGCGGGGCCCAGCACGCCCAGAACCTGGAAACCTACTTCCTGTCCTGCCCGGGGATCAAGATCGTGGCCCCGGCCACCGCCTACGACGCCATGGGGCTGCTGAGAACAGCGGTGCGGGATGAGGACCCGGTGCTGATCTTCGAGCACAAGCTGCTGTACGGCTCCAAGGGCATGCGCTCGGAGTCCGGCAGTCTGGACGCCTCCTCCGAGATCCCGGAAGGCGACTTCACCGTGCCCATCGGCCAGGGGGTCGTGCGCCGGGAGGGAGGCGACGTGACCCTGATCGGGCACCTGTTGATGATGCACCACTGCCTGCTGGCCGCCGAGGCGCTGGCCGCCGAGGGGATCTCCTGCGAGGTGATCGACCCGCGCAGCCTGTGGCCCCTGGACCTGGGCCTGATCCTGGCCTCGGTGCGCAAGACCGGCCGGGTGGTGATCGCCGAGGAGTCCCCCCGCCAGTGCGGGGTGGGCGCGGAAATCGCCGCCCAGATCGCCGAGGCGGCCCCCGACTGCCTGCTGGCCCCCATCACCCGGGTGGCCGCGCCCAACACCCCGGCCCCCTTCTCACCCGTGTTGGAAAAGCAGTACGTGCCGCAGCCGGAGCGCATCGCCGCGGCCGCCCGCCGCCTGGTGCGGGAATACTAGCATGACTTCCCGCGAAAGGGTCCAGAAGGCCGTTAACTTCCAGGCTCCGGATCGCGTGCCCATCGACCTGGGCGGCATGAAGGCCTCGGGGATCGCGGCCGGGGCCTACGACCGGCTCAAGAAGCTGCTGGGCCTCCGCAGCCCTACCAGGGTGCTGGATCCGCGCTTCATGATCGCCGCCGTCCAGCAGGAGGTTCTGCGCCGCTTCCACGCCGACGTTCTCCCGGTCGACCTCTCCGGCATCGTCGCGGCGGTGCGGCCCGATAGCGAGTGGATTCCGCGCGCAGCCTTCGACGGGACCCCGCTGCTGTTCCCACCCGGCACCGCCATCCGGGAGGACACGGACGGCAGCTGGATTCTGCTGGACGCGCAGGGCGGGGACTCCAGCTTCCGCATGCCCCAGGG
>CAZMWZ010000118.1:7224-9338 GCA_964570045.1 uncultured Spirochaetaceae bacterium
ATACTGCCTACCGCTACGCCCGAGGCCGTTCGGGAGCATGTGCGAGAACGAATGGATCTCTTCAAGCCCGGCGGCGGCTACGTGTTCAACCAGGTGCACAACATCCAGGCCAACGTGCCCCCCGAGAACATCGTGGCCATGCTGGAGGCAGCCTGCCAGTTCGGCCGCTATTAAGCGGGTTTCAGGGCTGAACCTTCCACGCGTGATAGTCTAGATTTCCGCGAGGCTAATGGAAGCGGAAACATGTCCCGTCGCGGAAGTGCTGAAGCGGCAGCTGCGCGGCAGACTGGAGCCGCTCTGAGTCCGCTGCTCTCATCACGCTGGTTGGACCGTGAACCCCAGGGCTTGGGCGCATAGGCGCATTTGCTTATCTACAGAGAACAGCATGATTTCATCCTCGGTTTCCATATCCCTCCATTCCAAGGCGGAAGCGAGGTGAATCGCGTCAAGAGAACCTATTACTGTCGGAAATGGCCCCGCCGCCCTGTTCTTTACCGCAGCTGAAATCTCTATCAGATAGATATTTCGAATAACCCTCTCCAGTCGCTGAAGGAGGTCTGCCAGCTGGCCATCGTCGACCATATTCTGCAACCGATATCGATGCATGACTCTCCTGCACTCAATAAGCAGCAACTCGCTGGAACCTGTCTTCACAAACTTCGCGACTTCCTCGAAGTCGCGATCGTTGCGCAGGAGGTATCTCAGCAGCACGGAGGAATCGAGATAACAGTTCACCTCTTATTGCGATCCTCCATAAGATAGATCAACGGATCGACCTCCACCGTGAAAGAAACACGCTCAAATTTCAGCTTCCCTTGAGGGGGGCGGATGAACGTTTCGTTCGCCTTGCTGTAAGGCACGACTTCCGCTACCGGGATATCGCGGTTCAAGAGAACGATGCGCTCCCCTTGGCGAACCCTCTTCAGCTCTGAGCTGATCCTGGCTTTAAAGGCGGAAATCGTCATGGTCTTCATAAGACCATAATAGGTCATTTCACAACAATGATCAAGCTCAACGCAGGTAGAACACCTCCTCCAGCGGCACGACCTCCGGGCCGAGGATCGAGGGGTCCTTCTTCACGAAGTACTTGTCCATGGCCTTCTGCCAGCGCGCGTTCACTTCGGTCTTGCCCAGCCACTCGAAGGCCTTGGCCGGGTCCTTGCTCTCCAGATAGGCGAACAACGTGCCGTCGTCGCGGAAATAGATCGAGTAGTTGCGGATCCCGCTCCTGCGGATGGCTCGGGCCATGTCCGGCCAAATCTCGTCATGGGCCTTTTTATACTCGGCCTTCAGTTCCGGTTTGATCCGCATCAGAAAGGCGTAGCGCTTCTTCATGGTGAATACCCTCCTCACGGGCTGTCGATGATATCGTTGAGTCGCTGGCGGTAGTAGGAGAAGTTCTCCCAGGTGCAGTCCTGGGACACGAAGTGGTCCACGTGCGGGATGAAGCGGCCCTTCTTCAACATGGCGGCGACGACCGCCAGCTCCGCTTCGATGGCGGCCCGGTTCGAGCCCTCGAACAACACCCGCTTGTCGAAGCCGCCCAGGATCTGAAACCCGGGGAAGGCCTCCCGAATGCGCAGCAGGTCGTTGCCGGCAGCCCGCTCGAACGGGTACATGCCGGTCACGCCGGTCTCCACGATCAGGGGAATGAGCTCCTCCACGTACCCGTCGCTGTCGGTGAGCACGATGTCCACGCCCTGCTCACGGGCGAAGCCCGCCATGGCCCGGTAGCAGGGGGCGAGGAACTCCCGGAAGTGGGCGGGTGAAATCAGCGATCCCTGCTTGCCGGCCATGTCTTCCCAGATCAGGATGCAATCCACCCGTACGTCCCGGATGATCCGGTCGTAGTAGGCGAGCAGGAAGCGCAGGAAGGTGCCGCAGATGTCGTGGATCAGGGCCGGGTCGTCGTAAAGAGTCATCAGGTAGGGGGTGAGACCCATGATCTGCCGCGGGAAGCCCAGGAAGCCTCCGTAGGTCCCGCCCAGCCGGATCGGGAAGTCGCGTTCCCGCAGGCGGGCCGCGATTCGGTCCCAGTTCGCCGGCAGGCGGGCCAGGATGGTGCTCTCCGCGTAGTGCTGCTTGTACTCCTCCCAGGTCTTGCGGTCCTTGAC
>CAZMWZ010000119.1:0-9330 GCA_964570045.1 uncultured Spirochaetaceae bacterium
CAGTAGTGCACCAACCGGCGGTTGTGTCAAGCCATGACTTCACCGCCGCCGGGCGTCGTGCGCGAGGGTCCAGTCAGCCCCCTCCCCGTAAGCGGGCGGCGTACCCGCCGCTACCTCCTCGATGAAGGCGGACGGAAACTACCGCTGGTTGCGCTTCGGCGCGCCCTCAGGTAGATTGGCTGCAGAGCCACCGCGTCAGCTATGGGCAGCACGAAGCTTGTCTCTCCAGAGGCGTTCAGCAACCTGGTCAACCGGCGCATCCGCGAGCTGCTGGGACTGGCCGCCTATATCAGCGGCAGCGGCCCGGGCACCCAATGCTTTACACGGCCTCTGCTAGGTGACGTGCTTTCCGAGGCCACCAAGCTGGAAGAGCTGTTGGACTCCTACGGAGTCAAGCACAACCGTCGCTGGTACCCGCTGCGCCAGGCAGGAGCGGCGCTCAAGCTGTTCTCCGCTGTGAGCTATATCCTGCAGCACCTCCTGCATTTCCTGCCCGCTTACAGGCTCCTTCCCCTGGAGGTGGACTTCGTGGCGGCCCTTACGGATGCCCTCGAGTTCACCTGCCGTGTCCTGGTGCGCAGCAGCCGTAACCTGCTCGCGACCGCTCGGGAGCTTCAACTTGCCAATCCATCGGAAATTCCCGCCTTGGAGCGCTTCGCCGACGATCTGCCGGACGGGAGGTTGCCACCGGACCGCGATAGCGATAAGGTCGCCTCCCCGGAGGAAACCGTGGTGTACCTGGCCACGGCATTCCTGAATCTCGCGGAAGATGCCAGGTTCATCCACGTCGCCCTGAGCAATCGGGCTGAAAGCTACGCCGGCCTCATCCCCGACCCGATCAGCGAGGAACGCCTGCGCAACCTGGAACAGAAGTTCCACAACCTGCAGTCGGTGTACGACACCCACATCTCCGACTCCAACGTGGAGACCCTCGACGAGCGTCTGCCCGTGCTGCGCGGGCACATCACTGTGACCTACCACCTCCTGGAGACGGCCACCGCCTTCACCCACTACTGCGAACGACACCTCCTCAGCCTCCCCTCGAAAACGCCGCCAGGCGAAACCACAGACACCGCCCAATTGCTGGAAATGCTGATGCGCTTCTCGCTGGCTTTCTCCAGCCGCTACATCCTGGTCACCCGCTCCCTGTGCCACGACATGCTTCGGCGCTACGCCATCCAGGGGCGCATCAGCGTGCCTGTGCCCCGCTATCGCGGCTTCCACGTGCGCCCCTCTGCCCTGATCGCCAGGATCGTCAACCACTTTGGCAGCGAGGTCGTCATGGAGCTGGAGGGAGAAAGCTACAATGCCGGCGTTACACTGGACCTGTTCCGCGCCAATGAGAAAATCAACGCCCGCAAGAAGCGCCGTCTGGCCGAGGAGGTGCACAGAGTGCTCGAGTCCGAAGCGAGCAGGGTCGAAGGGACCGGGCAGCAGTCCGCCGCGGTGCGCGGCGTGATCCAGGCCCTGTTCGCCTGCAACCGACTGGTGCTCTACGAACGCGACGTGATTGTGGAGGAGCTCAAGCTGAGGGCCGACGAAAACACGGAGGAGTTTGTGACGCGCGCCCTGGTGCAGCTGCTCACTCTTGGCAAGATCGACGTTCCCACCGAGTTGAGCGTGTCTTTTACCGGGGACCAGCGGGTCCTCGCAGACCTCCGCCTCCTGGCCGAGAGCGGCTACGGGGAGGACGATTTCGGCAACAACCTGCCCCTTCCGGATAGGCTCGCCTACCTGCGCAAGTAGACCGCGCGGGCCTAGCGACCGACCCCTGTTTCACGTTGCTCGGAGGGTCTTTATCTGTTATGATTTTTTCAGGGGCGGAGTTCGAGTGGCCCGGTTGAGGTCTATTCAACATATTCTTCGAAGCAGCAATTGAATACCAAGGCAGCCCGCTATCTGCTGGGCATCGACAACGGGGGGACGGTCACCAAGGCTGCCGTCTATGACACCTCCGGCAACGAGCTGGCGGTTGCTGGCGTCAAGTGCGAGCTGGTTTTCCCCGAACCCGGACACGCCGAAAAGGACATTGCCGGCCTATGGGCCGCCAACGTGCGCGTGATCGGCGAGGCACTGAGGAAGGCGAGGATCGGCGCCGGTCAAATTGCCGCCATCGCGGTGAGCGGGCACGGGAACGGGATGTACCTGGTCGACGCGGAGGGAAAACCCACCTACGACGGCATCAACTCCGCCGACACCCGGGCCGGCGACTACGTACGGAAGTGGTACGCGGACGGCACGGCCGCGCGCCTGCTGCCCAGGATCTGCCAGTCGCTCTGGCCCGCCCAGCCGGCCGCACTGCTGGCCTGGTTCCGCGACCACCAGCCGCAGGTGCTGGAGCGGACGCGCTGGGTGTTCATGTGCAAGGACTACATCCGCTACCGGCTCACCGGCGAGGCCTTCGCCGAGCTGACCGACTACTCGGGCACCAGCCTGCTGAACGTGCGCGAGCTGGACTACGACCGGGAACTTCTGGAAGGGTTCGGCATTGCCGGCTACCGGGACAAGCTGCCGCCGCTCCGCCGCCCGGAGGAGATCTGCGGGCGGGTCACCCGGGAAGCGGCGGCGGAGACGGGACTGCGGGAGGGAACCCCGGTGGCCGGGGGACTGTTCGACATCAGCGCCTGCGCCATCGCCTCGGGCATCGTCGACCCGGCGCAGCTCTGCCTGATCGCCGGCTCGTGGAGCATCAACGAGTACATCAGCACTGCTCCGGTAGAGGCGCGGGACCTGTTCATGACCTCCGCGTACTGCCTGCCCGGGCATTGGCTCATCATGGAAGGCAGCGCCACCTCGGCGAGCAACCTGGAGTGGGTGGTGTCGGAGCTGATGGGCTCAGAAACGCTCCACGCCCGAACGGACGGCCGCTCCAGCTACGACGTCTGCGGCGACATGGTGGCTTCAGTGGCTGCGGCGGAATCCGACATCGTTTTCCTTCCTTTTCTATATGGCAGCAATGTCGGGCCGAAGGCCTCCTCGTGCTTTCTGGGCCTGCGCGGCTGGCACGGCAAGGCCCACCTGCTGCGAGCGGTTTTCGAAGGGGTGGTGTTCTCCCACAAGACCCATGTCGACCGCCTGCTCGCCTACCGGGATGCGCCGCGGGCGGCGCGCATCGCGGGGGGAGCGGCGAAATCAGCGGTGTGGCTGCAGATGTTCGCCGACGTCCTGGGGCTTTCCATCGAGGTCACCGCCAGCGAGGAGCTGGGCGCGATGGGCGCGGCGATCTGCGCCGGGACCGGCGTCGGTCTTTTTTCATCGTTTGAGGATGCGGTAGCGCGCATGGTGCGCGTCTCGCACACGGTCCAGCCGCAGCCGGCGAACACCAAGCTGTATGCCGGCAAGTACGCGAGATACCAGAAGTTCGTGAAAGCGCTGGCGGAGGCCTGGGAGTGAGCGGGCTTAGCCCTGAATCAGGGCCCGCGTCATCTGAACCCACTGGGCCAGGCGCGGGCGGTCCCCGTCGATCGTGTAGATGTCGCGGTAGCAGAACTCCAGGTTGCAGTCCTTCGCGGCGGCCAGCGTGTCGCGCACGTCCTTCTCCAACAGGTCCCAGTAGGGGTGCCCGCCGCTGATGTAGGCGGGGGTGGGCTTGCGGGAATAGACGTATTGCCGGCCGAGCAGCTCCCCCATTTTGAACAGGTCGCTCCACCCCGAGACCGACACGGCCCGCAGGTTGGGGATCGCCTTGGCTATGTAATCGAAGCGGTCGTGCACCGCCTCGCAGCAGCCGTAGTAGGTCAGGCCGAAGGGCCGGGTCACCTCGGCGATGTACGGCAGGAAGAACTCGCTGAACATCGCGGGGGAGATGGGCGCGCTTTCCTGGGAGTCGGTCCAGCACCAGCAATTTTTTAGGAGCACCTCCCGGCCGTCCTGGTCGCAGGGCGGCAGGTCGGATACGAAGCCGTAACTGCCGGGGCAGGGCATCCAGGTGTCCGTGTTCTGGTACAGCAGACCCTCCCGCTCCAGAAACCGGAAGTGCGCCTGGCGGTCGTCGCGGATCAGTGACATCAGCTTGTGGAGCAGCGGCGGGTTGTCGTACACCCAGAACAGCAGATTGTCGTTGCCGATCAGCTTGAACAGGTCCATGGTCAGGCCGCCATACAGGTTGCCCAGCCAGGGGCGGTAGCCTGGGTCGGGGTCGAAGTAATCGAAGCCGCCGAGCTTCACCGGCAGGATATCCCCGAAAATATCCTCCAGCATCGCCTGCTGGCGAAGGCTTTCCTCCCGGTTCACGCGGCGCGCGCGCAGGTGGAGCTTCCGGAAATCCGCCTCCGACTGGACGCCGAAGTTGAAGGAATACCCGAGGTCGCTGCCGGTTACGGCCAGGGCGTGGAAGGCCTGGATGGGAACACCGTAGTCGGAGATCTCGATGGCCCAGGGGATGCGGAAATACGGGTCGACGACGATGTCATCGCCGATCTCGTCGGTGTGCCGCACGATCTCGAACAGGGACTTCTCGATGTTGCGCAGGTACGGGTCCCGGCAGGCGAGCTCTCCCTGCCCTATGTAGTCCGGCAGCATGCAGGTCTCAACCAGGATCATAGGCCGCTCGGCCCGCAGGTCCTTGACGGCCTGCCACTGCCGGCGCCGCTCCTTCATGACCGGGTGGTGGGCGTGCTCCTGCCAACGGGCGGCAAGGCCGCGCAGCGTCCGGACTTCCTGCTGGCGCATCGGTTTCAGCTCTTCAGCTTGTTGCGGAAGAAATCCCCCGAGTAGCCGACCGCCTTGGACACCTTGTAGGCGCACTCCAGCACCAGCTGCGCAAAGGCCGTCTTTTGTTTTTCGTCCAGCAGGCTGGCGATGGCGGTGATTCCCAGACCCGCGGCGATCTTGCCCTGCACGTCGAACACCGGCGAGCCGATGCACACGATGCCGCTGGTGTACTCCTCGTTGTCGTAGGCCAGGCCGGTGCGCCGGGTCTCCTCCAGCTGCGGCAGCAGCTCCCGCAACAGGGTGATCGTGCGGGGGGTCAGGGCGGGCAGCTTGGGCGGCAGGATCGCCTTGATCTCCTCCTCGGGCATGAAGGCCAGCATGGCCTTGCCGTAGGCGTTGGGGTGGTAGTATACCTGGCTGCCGGGGACCACTCGCAGGTAAAAGGAAACCTCCGGGCTCACGGTGTCCAGGACCAGCACCTTCTCCCCGTGCGGGACCTGGAGCTGCACCGTCTCCTCGGTCTCCCGGCACAACCACTCCAGGTGGGGCCTCGCCCGCTGCCGCAGCTCGAAGCGGGTGTACAGGCTCATGCCCAGTGAGAACACCCGGGTGCTCAACTGGTAGCCCCCGGAGACGGGGTCCTGGGTGGTGTAGTCCCGTTCGGTCAGGCGCTTGAGGATGCGGAACACCGAGTTCAGTGAGATGCCCAGGATGCGGGACAGCTCGGTCGCGCCGAAGGGCCGGGGGTGCCCGGCCATGTATTCTATTATGTCCAGCGCCCGGTCCACGGCGGGGGCGGCATAGGTGCGGGTGGATTTCCCGGCACTCTTCGTTTTGGTGGTCACTGCCAGATGCTCGCTGCGTTCAATTAAAGTACAAACCTCCATTAAGATTGATCACCTCGCCAGTGATGAAACCGGCCAGCGGGCTGGCCAGGAAGAGCACCACGTGGGCGAACTCCTCCGGCTCGCAGAACCGCCCCACGGGGATTTTCTTCAGCACCGCCTGGCGCTCTTCCTCGGTCAGCTGCTCGGTGATCATGGGCGTCTTCACGTACGCCGGCGCGATGGCGTTGGCCGTGATCCCGAAGGGGGCGGTCTCTGCGGCCAGGGAGCGGGTCAGCGAGATCACCCCGCCTTTGGAGGCCGCGTAGGCCGTACCCGCGGTCAGGCCGCCGGTCTGTGCGGCCAGCGAGGAGACATTGACGATCCGGCCCCAGCCTTTCGCCTGCATGCCCGGGATGACCGCCCGGGAGAGGTAGAAGATACCGCCCAGGTTGATCTCCACCACCTTGCGCCACTCTTCCGGCGTGGTGGCCTGCGACTTGTTGTTGGACAGGATCCCGGCGTTGTTCACCAGGATGTCGACCGTGCCGATGGACGCCTTAAGGCGCGAAAGCTCCCGCTGGATGGCGGGGGGATCGGTGACGTCGCAGACGGCCGGCACCGCCCGTCTGCCCAGGGGGCGCGCGAGCTCCTGCAAGCGCTTTTCGGCCAGGTCGACCATGACCACCGTGGCTCCCTCGGCTAGGAGCGCCTTGACCACCGCCAGGCCCATCACCCCGGCCGCGCCGGTCACCAGCGCCGTCTTGCCCTCAATAGAGTTTGGCATTGACCCCTCCGTCGATGATCAGCGTCTCCCCGTGGATCATGCCTGCTGCCTCGGAGGCCAGAAAAAACACCGCCGCGGTGACCTCCCGCGGCTGGGCGAAGCGGCCCAGGGGAATCTTGGCCTTGACCGGGTCCGCCTTCTTCGGGTCGCCCCAGACCTGGGTGCCCATGGGGGTGAGAACCACGGTGGGGGCGATGGCGTTGACCCGGATGTTGTGCGGCCCCAGCTCCACGGCCATGACCTTGGTCAGGCCGTCCAGGCCGAACTTGCTGGCGCAGTAGGCGGCGTGCTCTTCGATCCCCGCCAGGCAGGCGTTGCTGGAAATGTTGATGATCGTCCCGCGGCCGGCGGCGATCATCTTCCGGGCGATCACCTTGGAGATGAGGGCCGGGGCGCGCAGGTTGACGGCCAGGGTCGTATCCCAATGGCCGACGTCCAGATCTACCAGCTTCTCCGGGAAGCTCAAGCCCGCGTTGTTGATCAAAATGTCGATGACAGGGAACAGGGCGGCGAAGTGCTCGGCCAGCGCGGCGCAGTCAGCGGCCGAAGCCAGGTCCGCCTTCCGCGTCTCGCAGCGCACGCCGGCGGCGCGCGCCTCGGCGGCCACCTCCCGCAGCTCCTGCTCATTGCGGCCCGTGATGCCCAGGCTCGCGCCGGCCCTGGCGAAGGCGAGCGCTATGTCCCGTCCGATACCCTTGGTCGCCCCCGTGACGATCGCGGTCTTTCCCTTGAAGTCGTAGACGATATCGCTCATCCAAGCCCCCTAGCCGCGGAAGCGCGGCTCCACCAGGCCGGTGCAGTCGGTGCGGATCCGGAACAGGTCCCCACAGCCCGGCTTTTTCTTCTGCTCCGCCAGGCTCAGCCCGTACCAGCCCGTCGTGACGTATAGCTCGTCGAGGCGCTCCCCGGTGAAGGCCAGGCAGGTCACCACCGGCACGGGCATGCGGATCTGGGCGTCCACCGTTCCCTCCGGGGTGTACCGGGTGATCAGGCCCCCGCCCCAGTGGGCGTTCCATACATACCCCTCGCTGTCCACGCGGATCCCGTCGGGCAGCCCCTCCGCTTCGGGCAGCTGGGCGAACAGCCGTCGGCCGCTCACGGTGCCCGCTTCCTGGTCGTAGTCGTAGCACAGGATCCGGCCGCGGAACTGCTCGGAGACGTACAGGGTCGACCCGTTCGGGCTGAAGCCGATGCCGTTGGCCACGGCCAACCCGGTGTCGAGGCAGGTGATTTCCCGATCCGGGTCCAGACGGTACAGGCAGCCGTCGGGCGAGCTGAGGGCTCGATAGTTCATGGTACCCGTCACCAGGCGCCCCTGCCGGTCCACCGCCCCGTCGTTGAACCACAGCGTCTTGGAGTCGGCCAGGGGGTTGGCCACGAGCTCGCAGGTGTTGGTGTCCCGGTCCCAGAAAGCCAGTCCGGTCTTGGTGACCAGCAGGAAGCCGCCGTTCTCCCTGCGTAGTATTGAGGTAGCGGGCAGGCTCAGGGTCCAGCTCTCCCTGGCCCCACTGCGGGGCTGGTAGCTCCAGACCATGTTGGCTTCCGTGTCGGTCCAGTACAGCCGGTGCTCCTCGGGGACCCACAGGGGGGCCTCCCCGATCTCGTTGTGGACATTAAGCACCTGCTCGATCTCGTAGCCCATGGCGATCACGATCAGAACGCCTTGCGGATGATCGCGATCAGGTCCTCCCGTTTCGGCGTGGCGGGGTCGTTGGTGATGGAACCGCCCATGTAGCGCAGCACCCCGTCGGCGGCCCGCTCGATGTCCTTCTCCTTCAGCCCCTGCTTAGACAGCGGCGCGCCCAGCCCCACGTCGTGGATCAGGGCTTCCACTTCCTTGATGCTGTCCTCCAGCGAGTACTGCTCGGGGGCCCCGCACTCGTCGCGCAGGAACATGGCGACCTTGCGATATTTGTCCGGGTAGGCCTTCATGGAGAAGCGCATGGTGTGCGGGGTCATGGCCGCCAGGGTCTCGCCGTGGGTGGAGCCGGAAAGGCCGCCCACCGAGTGCGCCAGGCCGTGGCAGACGGTCACGATGCCCACCGAGATGGCGATGCCCGCCAGGGAGTTGGCGTAGGCCATGCCGTTGCGCGCCTCCCGGTCCTGGCCGTTCTTCACCGCGCGCCGCAGGAACCGGCCAACCAGGCGGATCGCCTGCTCGCAACACAAGTCCGTGATGGGCGTCTCCAGCACCGCGGTGTAGGCCTCGATGGCGTGCGCCAGCGTATCGAAGCCGGTGGAGGCCGTAATCTTGGGCGGCATGGTGGCCATGAGCTCGGGGTCCACGATCGCCACCTTGGCGAAGGTGTAGTCGGAGCCGATGCCCGGTTTCTCCTCCGTGTCGGGGTTGGTGATCACCGACCACTGGGTGCACTCGCTGCCGGTGCCGGAGGTCGTGGTGATGGCGATGATCGGGTAGGTCTTGTCGGTGATCGGGGCTACGTCGCTCCCGATGCAGAAATCCCAGATCGGGCGCTTGTGGCCCAGCACGATGGCGATGCCCTTGGCCGCATCGATCGCGCTGCCGCCCCCGAGGCCGATCACCAGCTTGCAGTTGCCGGCCCGGGCGATTTCGGCGCCCTTGTCGATCTGCGTGTTCAGCGGGTTGGCGTTGACTTCCGGGTAGTAGACCGAGCTCACGCCGCTGGCCTTCAGGATTTTCTGCAGCCGGTCCACCAGGCCGCTCTCCTTGAACATCGTCCCGGTGGTCACGATGAGCGCCTTCTTGCCGTACATCAGGGCGTACTTGCCCGCCTCCTGGAGCTTTCCTTCCCCGAACACGAGCTTGACCGGGTTGTAGTAGAAGAACTCTTTGATCATTCAGTTACTCTCCTTAGTTAGAGTTAAATATTTGCTTGCCCGTTGAATTCCTTGACCGCGTCGAGCATGGCGATCACGTTTTCCAGCGGTGTTCTTGCCTGAATATTGTGGATGGTGTTGAAAACGAAGCCGCCGCCGGGGGCGAAGACCTCGCAGGCCCGCAGCACCTCCGCCCGTACCTGGGCCGGAGTCCCGAAGGGCAGGGTCTTCTGGGTGTCCACCCCGCCGCCCCAGAAGACGATCCTG
>CAZMWZ010000120.1:0-4809 GCA_964570045.1 uncultured Spirochaetaceae bacterium
TTCACTTCTGCTATCCTCCCCCTGTGGCTGATCAGTACCTGTTGCTGTTGAACGAAGGGCTCAAGCGCCACGTCCTCTCGCTGGGGCAGGCGGAGAAACGCCGCCTGCAGGAGAAGCTGGAGTTCCTGGCCAATGGCTTCTGGGACGCCGGCGTGCGGGTGAAGAAGCTGAAGGGTACCGGGCGGAAGGTGGTGTTCGAAGCGCGGCTGAATCGGAGCGACCGGCTGCTGTTCACCCTGGGCCGTCACCGGGAGCGGATCGCCGCCTATGTGTGGGGAATCTCCTCCCATGACGAGGTCGGCCGGCGGGCCCGCGGCATCATCCCCGAGAACGCGCCCTTCCTGGACTTCGAGGCGGAGAGCACCCAGGAGCTTCCTGAGCTGGTCCTGGACCCGCCGGTCCCGGAATGGCTCAGCCAGGAGAACATCGAGGAAAAGGCCGGCGAGGGCTATGGTCCCCAGAAGTGGCTGGTGCTGAACGACGAGGAATGGCGCCGGCTGCTGGCCGGAGCGGAGCCGGACGGTCTGGAAATCCACCTGTTCCTGACCGAAGAACAGACATCGATACTCCAGAAGGACCCGCCCGTGCTGCTCTCCGGGACCGCCGGAAGCGGCAAGACCACCATCCTGGTCTACTACCTCCTGCGCCCCGAGTTCCGCCGCCGCCGCCGGCTGTTCCTCACCTACAGCCCCTTTCTCCAGCGTTTCTCGCAGCGCATCTACCGGGGGCTGGTAAAGAATACCGACCTGGAGGAGGGCCTGGAGGTGCCGGCGGCGGGAACCGGCGGTCCGAGCGGGGCGGCGCCGGAGTTCCGGGTGTTTCGCGAGCTGGTGGAGAGCATCCTGGAGGCCCACGGGGCCGCGCTGCCCAAGGGCGCGGAGGTCCGCCTGCCGGAGTTCGAGCGGATTTTCCGCAACCATAAGCTCCACCGCCGCTACGACCCGGAGCTGGTCTGGGAGGAGATCCGCTCCATCATCAAGGGAGCCAAGCCTCCGATCGACGCGCCCGGCTGCCGCCGTCTGGCGGCCGATTACCTGCGCGGCGGCCTGGGGCAGGCCGGCCTGCGGCGGCTCCAGGAGTACCTGCTGGGATTGAAGCCCTTCGAGTGGCTCATCAAAATCGAGAGGATCCTGGAGCGCAAGACCGACTATCCCTCCTACGAGCGGTTCGTGCAGAGCCTGGCGGAACCGGAGCCCGCCGCGCGCGGCAAGGCGGAGTATCTATTGAAGGAGGTCCTGCGCCTCGTGGAGGAGAAATCCCGGGGCTTCCAGACCCCCCTGCTCACTTTCAACGAATACAGCTCGCTGGGCCGGAAGCGGGCGCCGAATTTCCTTTACAACCGCGAAGAAATCTATTCCATCGCCGAGTACTACCAGGACCGCCTGCAGGCCGAAGGAAGCTGGGACGAGATCGACCTGTGCCGCCGGGCCCTGGCGATGATGGATCCCGAGGAGGAGCGCTTCGCCTACGACCTGGTGGTCTGCGACGAGGTTCAGGATTTCGCCGATATCCAGATCGCCCTGGTGCTGCGCCTGGCCCGCCCCTTCGACCGCATCGCTTTCGCCGGGGACCTGAAGCAGATCATCAACCCCAGCGGTTTCCGCTGGGAGGACGTGAAGCAGAAGTTCTACGAGCGCGGCCGGGAGCCCCCGGAGGTGAACCTGCTCAACCTGAACTTCCGCTGCGTGGGCAGCATCGTGCGCCTGGCCAATGCGCTGCTGGAGCTCAAGCAGGCCCTGGTGGGGCTTTCCGGCACGGAGGTGCGGGAAGACTGGAAGTTCCAGGGCAAGCCCCCTTTCCTGGTGACCGGGATCGCGGAGGAAGAAGTGCTGCGCCTGGCCCGCATTGCGGTCGCCGGCCGGATCATCCTGGTGCGCGACGGCGCCGAGCAGCGCCGCCTCAAGACCCTGCTGGCCAGCGAGCTGGTCTTCACGATCCACGAGGCCAAGGGACTGGAGTTCGACGCGGTGCTGCTGTGGAAGTTCGGCCAGGACCGCAAGTCCGGGGACCTGTGGCGGCGCGTGGGGCGGGGCGAGGCCCTGGATCCGGCCCACGCGCCTCACCTGCGCCACGAGCTGAACCTGTTGTACGTGGCCGTGACCCGGGCCCGCAACGTCCTGGTGCTGTACGACGGGCCGCAGGCCTCCGCGCTCTGGGAGGCCGGCGCCCTCGGAGCGCTCATCCACCGCACGGCGGAAAAAGAGGTCCTTTCCGGCCTGTGGGAAAGGGCCAGCACGCCGGCGCAGTGGCAGGAGCAGGGGGATTACTTCTTCGACCGGGAGCACTTCGCCGCGGCCGCCGAATGTTACCGCAATGCCGGAAACCAGGCGCGGCAGGAGATCGCCGAGGCGTTCGCCTTCCGCGCCCGCGGCGAGCCGGAGCGCGGCGCGGAGCTGTTCGCCCGGCACGGCTATCATCGGGAGGCGGCGGAAGGCTTCGAGAAGCTTCGGCGTTTCGCCGAAGCGGCCGAGCACTGGCGGCGGGCCGATGAGCCGAAGAAAGCGCGGGTCTGCGAGCTGCGGCTTTTGGAAGGCCAGCGCAAATACGAGGAAGCGGCTTCCGGCTGGGAGGAGCTGGGGGAGCTGGAGGCGGCGGCGCGGAACTGGGCGCAAGCCAGAAACCACGCCAGGCTGGCCGAGTACCTATATGCGCAAAAAAAGTACGCCGAGGCCGCGGAGCGCTACCGGGAGGCGGGCGACCTCACCCGCGCCGCGGAGAGCTACCGCCGGGCCCGGAACTGGAGCAAGGCGGCCGACCTGTATTACCGGGCCGGGGCCTGGGGCGAAGCGGCCCTTCTGTATAAAAAGCTCAAAAACCAGGACAGCCTCCTGGACTGCTACGAAAAAATGGGCGACGAGCACGAGGCGGCGGTCCTGTACGAAAAGCGCAAGGAGCTGGAGAAGTCCATCGCGGCTTTCCGGCGTTTCGCCGAGCAGGGCCCGCAGCAGAGGGAGCGGCTCCAGCGGGAAGCGCAGTCCTACCAGAAGGGGACCTTGAAGGCCGCCCTGCGCTATTCCGCGCTCTCGCAGTTCGACCGGTCCGCCCCGCTTTTCCAGGCCCGCGGGTACCTGGAGCTGGCGCGGGCGGATTACCTGGCAGGCGGAAACGCGCCGGCGGCCGCCGAGTGCCTGGCCGCCAGGGGCCAGCACCTGAAGGCCGCCCGGGAATTGGAAGGCCTGGAGTTCCCGCAAAAGGAAGAGCGCATCCAGCGGGCGCTGGCCGCCCACCTGCGCCGGGGCTGGGGATACGATCCGCTCAAGGCCCAGGAGCTGGCGCGGGAGGCCGAGGACCGCCTGGGTCGCGGCGACGGCAGGGGGGCCTTGCGGCGCTTCCGGGCCCTGGAAAACGAGGAAGGAATGCTGCGGGCCCTGCTCAGCTTGAAGAGCGACGCGGAAGCTTTGCCCCTGCTGCTGGCCGGCGACGAAGTCGAAGCCGCCCGGAGCTACGTAGAGCAGCGGGGGGAGGAGCTGGAGGTGCCGATCGACGTGCTGGAACGGCTGGTGACCGAATTCGAACAGCGAAGCCGCTGGTACGTGCAGGAGGAGGAAATGGCCCTCTTCACGCTCCTGTTCCGCCGCGGTCTGTCTGCGGACAGGGAAGCGACCCTGCCCTTGGTCCGGCGGGTATTCTCCCTCCGCCAGCCGTTCTTCGGCTTCACCGAGGCGTATCCCAGCGACCAGTTTCGGCTCCTGTTGGAGGCGAAAAATCACAATACTATCTTCGAGATGCTTCGCTGGCACTCCCACCGCCTGACAACACTGCCGGAGTTCCTGCCTCCCTTCATGGAGGCCGTGGAGAGCGCCGGCAGGGAAGCCGGGGACGCGGCTTTATTGGCCTGCGCCGCCTATCTGCGGGATAAGGAGCGTTTCGAAGCGCTCGTGGCCGGCCTCCCGGTGGACGAGTGGAACTACAGGCTGGTCGGAGGCAGCGCCCGCGACTATCGGCGGGCTGTTTCCTGGCTTCTGGAAAGGCCGCAGGTCGAGAGCAAGCAGTTAGGTGAGGCCGCAGTCATCTGCCGGATGCAAAAGGATTGCGCGCTGGCCGGCTCGCTCCTGGAGCGGCACGGCGACCTGCAGGGCGCGGCCAGGCACTACCGTGAAGGCGGCCTGTTCCCGCAGGCCCTAGCCATTTTTCAAAGGCTCGGCGACGAGCCCAACCAGGCGCGCATGCACGAAAAGCTGGGGGAATGGAAACAAGCCCTGGTGATCTGGCGGAAGCGCGACCGCACACGGGACGTGCAGCGCGTGCTGAAGCTGCAGGCGAAAGCCGCGCCCAGGCCGAGGATACCGAAGCCGAGGAGGCCGAAGCCGAGCAGGCCGAAGCCCCAGGAGGAACCAGAGGCGCAAGGGGAGCTGTTCTAGCCTTCCCGGCATCCCCCGTGCATATTGCCGCGGTTTCCCGGCAGCGTTTCACCAGCCATAGGCCGCCCACCGAGTACCGCCGGATCAACCGGATAAATCCTCCAAACTCCCCCTACTTCCTTTTCTTCCTCCCGATCTTTCGAGCGGCATTGGCTATCTTACGCTTTTTCCTCTCCAGCTTTTTTTTGCCCGAGGTGGCCTTTTTAAATCCTGTCAGTATCGCGGATACGTGGCCAAGACTCCTTCAACCCTTCGCGCTCAGGTGATAGACCGGCATTATAGAGTTTTACGAACGAATCCATGTCCTCTTGTTTGGTCATATCAAAGCCTGCCGACTGACCCATCATGAAAAAAGACTTCGCCATACCGAACCTTGCGGGGTCGTTCATCAATCCCTTGAACTGCGGTTCGATTCTCTCTAGGAATCTCAATACCGAATCGGCTTGGG
>CAZMWZ010000120.1:4909-9327 GCA_964570045.1 uncultured Spirochaetaceae bacterium
CCATCAAGCTGATGAATGTCGAAATCCATGCATCCTCCCAAACTGCCCCTTCCCGCAGTCTAACTTCAACATATTTTACCTTCAAGGGCGGGCTACTCCGCCGGGAGGCGCACCTCGAACACGGCCCCCCCGGCCTCGCGGTTGGCGGCGCTCACCATGCCGCCGTAGCCTTCGACGACTGCTTTGACGATGGCCAGCCCCAGGCCGGGGTGCTCGGCGCGCGGGTCCGCGGCGCGCGTGCCGAGCGGCTCGCCTCCTGCGTCGGGACCCGAACGCGGGCCCGCCGGCGGCCGGTAGCTGAAAAAGCGGTCGAAGATCCGCTGCAGGTGATCGGGCGGGATGCCGGGTCCCCGGTCGGCCACGCGCAGGACCGCCCACCCTCCTTCGCGGGTGACTGTCACCTCGACCTCGCTTCCCGGAGGGGCGAAGCCCGCCGCGTTGTCCAAGAGGTTCTCCAGCACCTGGGCCAGGCGGTAGGGGGCAAGGCGCACGGTGGGTCGAGCCGCGGGGGAGGCCCCGCAGCCCGGCACGGCCAGGCGGAACGCCGGGAGCGTCGGCTGGCGCAGGCGCAGGCTCTCCACGCAGCGTGCGGCCAGCTCCGCGACGTCCAGCCTCTCCCGTTGCTCCTCCTCCAGGCGGGCGTCGATCCAGGCGATCTCCCGCACCCGGGCCAGGAGCCCCTCCAGACGCGCCACCTCCTGCTGGATCACCCCCAAGAAGCGGGCGCGCTCGTCCGCCCCGGCGGCCGGGATCATCTCCGCGGCGGCCCGGATCGAGGCCAGGGGGTTCTTCAGCTCGTGGGACAGATCCGCGGCGAAGGACTCCCCGAAGGCCAGGTGCGCCTCCAGACGGCGGGTTAGCTCCCGCAGCGCCCGGGCCAGCTCGCCGATCTCGTCCCGGCGCGTGGGCGCCTGGAAGTGGCCGCGCAGGCGGCCGCGTCCGTCCAGGATCTCCCCGGCCTGCCGGCGCAGGCGGGTGAGGGGCCGCACGATCGTGGTGGCCGTGAGCAGGCTCAGGGCCACGGCCGCGGCCACGGAAACCAGAAAGATCTCGAAGACCCGCAGGCGCAGCTCGTACAGGTCGCGCAGGATGCGATAGGTGGACTGGGAGACCAGGACCGCGCCCGCGACCTTCTTTTTATCGAGCACGGGAACGGCGCTGTACAGGGTGACGGAGCGCTGCCCGCCGGCCGAGATGCGCGTGGCCGCTCCATAGCTCCCAGCCAGGGCCGCCAGGAGCTCTTCGACGCGGAGCGTGTCCGCGCCGGAGTAGAACTCCCCGGATTCATAGGGCGGCTCGGGCGGGGCGAACAGGCGGCGGGCCAGGCGCACGGGGAAGGAGGCCAGCCGGTACAGGGGGCGGCTCCAGGCGTCGCGGACGGGTGAGGCGACGGACGGGTCGCTCTGCCCGGCGGGTGCGGGGACCGGCGCATCCTCGCGCCCGTCGCCCGACTCCAGGCGGCTGGAGTCGGCCAGGAGCCGGCCCCCGGGGTCCACGATCCGGAAACGGGCCTCGTGCCGCCGGCGCAGCTCGCGCAGCGGCGCCGCGGCGGCGTCAGGAGTGAGCCCCCCATGCCCCGAGAGCGCTGCGGCCAGCACGCGGGCTTGCTGTGCCAGCGCGTGTTCCAGGGAACGCAGGAGCTGGCGCTCGTAGGTGTCCAGGTACAGGAAACCGGCCACCGGCAGGAACACCAGCAGCAGGTTGAAGGCCAGGAGGCGCACGGCGATGCGGGAGAAGAGGGGCGGGCGCCGGGCGTGCGGGCGCGCGGCGGTTCGCGGGCGCCGCGCCGCGGGCCGCGCCTGCTCAGCCTTCGGCGGCGTAGCGGTAGCCCAGGCCGTAGATGGTCTCGATGCCGGCGAAGGCCGGGTCCGCCGCGGCCAGCTTGCGGCGCAGGCGCTTGATGTGCGTGTCCACGGTGCGGTCGGACATGTACTGGTCGTGGGGGAAGCTCTCCGCCAGGAGCTGCTCGCGGGTCTTGACGATGCCCGGTTGGCAGGCGAGGCTGCGGAGCATGCGGAACTCGGTGACCGTCAGGCGCACGGGCTCCCCTTTCCACCGGGCCGTGTGCCTGGGGGAATCCAGCTCCAGCGCCCCCACGCGCAGCGCCTCCCCCGCTTCCCGGCGTCCGTGCCGCCGCAGCAGGACCTTGACCCGGGCGCACAGCTCGCGTACGGAGAAAGGCTTGCACAGGTAGTCGTCGGCGCCCAGCTCCAGGCCCAGTACCCGGTCGAACTCCTCGTCCCGGGAGGTGAGGAACATCAGGGGCACGCTTTCGGATCGCGCCCGCACGCGCCGGCACAGCTCCAGGCCGTCCACGCGGGGCAGCAGGATGTCCAGGATGAGCAGGTCCGGCAGCCTGCGCTCCAGGGCTTTCCAGGCTTCCTCCCCGTCGGCGTAGGCCAGCACCCGGTAGCCTTCCTGACGCAGCGCGTAGGCCACCGTGTCGCGGATGTTCTGCTCGTCCTCCACCAGAGCGATCTCCTCCGGCATCGCGGGCATTCTACCACGCGCTCGCGGCCGCCGGGAAGCGAGGCCGGGAAGCGACGTTGACACCGCGGGTCCCGGTACATAGGCTGGAGGCAGGAGGTGCATATGAAACGTCACTTGTTCCTGTCGGCGGTCCTCGCGGCGGCGATCCTGGCATCCTGCGCCACACCTCCCGCCGCGGTGGGCCCGGAGGAAGCCGCTCCGGCTCCCGCGGAGCCCCTGGTCGTGACGATCCTGCACGTGGGCGACACCCACTCGAAGATGGAGCCCACCCAGGTGCGCCTGGCCCTGGACATCGCCGAAGGCCTGAAGGGCAAGGCGGTCTATGCGGAGCTCGGGGGCTTCCCCAACGTCATGGCCGCGGTGGAGGCCCTGCGCCGGGAGGCGCCGAACGTCCTGTTCCTGCACGCCGGCGATCTGTTCCAGGGCACGCTGTACTTCACCCAGTTCCAGGGGGCGGCGGACACGGATTTCTGGAACTTGATGAAGCTGGACGTGGCCACCCTGGGCAACCACGAATTCGACAAGGGCCCGGCCATCCTCCTGGCCAACCTGCTGGAGAAGGCCCAGTTCACGATTGTCTCGGCGAACGTAGACTTCGGGGCGGAGCCGCGCCTTCAGGCCGTGAAGATGCTGCCGTACACCGTCCGCCGCCTCCAGGGGCAGGAGGTGGGGATCATCGGCCTGACCACGGTGGAGACTCCGTTCATCTCCAGCCCCGGCAACAACATCGTGTTCAATGAGGCGGCCTTGAGCATCCAGAAGGCGGCCGACGAGCTGGCCGCCCGGGGAATCGACAAGCTCATCCTCCTGTCCCACCAGGGGTACGCCGAGGACCTCCAGCTGGCGGCCGCGGTGAGCGGGATCGACGTGATCGTGGGCGGGCACTCCCATACCCTGCTGGGCGACTTCGCCGCGATCGGCCTGGCCTCCGCCGGGCCTTACCCCACCAAGGCCAAGGACAGGGACGGGGGGACGGTGCTGGTAGTGCACGCCAACGAGTGGGGTAAGATCCTCGGGGACCTGCGGGTCAGCTTCGACCCGGCAGGGGTCGTGCGCTCCTGGGAGGCCTCGCCGAAAGCCGTGGTGGGACGACAGTGGTTCCGGGTCTACGACATGCCCAACCTGGCCGGCGAGCCCAAGCGGGTGCAGTTCGCGCAGGACTTATCCGGGGCTGCGGCGATCACCGAGTACGACGGCAAGCTCTACGCCCCCGTGGCCTCCACGGAGCAGGCCGAGGCCTACCGCCTGGTATACGCCGCCCTGATGAGCAGGCTGGAAGCGGAGCCCGGGGTGATCCTGGTGGACCCGCACCCGGAAGGGGCGGCTAAACTCGCGGTGTACTCCGCGGGGGTCAACCAGCTCAAAGGACAGGTGATCGCCCAGGCCGGGGAGGACCTGATCCGCAGGCTCAACAGCGGCACCGGGCCCATCATCGCCGACGGCATGGCCTGGAAGACCGGCGCCCAGGTCGCGCTCAACAACCCGGGGGGCGTGCGCATCAACATCAACCAGGGACCCATCAGCGTGGCCACGGTCTACGAGCTGCTGCCCTTCGCTAACACCCTGGTCACCCTGCCCCTGAAGGGCGGCGACCTGGTCAAGGTGATCGAGGACGGCGCGGATTTCCAGATCGCCCGCTACGGCACCGACCCCGACAACGCCTACCTCTACGTCTCCGGGGTGCGCTTCACCCTGGAACTCGCCAAACCCAAGGGGCAGCGGGTCACCGGGGTCGAGGTCAAGACTTCGGGAGGGGCGTACGCGCCCATCGAGCCGGACACGGTGTACAAGGTCGTGGTGAACAACTTCATGGCCGCAGGGGGCGACAAGTACGACACCCTCAAGGAGGCCTCCGGCAAGTATGATACCGGGTTCAACGACGCGGAGATCTTCATGGAGTACATCCGCGACAAGTCGCTCGTGAACAT
>CAZMWZ010000121.1:0-9235 GCA_964570045.1 uncultured Spirochaetaceae bacterium
GCACGCCATATCCGACGTACCTCAATCCTCCCAGGTAGTCCTTCAGCAGCAGCCAGGCGGCCAGCGGCGTGGCCGCGAACAGCGCGACGCGCAGCCAGGTCCAGGCCGGGGCCGGCTCCCCCCGGCTGGCCTGCTCGGACCCGCGTTCACCGGTCCCGCCACCGCCGCTCCAGAGCGACCCGCTCCAGCGCCTGCCTCAGCGCCGCGTTGATGGGCAGGGCCTGGGTCCCCAACCCCGGGTCCAGGCGGTACATGGCCAGCGACCACTCGCTCATCAACGGCACGGTCAGCCGGCCGGAGGCCGCCCCGGCGGCCGCTTGCCGTGCGCCGGCCGGGTCGGCCTCGCGCAGCCGGCGGCAGAGCACGAGCTGCGGCCGGCCCTCCGGGTCGGTCATGGCCGAGAACCCGAACAGCCGGCACAGCAGCGGGCGGAAGGGGTACACGGAGCAGCGGCCGCCGAAGGAGCCCAGCGGCTCGGGGCTGTAGAAAACGCAGGGCCGCGGCGGCTCCCCGGGACCCAGACCGGCCAGCGTCTGCTCCAGCCGCCGCTCCCGCTGCAGGCGCAGCGCCAGCGGCAGCATCTCCAGCACGGTGGCCTCCACCTCCGGCGACAGGCAGCACTCCCCGCAGCCTCTAGGGCAGGTCAGGCCCGCGGCGCGCCGGAAGCCAGCGATGCGCCGGTCCAGTCGACAGTACAGGACGCGCACCCGCAGGGCCAGCCCCCCGTAGCGCGGGCTCACGAATGCTCCCCGCCGCCCGGCGCGCCGGCCAGCAGGCTGCGGTAGTCCTCGTCGGTGTCGATGTCGTGCAGCACGTGGGGGTCCTCCACGGGAAGGAGCAGGTTGGCGAAGGGAGCCAGCACGTCGCGCAGGGTCGCGCCGATCAGGCCGGCGGGCAGGCTGCCGGCGACCACCGCCCGGGCCACCTCCGAGGAGAGCAGCAGGGGGTGCCCCTTCTTACCCCGGTACTTGGGGATCACCGCGTCCACCACGGGCCCGGCCGCCAGGCGGAGATAGGTGGCCGGGTCCACCAGCGGCATGTCCCCCAAAGCCAGGAAGAAGCGCGGCGTGCGCACGCGTTCGCACCCGCAGCGAATGGAGGAGAGCATCCCCTCCTCGTACCGCGCGTTCACCACGACCTCCACGCGCTCGTGGCCGCGGAACAGGGCGGCGAGCTCCCCGGCGCGGTGCCCAGCCACCACGATCAGGCGGCCGCAGGCCTCCAGCGCCGCGCGCGCGCTCGCCTCGATCACCGTGCCGTCGCCGCAGGGCAGCATCATCTTCCATTGATGCGTCCGGGTGGACTTCCCTGCCGCCAGCAGCACGCAGTCGAAGGCAGTGGAGGCCATTACAGCCGCACCGGCCGCCCGCGCCGGGCCGAAAGGCGCAAGGCCTGCAGGACCTGGACGTTGTTCAGGGAATCCTCGATCGGAAACAGCGGTTCCGCCGCGCCCCGCACTACCTCGGCGAAGTGGTCGAACTCCAGGACGTATTCGTCCACGCCGGGAAAGCTCAAGTTCTCCGGCTGCTCGCCCTTCTGCAGCACCAGGCGGGTCTCCCTGCCATGCGATAGGAAAGCCCAGGGGGCTTCGAGCAGACCCCGGCTGCCCACCAGGCGGTAGCCGTAGCGCGGCTCCTCTTTCATGGAGGCGTGGAACGTGGCCAGAACCCCGCCGGCGAAGCGCAGCAGCCCGGCACAGCTCAGGTCGACTCCGCCGCGGCTCAGGGTGTGCGCCGCGTACACCTCCAGGGGCTCGCTGCCGGCGGCCGCGCGCGCGATGTGCACGCAGTAGCAGCCCACGTCCAGCAGTGCCCCGCCGCCGCGCTCCGGGTCGAACAGGTAGCCGTCGGAGTCCGGCAGGTAGTAGCTGAACTCGCACTGGATCGAGGCCAGGTCCCCGATCGCGCCGCTGCGCAGCAGTTCCAACGCCCGGCGGTGACGAGGGTGGTGCCGGTACATGAATCCTTCCATGAGGACCTTGCCTTGCGCCCGGGCGGTCTCGCTCATGCGGCGGGCTTCCCGGACGGTGAGGGCCAGGGGCTTCTCGCACAGCACATGTTTGCCCGCCTGCAGCGCGGCGAGCGTCCAGGGAGCGTGCAGGCTGTTGGGCAGGGGCACGTACACGGCCTCCACGTCCTCACGCTGCAGGAGCTCCCCATAGGAGCCGCAGGCGGCTGGCACCCCGAGCTTCTCAGCCCACTGGCGAGCCCGGCTCAGGTCGCGGGAGGCGATCGCCTGTACGCGGACCTTGTTTGAGGCCCGCAGCGCCGGGATGACCCGGTTCACCGCAATGTCCGCGCAACCCAGCACCCCGAGGCGCAGGCTTGCCGACATCAGCGCAGCCCCCGTCCCTGCCGGTTCCAGGCCCGGGCGTCACGTATCTGCATGCCGCCCACGCTACCAGATCGGGGGGCGCGATTCAACGTGCCCCGGCTGCGCGGTGACCGCCGGCTCACAGCCACGCTCCCCCCGAGCCCGCGCGCCGCCGCCACGAAAATACCTCTTGACAGGCGCGGCTGGCTGTGACATGCTCCCTTCAATTTATGATCCGAGGGAACGATCGAACGCACCCACTCCGGCGACGCCGGAGTTTTTTTTTGATCTTACATAGGCCAAGAGGCCTGGGAGAGCGACAAGAGGGAGCCGCAAGGCTCCCATTTTTTTTTCCGAAAGAAGGGGGAAAATCATGAAAGAAAGCTTCTTCGCCAGACTGGAACGCTCCTGCCGCGAGAAAAACAGCCTGCTGTGCGTGGGCCTGGATCCGCGGCTGGACGAACAGGCGCGGCGGGACCCCGCCGCCGCCATTCTCGAGCAGAACCGCCGGCTGATCGGGGAGACGCTGCCCTACGCCTGTTGCTACAAGCCGAACATCGCCTTCTACGAGGCCTTCGGCCCGCAGGGGCTGGTAGCGCTGGAGCGCACCCTGGAGCTGATTCCGGCTGACACGCCGGTCATCCTGGACGCCAAGCGCGGGGACATCGGGGCCACCGCCACGGCCTACGCCGAGGCGCTATTCGACCGCTATCGGGCGGACGCGGCCACGGTCAGCCCCTACCTGGGGGAGGAGGCGGTGCGCCCGCTGCTGGAGCGCGAGGGCAAGGGGGTGTTCGTGCTCTGCCGCACCTCCAACCCGCAGGCCGGCGACCTGCAGCGCCTGCGGGTGAGCGGCCCGGGCCGGGAGCGCACGGAGGACACGCCGCTGTACCTGGAGGTCGCCAGGATGGCCTGCGGCTGGGGTCCACAGGTCGGGCTGGTGGTGGGGGCCACCGACCTGGAGGCCCTGGAGACGGTGCGGCAGACCCTGCCCAACGCCTGGATCCTCTGCCCAGGCATCGGCGCGCAGGGGGGCTCGCTGGAACAGGCGGTGCGAGCGGGCCGGCGGGCCGACGGCCTGGGCCTGCTGGTGGCCTCCAGCCGGGCCATCGCCGACGCCCGTGCCCCGGGGGAAATGGCGCGGGAGTACCGCGACCGGATCGCCCGGGAGCTGGAAAAGCCTCCGCGCCCCGCGGCCCTGCGGGAGCTTGATGGGGAGTTGAAGAAGATCCGGCTTCTGGAAAGGCTCCTGGATCACGGCTGCCTGCAGTTCGGGGAGTTCCGCCTGAAATCCGGGCAGATCTCCCCCTACTACCTGGACCTGCGCCGGGTAATTTCCAGCCCGCCCCTGCTGGCCCGGGTGGCCGATGCTTATGCCGCTCTGCTCTCCCGCCTCGACTTCCAGCGCATCGCGGCCATCCCCCTGGCCGCCCTGCCGATCGCCGCGGCGGTCTCGCTGCGGCTGGGCGTGCCCTTCGTCTACCCGCGCCTGACGGTCAAGCAGCACGGGACCGGCAACAACATCGAGGGGGACTTCCGTCCCGAGGACCGGGTGGTTCTGCTGGACGATGTGATCAGCACGGCCCGCAGCAAGCTGGAAGCGATCCAGGTGCTGGCAAGTGAAGGCCTGCGGATCACCGACCTGGTGGTGCTCGTGGACCGCGAAAGCGGCGGGCGGGAGGAGATGGAACGGCACGGCGTGCGCTGCCACGCCTACGCCCGCATCTCCGAGCTGCTGGAGCTGGCCGGAGCCCGCAACGCCCAGGTGGTGAGCCGGTGACCCGCCGGGAGGTCCTGCGCTTCCTACTGGCCCCGCGCCTGAAGCTGGGCACCGTTTCAGGTGTCCTCACCACCCGGCCGCGACTCATCGAGTGGGTGGACGCGAACGTCCCCGACATCGAGCTCATCACCACCAAGAGCTACCAGGTGCGGCCCAACCCGGGAAACCGGGAGCCGATCCTGGTGGAGCCGGAGGCGGGCTGCTTCGGCAACGCCGTGGGTTTGCGCAACCCCGGGCTGGAAGAGGGCCTGCGCGAGCTTCAGGCCCTGCGCCGGAGGCGGCACTTGCGCTGCCTGCTGGCGGTGTCCCTGTCCGCGGACTGCGTCGAGGACTTCGCGCTCCTGGCCCGCCGCTTCGCCGGCGTGGCCGACCTGCTGGAGCTGAACTTCTCCTGCCCCCACGCCCGCGCGGGCTACGGGTCGGCCATCGGCGCCGACGCCGGGGCGGTCCGCGAGTTCGTGCGGGCCATCCGCCGTTCGACGCCGGCGCCGCTGTTCGCCAAGCTCACGCCCAACGTGCCGGACATCGGGGCCATCGCGCGGGCGGCGGTGGAGGCGGGCGCCGACGGGATCGCGGCCATCAACACGGTGGGCCCGGAGGTGTTCCTGGAGCCGCTCAGCGGGCTGCCTGTGCTGTCCAACCCCAACGGGCACAAGGGCGGGAAGTCCGGGGAGTGGATCCGGGAAGTCGCCCGCGGGGCGGTGACCGAGATCCGCCGGGCCGTCGGGCCGGGGGTCCCGATCCTGGGCATGGGCGGGGTCGCGACCGGCGAGGACGCCCGCGCCCTGCGCGCCGCAGGCGCCGACGTGGTCGGCATCGGCAGCGCCTTCGCGCGCGTGGCGCGCCAGGCCCAGATTCCGGGCTACGTTCACGCCCTGCGCGCCGACGCGTTGGGCGGCGGCCGGGAAGCCAACAACTTCCTTTCTCGCGGGTCGAAGATGGAGTACCGCGCCTTGCGCGTTACAGAAGCGCGGGATCTGCGGCCCGACCTGCGGCTGCTGCGCCTCGATGGAGCGCTGGGCGCCCGCGCCGGGGAGTTCGCCTTCCTGTTCCTGCCCGGCGTCGGGGAGAAGCCCTTCTCCATCGCCCGCCACTCCCCCTTAAGCTTCCTGGTGCGGCGGCGCGGCGAGTTCACCGGAGCGCTGTTCGGGCTGCAAGCAGGCGAGCGTCTGTGGGTGCGCGGCACCTACGGGGCGCCCGCTCCGGTCAGCGATCGCCCCCAGGCCTACCTGGTGGCCGGCGGCACGGGGCTGGCCGTGGTCCCGGGCCTGGCCGCCATGCTGCGGGAGCGCGGCAAACACATCGAGCTGTACTTCGGGGTGTCCGAACCCGAGGAGGCCTCGGCCCTGGAAGCGCTGGGCATCGGGGGGGAGCTTCCGAGCCTGTGCGTGCCCGACAGCGGCCGGCCGGCCCGCGTGCTGGAGGTGATGGCCGAGGAGCTGACGGGCGCGGGGACGGCGGCCTGCCGCTCGGCCTGCTTCTACAACATCGGCCCCCACCCGTTCATCCAGAGGGCCATGGAGGTGGAGGAAGGCCTGGGCGCCCGCCCCGGCGACATCTTCGCCTGCCTGGAGACCCTGACCATGTGCGGGGTGGGGCTGTGCGGCGGCTGCGAGTGCGGCGGACGCCTTCTGTGCAAGGAAGGCACCTTCGTCAGCCTGGAGTACCTGCGCACCTCGGGGGTGAAGCTCACCGAGCTGGACGCCTCTACTTCCGCACCTGCAGGACACTTTTCTTGCCTCCCCCCCTCCCCACGGCTATACTCCTTGCCATGATACGCGCCCTGCATCGGCATGCCGACGGGAGGCTTACCGAGCCGACCGCCGCCGAGCTCCCCGCGGCGTTGGCGGAGCCCGGCGGCCTCTTGTGGCTGGACCTGGAGGGGGAGCCCCCGGAAACCTGCGAGCCGATCCTGCGCGACACCTTCGGCTTCCATCCGCTGGCGGTGGACGACGCGCTCGCGGAATCCCACGTGCCCAAGCTCGACGACTGGGGGTCCTACCTGTACGTGGTGCTGCACTCCGTGCACGCGCCGGCGACCAGCCCCGAAACGCTGCACACCCGCGAGCTGGACCTGTTCGTGGGCCCCCGCTTCCTGGTCACGCACCGCGAGGAGCCGATCGAGGCGCTGGCGAGCCTGTGGGCCGCGACCCGCCGGGACGGGCGTATCCTGGGCCGGGGCTGCGAGCACCTGCTGTACCGCCTGGTGGACGAGCTGGTGTCCGGCCACCTGCCGGTGATCGAGGGCATCGACGCGGAGGTGGAGCGCCTGGAAGACCAGATTCTGGAACGCCCCGCGCCCCGCGCCCTGGAGCAGGCGCTGCGCTGCAAGCGGGCGCTGCTCCTGCTGCGGCGGATCCTCGCCCCCCAACGCGAGGTGCTCAACCGCCTGGCGCGCGACGAGTTGGCGGTGATCGGCGCGGAGCACCGGGTGTACTTCCGCGACGTGTACGACCACCTGGTCCGCCTGTTCGGCATCACGGAGAACGTGCGCGACCTGGTGGCCGGCATCCTGGAGATGTACCTGTCGGCCATCAACAACCGGATGAACGAGATCATGAAGACCTTCACCCTGATCACCACCCTCTTCATGCCCATCTCCTTCATCGTGGGCTTCTTCGGCATGAACTTCTTCGGTCCCTCCCTCGCCCTTCCCGGCTGGACCGGGCGGACCGCGTTGTGGGTCACGCTGGGCGCCCTGGCCCTCACCCCCGTGTTGATGTACCTGTGGCTGCGCCTGCGCCGCTGGGTGTAGGGGAAAGATAAAAGATGGCCGAACGGTTCGATAGGCCGGCAGCAGCCGGGTTTCACCCCGCTCCTGCGGCGCGCGCGTCGTACAGGTAGGCCGTGCAGCCGCGCACGCGCAGCAGAAAGCGGTTCTTCCCCTGGGCCAGTGGAGCGTCGAAGCCTTCGGGGCAATCCCGGCACCCCGTTCGCCCGTCCACCCGCAGGGCCCCCTGCCCGCGCGGGCAGCTCATGCCGTAGAACAGGGGCGGCCGAAAGCCCGCATCCAACCGGACCAGCGGGTAGCCTACCGCCGCCTCCAGGGCTCGGGCATCTTCGTCGCTGCCTTCCAGCCAGTGCATGGCGAACAGCAGCCCGGGCACCTGCCGCGCCAGGAACCCGACCGCGAAGCGGTTGGCCGTATACAGGTGGAAGTCGGCGAAAAAGGACACGTTCTGCCGTCCGGCCAGCAGGCGGGCCAGCTCCAGGTGGGCGATGTTGGACAGCCCGACGGCGAAGCGCTCCTCGGGGTGAGCCTGGATCAGCTTGAGGACCCAGCCGGCCTGCTCCTCCCGCCGGCTCACCGGCGCCAGGGGCAGGAAGCGCAGGCCCCCGGCCTGGGCCAGCTCTTCCATGTTCGGAGGCGTCGCGAGCGAGCCGTCGACAAAGGGGTGCGGCGCCGGGTCGACGGCCTGGCTACGCGGGGACAGGTCCTGCCTCCGCGCGGCGTAGGCCGACATCCATGTCGGGCTTCGCCCCGGTATCGCTGCCGGCGCGGCGGGCGCCTCCGTGCGGTCCTCCTCCACCTGACGCAGGCGCTCCCGGCGCCGCTCCTCGAAGGCCTCCCCGAGGGCGCGGTAGAAGGCGGCCCGGGCCTTCTTCAGCGCCGAGGGCGGCACGAACAACGCGTCGTCGGGCAGGCCCGTGCGGTTGACGAACTGCACCCGGGCCAGCGTCAGCAGGCTGTCGCCTGACTCCCCGAACACCTCCTCCAGGATCGGGGCGAACGCCCGGCGTGAAGCGGCGCGCTCCAGCGGGACCTCGGCCTCCCAGCGAAACGCCTCGCCCGGCCCGGGAAGGCGCGACGTGATGCCCAGCCTGGCGTTTCCACCAGGCGACTCGGCCAGCTCGATCGTGCCCTCACAGGGAACCCGGTAGGGGCGAAAGGCGCCCTCCTTGGGCTGCGGAAGATCCAGGAAGCGGGAGGAGAGTTGGAACAGGGCCTGGCCCGCGATAAGCGGGCGGGCGGCGCCTTCGGGGGGCAGCTCCACCTCCACGGCTTCTCCGCGCCGCGCAAAGGGCGCCTCCCTGCCGCCCTTGCGGATGCCGCGCACCGAAAACTGCACCGGCTCGCGCCCGCCCGCCTCCGGGAAGTACTGCAGCCCGTCGCGCAGGGAAAGGTCGGCCTCCAGGCGCAGGGCCGCCCGCCCGTCCCGCACGGACTCCGCCTTTCCGAGCAAGGCGCCGCGGTGCCCGGGATAAGCGGCGTCGATCAGGCGCTCGCCGCGGGGGTCGTGTATGTAAGCACGGGTGCGCTCGCGCGCAAAGCCCAGGGCTGAACGGCGTTCCAGCTCCTCCAGCTCCTCACCGCCGAGCTCCTCGCCCCGGTCCAGGATCGCCCGGTACAGCCGTACCGTGTGGAACACGTACTCCGGGCTCTTCATCCGGCCCTCGATCTTGAGGGCGTCGATGCCCGTCGCCGCCAGCTCGCGCACTTCCGGCCCCAGGTACAGGTCGCGGCTGGAGAAAAAGAAGCCCTCGCCATCCTCGCAGCGGTACAGGCTGCGGCAGATCTGGGCGCAGTCCCCCCGGTTCCCCGAACGCCCGGTAAGCGCCCAGGAAGCCAGGCACAGTCCGGAAAAGCTGTAGCACAGCGCGCCGTGGATGAACACCTCCAGCTCGATGTCCGGGTTCTCCGCGCGCAGGGCCCGGATCGTATCGAGGTCCAGCTCGCGCGCGAGAATGACCCGCCGGAACCCCAGCTCCCGGGCGACGCGCAGGCCGGCGGAGTTGTGAACCGCCATCTGGGTGGAAGCGTGCAGCGGCAGCGAAGGGAAGTGCCGGCGCGCCAGCTCGCCGATGCCCAGGTCCTGCACGATCACCCCGTCCAGGCCCAGGCTCTCCGCCCAGAACAGGGTCTCCGCGGCCCGCGGCAGCTCCTGCTCCCGCACGACCGTGTTCAGGGCCAGGTACACCTTGCCCCCGCGCTCCCGCGCCACGCCGAGCAGACGCCGCAGCTGCTCGGGGGTGAAGTTGGCGGCAGCCTTGCGCGCCGAGAACTCCTGCATCCCCAGATACACCCCGTCGGCCCCCGCCTGAAAGGCGTAGTAGGCGGCGAGGAAGCTGCCGCCGGGGGCGAGCAGCTCGGGCTTCTTCATTGATGTGAATGTAGGCGTCTGCAGGCCGAAGGGCAAGGTC
>CAZMWZ010000122.1:0-3663 GCA_964570045.1 uncultured Spirochaetaceae bacterium
CGGCCAGCCCCACCAGGATCTGCTGGAAGAACACGACGATCAGGGCGACCAGCACCAGGAAGATCAGGATCAGCACCAGCAGGCTCGTGGCGGTGGTGCCGTGGCGGAAGCTTCTCACCGGGGCAGGCCCTCCCGCAGCCAGGGGGTGGCAAAGGAGGTCTGGGGGAAAAACAGGGTGATCAGCTTCAGCGGGAAGACGAACTTCACCGGCGTGAGGCGGACCCGGGACTGGACGTAGTATTCGGAAGGGTCTCCCGCGGAAAGCTCGCCCAGCTCGAGGGGGCCCAGGCGGCAGAAGGCTTCCAGGAAGCTGCGGGCCTCCGCGAAGCGGGCCTCCGCGGCGCCCGGCATCTGGATGAGGTATTGTTCCTCGAAGCGGTCGTAGCGGGCGGTGCGCACCAGGCGCCGCTCGGCCGCCAGGCGGTCGCCCAGGAAAGCGAAGGGTCCCCGCTGCCGCCGGTACAGGCGCAGCTGGAACTGGATCTCCGCCGCCAGGCCCTCCCCCAGCGCCGCCAGCACCTCCTCGCTACGGGGATCGCTGAAGCGCACGGAGGCCTGCACCCGGCCCCCCTCCAGAGCGACCCGCAGGTCCTGCTCCGCCCCCGCGCGGAGGGCCGGCAGGACCGCCAGCAGCGCCGCCAGCACGGCGAGGGGGGCCTTACTCCTCCTCGAACTTGTTTTCGAACAACCGGGCGAGCGCGTCTACCGCCTCCTTTTCGTCGGCCCCCTCGGCGATGATGCGGATCGGGGTGTTGTAGGTGGCTGCCAGGGTGATGATCCCCATGATCGACTTGCCGTTGACCCGCTCGCCGTCCTTTTCCAGGAAGATCTTGGCGGCGAACCTGCCGGCGGTCTGAACCAGCAAGGCGGCAGGCCGCGCGTGGATGCCCGCGCGGTTGCGGATCGTAACCAGCTTTTCGGTCATGCCGCGCTCAGGTCTCGTTGAGAAAGATGGCCCGCGCGCTCTCGGTCTCCAGCCAGTTCATCACGTTGCGGGAGAACTCCTTGGCGGAGTAGTAGCCCATCTTCTTCAGCCGCTAGTTCATCGCCGCGGTTTCGATCAGGATGGGGATGTTGCGCCCGGGCTTGACCGGGAGCAGCAGGTGGGGCACTTGCACCCCCAGGATATCGATGAATTTCTCCTCGGCGCCGATCCGGTCGTAGCTCTTGGAGGCGTCCCACTCCTCCAGCTTCACGGCCACCTGGATCTGCTTCTTGTCGCGGATGGCGCCCACTCCGAACAGGTGAGAGATGTTGATGATCCCCAGGCCCCGGATCTCCATGTGGTGGCTGGAGACCCCGGTGCCGGTGCCCATCAGGATGTTGCCGCCGATACGCCGGATCTCCACCAGGTCGTCGGCCACCAGGCGGTGCTTGCGCTCGATCAGCGCCAACGCCGCCTCGCTCTTGCCCACCCCGCTGTCGCCCATGATCAGCACCCCGATGCCGAACACCTCCACCAGCACTCCGTGCACGCTCTGCTTGGGGGCGAAGATGTTGCTCAATACCCGGATGACGCGGGTGGTGAACTCCGAGGAGGTGAGGTCGGTCTGCAGCACGGGGCAGCCGCTGGCCTCCGCCAGGGAGATGAGGTCCCCGGTGGGCTGCTGCTGGTGGGTGAACACGCAGCAGGGGACCTCGCTTGCGAAGAACATCTCCAGGGTGTCCTTCTTGCTTTCCCGCTCCAGCTTGTACAAATAGGCGGTCTCGCCGCGGCCGAAAATCTGGATGCGCTGGAAGGCGAAGTTGTCGTAGAAGCCGCTCAGCTCCAGCCCCGGGCGGTTGATCTCCGGCACCTTCAGCTCGCGCACCAGCCCCGCGCGGCCGGCGATGCATTTCAGGTTGAGGGCCTCGTTCTCTTTTAAATCGAGCTGGAGCAGGTCCAGCACGGTGATCTTCTTCATAGCTCCCGGTCGTGTCCGGGGCCCTTGTGGTCCTGGACCTTCTTCTTCTCCTTGCTGATCTTCAGCTCCATCTTGTCGAACAGCTTGTCGATGCCCTCGAATATGTCGAAGCCCTCCTCACCCACGTGGATCGCCTGCCCCCAGCGGAAATTGATATTGGCCTCCAGCTTGTACAGGCTCTTCTCCTGCGAGAAGTGGAAAAGCAGATCGATCAGGTGGTCCTTGGCGAACTCCAAGCGCTGCATCTTCTTGGCCACGTAGTCCCGGATCTGGTCGGTGATCTCCACGTGAACGCCTTTGATTTCCGTGTTCATGGGTCCTCCTAGCGGCGGTGTGAGCTCATGATGTCCAGCTCCTTGCGGTACTTAGCGATTGTCCGGCGCGCGATCTTCACCCCCTTCTGCGCCAGGATTTCACCGATTTTTTCGTCGGTGAGGGCGCTCTTGGCCCCCTCGCCCTGAACGATCTCCTTGAGCATCTCCTTGACCCCCTCCTTGGAGAAGCGCCCGCCCCCGGGCGCCGAACCGGCCACGGGGTTGGAGAAGAAGTGCTTCAGCTCGTAGATCCCCCACTCGGTTTGAATATACTTCCCGTTGGTAACGCGGGAAACCGTGGCCTCGTGCACCCCGATTTCCTTGGCGATGTCCTTGAGGGCCAGGGGGGTCAGGTGCTTGGGGCCCTTGCGGAAGAACTCGCGCTGGAACCCGACGATCGCCTTGCAGGTCTTGACTAGGGTCTCGTTGCGCTGCCGCACGCTGCGGATGAACCAGCGCGCTTCCTGCAGGCTGGAGTTCACGAAGCTCTTCAGCTTCTTCTGCTTCTGCTGTTCCCGGTCTTTGGCGATCGACTCGTAGAAGGAACTCACCCCCAGCACGGGGATGTCCTCGTCGTTCAACACGATGACGAACTCCCCCTCCTGGACCTTGACCCGGAGGTCGGGCACCACGTAGCGCGGCTGCTCGCCGGAGAAATTGCGCCCTGGCATGGGGTCCAGCTCGTGCAGGAATCCCTTGATGCGCTCCACCTCGGCCACCCCGACGCGCATTTTACGGGCGATTTCCTTGAACTTTTCCCGCTCCAGGGCCTCCAGGTGGTGCTCAACCACCTCGTAGGCCCCCGGGCAGGCTTCGGGATGGTTGGCGATCTGCACGAGCAGGGACTCGCGGTAATCCTTCGTGCAGGTGCCCACCGGATCGAAGGCCTGGATCAAAGCCATGACTTGCCTAGCCTCCGGCAGGCGCTCGGGGGGAAACAGCGCCTCCAGGGGCTCGATGTGGAAGCCGTTCTCGTTGAGGTTGCGGATGAGCAGCTCTCCGCTCTGGAACTCCTGGGGGCTGAGGCGCTGCAGGCGCAGTTGCCACAGCAGGTGATCGTGCAGGGTTTCCGGGCGGCTGACCACCCCTTCGATGAAGCGGCGCTTGGAATCCTCCCGGTCCTCGCCGCTGTGCTCGCGGATATAGCCGGTGTCGGAGGTGTCGTCGAAGTACTCCGATTCCTCCCCTTGCCGCCGGTCGGACTCGTTGAGGGACAGCACCGAGCGGTCCTCCACCACCTCCAGGGCAGGGTTGTGTTCCAGCTCCTGCTCGATGGTCGTGCGCAGCTCCGCCAGCGGCAGGGCCATGATGCGGATGGCCTGGTAGAGCTGGGGGGTCATGCGTAGCTGCTGTTCCTGGCGCATGACCAGTTTTTGGGACTGGATCATCCTACATTGATTCTGGATTATTCGGCGCGGACTTGTCAACCGCGACCGGTTGCGCTA
>CAZMWZ010000122.1:3763-9189 GCA_964570045.1 uncultured Spirochaetaceae bacterium
ACATTCTGAACTCTTCACCCAGGTACACCCGGCGTGCGAGCGGGCTGGCCAGCAGCTCCTCCTTGGCCCCGGACACGACGATCTCCCCGACGTTGATGATGTAGGAGCGGTGGGTGATCTCCAGGGTGTCACGGACGTTATGGTCGGTGAGCAACACGCCGATGCCCCGCCGGGACAACTCCGCGGCGATGCGCTTGATCTCGAAGACGGCGATCGGGTCGATGCCGGCGAACGGCTCGTCCAGCAGCAGGAAGCGCGGCTCGATGGCCAGGGAACGGGCGATCTCGGTCCGGCGCCGCTCCCCGCCCGACAGCGTGTAGGCCTTCTGCCGGCGAATCTCCTTTATTCCCAGCTCCTCCAGCAGGCCGTCCAGCCTGAGCTGCTTTTCCTTGTGCGACAGGTCGCGCCGCGTCTCCAGGATGGCCCAGACGTTCTGCTCCACGGTGAGCTTGCGGAACACCGAAGGCTCCTGCGGCAGGTAGGAGATGCCCAGGCGGGCCCGGCGGTACATCGGCAATCCCGAGATGCCCTGTCCGTCGAGGTAGATCTTGCCCGCATCGGGGCGGATGAAGCCGACGATCATGTAGAAGACCGTGGTCTTGCCGGCCCCGTTGGGTCCGAGCAGGCCCACCACCTCCCCGGTCTCCATGGAAAAGCTCACGCCCCGCACCGCCTCCTTGCGGCCATAGCTCTTGGCCAGACCTTCGACGCCCAGGGTCAAGGTGTCCTCCCCGGGGGGGGCGCCCCGCCCTCACCTTGCGCCCCGGCCTCCGGCGCGCCATCCTGCTGGCTTCCACCCGGGCCGCCGTCTTCGGCTCCCTCTTCGCTTCCGCCCTCCGAGGTGACCCGGCCGCGAATATCCCCCTCCATGCGGATGGTGTCCTTGTCCAAGTCCACGAAGATCTTCAGTGCCCTGTACTCGTCCCCCTTGCGGTTGACTACGGGCATGCCGGCCAGCTCCAGCCGGCTTTCCGGGCGCAGGTACCGGGCGTACTCGGCGCGGCAGACCAGGTCCTTCTTCAATATTCGCACGGCGATCTGGATCACGGTCTGCTCGCTTTGCTCCCAGTGCTCCAGGAACCCGCCTTTGACCACCAGCTCGTTCTTCCGGTCCACCATGACCACCGACCCGTTGATGCGCAGCACCTTCGCCTGGCGATCGTAGTACAGCTCCTGGGAGTCCAGCTCGAGGCCCTTCTGCTCGTTCACGACCCGCACCGCCCCGCGGCAGCGGATAAATTGGAAATCGGCCCCCGTGAGCTCCATGTAGTCGGCCCGGATCTCGTTGTCCTCGGTGCGGACCCAGGCGTTGCCGCTGAGCAGGGTGCGCTCCCGGCCCTTAGCCAGGACCGTCTCCATGCTGTCCGCCCGGAAGGTGAAGCTGCCGGCGGCCAGCGGCAGGGCCAGGAGCATGCCCAGCGCCGCGGCCGCCGCCAGGCGCCTAGCGGTCCGCACTCTCGTCCTCCACGTAGCTCCCGCCCACGCCTTCCGCGAACTCCAGGCGCCGGCGGCGGAAGTCCGCTCTGAAACCCCGCCCCTCGACGAAGGAGCCGTTCTCCCTGGCGATGCGCACGCTCTGCCCCGCCCCGCCGGACAGGCGCCTGCCTTCCTTGACCCAACTCAAACTGGCGGCGGCCAGCGAGGCCTTATCCTCCGGCACGCGGATCAGGATGTTGCCCTCTACCTCCGCGTTTTCGCTGTCGGTGTGGTATACCACGCGGTCGGCCCTGGCCTCGGTGGCCAGGCGGCCCTGGCTGTCGTACTCCTCGAAGCGCACCCCGGCGAGCACGATTCGTTTGGTTTTGTCGTAGCCCTCGGCCCGCTCGGCGGACAGCTTCACCCAGACCCTGCCGTCGGCGACCACGGTGTGGGTGAAGCGGGTCATGACGGTGTCGGGGATCTCCGCGGCAATATCCTCCGCCACCCGGGCCTCCTCGTAGCTCAGGCTGCAGCCCCCGCCCAGAGCGAGCAGCGCGGCGAGCAGGGCGGGGAGGCGCAGCTTTTTAGGCATTGCCCAGACAGGCGGCCACGAAGCTGGCGAACAGGGGATGGGGCGTGACGGGCTTGGACTTGAACTCGGGGTGGAACTGCACGCCCAGGCCCCAGGGGTGATCCGGCCACTCCGCAGCCTCCACCAGAGCGTCGTCCAGGGTGAAGGCGCTGAACAACAGGCCGGCCTCGGCCAGGCGGGCACGATGCAGGTTGGACACCTCGTAGCGATGGCGGTGCCTTTCCGAAATAACCTCCTCGCCGTAAATCGCTCGCATCCTGCTGCCGGGGAGCGTCCGGGACTTGCTGGCCCCCAGGCGCATGGTCCCGCCGTAGCTCTTCACATCGATCTGTTCCTCCAGCAGACTGATCACGGGGTGTTCGCAGTTGGGCACGAACTCCGTGCTGTTGGCCTCCGCCCAGCCCAATACGCTGCGGGCGTACTCGATGACCATCACCTGCATGCCCAGGCAGATCCCGAAACAGGGCAGGCGGTTACAGCGGGCCCAACCCGCCGCCGCCACCATGCCTTCGATGCCCCGCTGCCCGAAGCCTCCGGGGATCAGGATGCCGTTGAGGCTGGAAAGCAGCGCGACCAGCTCCTCCCCGCGGGGGAGGTGGTCGGAGTCCACCTTGACCAGCTCGATGCGGCAGCCGTTGGCGATCCCTCCGTGGTAAAGGGCCTCGTAGATCGACTTGTAGGAGTCCAGCAGCTCCGTGTACTTGCCGGCCAGGCCGATGCGCACGGTTCGCGAGGCGCTGTGGTAGGTGTCCACCACCCGCCGCCAGTCCGCGAGGTCGCAGGGGGTGTGGGGCAGCCCCAGCTTTTTCAGGATGATCTGGTCGAGCTTCTGCTCGGCGAAGATCAAGGGGATCTCGTACACGGTGTGCTGGACGTTGTAGGCGGAGATGACCGCCTCGTCCTCCACGTTGGTAAACAGGGAGATCTTGCGGCTCAGGACCTCGGGCAGGGGCTGGGCGGAGCGGCACAGCAGGATGTCCGGCTGGATGCCGATCTCCCGCAGCGCGGCCACGGAGTGCTGGGTGGGCTTGGTCTTGGGCTCCCCATCGGACACCGCGGGCACCAGGGTCAGGTGCACGAACAGCACCCGCTCGCGCCCCAGGTCATGAATGAACTGGCGGGCCGTCTCCAGGAAGGGGATCGACTCGATGTCCCCGACCGTGCCCCCGATCTCCACAATGGCGATGTCCACCCCGGCCTCTTCCCCGACCTTGAAGATGCGGCTCTTGATCTCGTCGGTGATATGGGGGATTACCTGGACGGTGCGGCCCAGGAAGTGGCCCTCCCGCTCCTTGCGGATCACCTCCTGGTAAACCTGCCCGGTGGTCACGGAGTTGGGCCGGCCCAGCGGCGAGGAGGTGAAGCGCGCGTAGTTGCCCAGGTCCAGGTCGGTCTCGGCCCCGTCGTCGGTCACGTACACCTCGCCGTGCTGGTAGGGGCTCATGGTGCCCGGGTCCACATTGATGTACGGGTCGATCTTCAGCATGCGCACCGTGAGGCCGTGGTGCTCCAGCAGGCTGCCGATGGAGGAGGCCGCCACCCCCTTGCCTAGGCCGGAGCACACCCCGCCCGTGACAAAAATGTACTTCGTCATTCTGCAGGAAAGTATTCACGCCCCGCGGGGGCATGTCAATTGAAGGTGACCCGTTCGCCCGCCGAGCCTTCGGCCGGGGTCTTCAGGAACAGCAGGCCGCGGGAACAATCCGCCAGGCTGTGCAGAAGCGCGGGGAACTGCGAGGCCGAAAGCAGCTCCTCCGCCCCCAGGATGGGCGCGCCCAGGCGCACGGCCAGCGCCAGCCCGTCGCTCGGGCGCGTCTCCAGGGTGCAGCGCCGCAGCCCGTGACGGTACACGATACGGGCGGCGCAGCCGCAGCCGCCCGGGCGGCCGTAGATCTCCAGGCGCTCCATGCGCAGTCCGTGCCGCAGAAACAGGACCGCCAGCAGGTCGTGGGTGAGCGGCTCCGGGGGTCGGATTTTCTCCAGCTCGACGATGATGGCGCTGGCTTCCGAAGGGCCGATCCAGATGGGCAGCACGCGTTGCCCAGTTTCCTCGGCGAGCATCACGATCGGCATGTTGTCCCGATCCAGAAGGAATCCCCGGATCTTGAGCGAAACCATACTCGACAATGTAGCCCGCGTCCCCCGGGAATTCCCGCGCACCTGAGATTATTCCCTGTCCTCCTCCTCATCGCCGGGGGCCCCCCCGCCCTCGCAGGCCCGGCGCACGATCTGGATGTCCGTGGCCTTGCCGTCGGGGCCGATTTCCACCAGCACCCCCTGCAGCTCCAGGCCGCGCCAGGACACCTTCGAGAACTCGTGGATCTGGGTGGTGAACTTGCGGATCTCGATCTCCGCCTCCAGGCCGCCCACCGAGTCCCGGCTGCCCGTGCGGCCCGTGCCGGCGATCACGGCCGTGCCGCCGGGAAGCACCCGAGCGTCGGCGGTCAGCACCTTGGTGTGGCTGCCCAGCACGGCCGACACCTGCCCCTCCAGGTGGTAGAACATCGTGTACTTCTCGGCGGTGGTAGCCGCGTGGAAATCCACGAGGATCAGGCGGGTTTCCTGAGCGATGCGCGCCACCAGGTCCGTGGCCAGGTGAAAGGGGTTGGCCAGGTGCACGCGGGCAAACCCGGACTGCCCGAGCAGGTTGAGCACGGCGATCTTCTGCCCGCAGGCCTCCGCGACCAGCCAGCCGCGTCCCGGATTGCCGTAGGGGTAGTTGGCCGACCTCAGGATGTAGCCGGCCCGCGGCAGATGAGGGACCATGTCCTTCTTGTAGTAGATGCACTCCCCCGAGGTGAGCACGTCGATGCCCAGCTTGTGCAGGTACATGGAGTGGTTCTTGCCGATGCCGAAACCGCCCGTGGCCCCATCGCCGCAGGCGACCACGAAATCCACGGACAGCTCCCGCCGCAGGGAGGCGAGCTGGGACTTGACGCAGAACACCCCGGCGGAACCGACGATCTCGCCGATGTACAGGACGCGCACGGGGCCAGGATACCAGCGCCCGCCGTGCCCTGTCCAGCCGACCTCCCTGCCGGCGGCGTAGCCCGACACGGAGGTCGGTGCGTAGCCCGACAAGGACGTCGGTTGACAAAACGCGGCCGGCTGCGGTATCGTGGCCGCAGGCCCAGATGGTGAAATTGGTAGACACGCTAGATTCAGGGTCTAGTCCGCAATACGCGGGTGGAGGTTCGAGTCCTCTTCTGGGCAGCCCGTAGGTCCTTGCACCGCAAGGACTTTTTTATGAAGCGCGTCCCCTTCCTGCCTCTCGCCTTACTGCTCGCCGGGTGCGTTTCCGCGCCGATCGTCGAGAGACAGCCCGCCGCCCCCCAGGCCCCCGAGCCGGAGTCTAGCCCCCAGGAGCTGCCCGAGACCAACCTGCCGCCCCCGGAGGAAAAAGAGCCGGCGGCCG
>CAZMWZ010000123.1:0-9149 GCA_964570045.1 uncultured Spirochaetaceae bacterium
AGGTCTGCATCCGGCCCAGGTAGTCCCCCGCGGCCTCGCAGGCCACCAGCGCCGAGCGCGGCTCCAGCAGGCCAGCGAGCAGCGCCTTGAGCACCGCGCGGCTGCCCACGGCCCAGGCCCCGAGGCGGTTGATGCTGGCGTCGAAGAAGTCCAGGCCCAGGTGCACGCGCCCCAGGCCGCCGGAGCGGACTACCTCCGCCAGGAGCTCACAGGCAACATCGTCCAGGAGCACCACGTGGTCGCTGTCCCAGCGCACCCCCCGGGAGATGTGCAGCAGCAGCTCGTCGCAGAACAGCAGCACCGAGGAAATCTTGTCGGCCACCGACTCGGTGGGGTGGAAGTGGCCGGAGTCCAGGGTGATCATCTGGCCGTGGCGCGCCGCGTACAATAGATAAAACTCATGGGAACCGACCACGAAAGACTCGCTGCCAATGCCGAACAGCTTCCCTTCCAGGGCATCCCTGAGCTCGCTCTTCGGGAAAGGGGCGGCGAAGATCTCGTCCAGGGAGCGGGCGAGCAGCTCCCGGTACCCGCTGCGGTCGGCGGGCCGGTCCTTAAGGCCGTCCGGGATCCAGAGGTTGTGGATGCAGGCAGAGCCCTGGCCGCGGCCCAGGTATGCGCCCACCTCGCGGGTGCGCCGCGCGTGCTCGACCCAGAAGGCCCGGACCCCCGGGTCCTTGCTCGACAGGGTGAAGCCCGCCGCCGCCTTGGGGTGGGAGAAGAAGGTGCCGTTGATGTCCAGCCCCACCCCGCGCTCCCGGCCCCAGTCCAGCCAGCCGGCGAAATGCTCCGGCCGCATCTGGTCCCTATCCACCCTCCTGCCTGCGAAGTCGCCGTAGATCATGTGCAGCGACAGGCGGTGGCGGCCCGGCAGCAGCGAGTAGAGTTTCGATATGTCGTGCCGCAGCTCCTCGAGGCTGCGGGCCTTGCCGGGGTAGTTGCCGGTGGCGGCGATCCCCCCGCCCAGCGTCCCCTCCGCCGAGGTCTCGAAGCCTCCCACGTCGTCGCCCTGCCAGCAGTGGATGGAAAGCGCCGCGCCCCGCAGGGTCTCCAGCGCCCGCTCCGTGTCTACCCCCTGCTCGGCGTAGGCTTCGCGGGCGAGGCGATAGCTTGACTCGATGTGCTTGCGGTTCATCTTCCCTCCAGATACTCCGCCGCGCTCAGGAAGGCCTTGGCCCCCTCACCCACCGCCACCAGGACCTGCTCCCGGTGCACGTCGGTGACGTCCCCGGCGGCGAACAACCCCGGGCGGCTGGAGCGGCAGCGGGCGTCCACCCGCACGTAGCCGGAGCCGTCCAGCTCGGCCAGCCCCGCGACCGGGCCGGATGCGGGCAGGGGCTCCAGCTCGTTGAACACTCCGTCCACGCGCAGCACGCTCTCCCCCCCGGCCGGGCTCGTCAGGACCGCCTCCACCGCGCCCGCGGCCCCGCGCAGGGCAATGAGGCGCTCCCCCCATTGTAAAAGGCGGACCTTGGCCCCGGCGGCGGCCAGCTCGACCGCGGCGCTGCGGGCGCGCGGCCCGTCCCCCGCCACCAGCACGCTCTTGTCCAGGAACAGGTGGGCGTAGCTCGCGGCCGAGCCGTACAGGCCGTTCTGGAACAGCTCCGCCTCCCCCGGGACCCCCAGGCGCCGGGACCGGCAGCCGGTGGCCAGGATCACGGCCCGGGCGGTCAGCTCCTCGCCGGCCGTGCCGGCAGTACCGGCCAACAGCACCCGGAAGCGGTCCCCGTCGGCGCTCACCCTTTCCACCGACCCCGACCGCAGCGGGTAGCCCAGGTACTCCAGCTCGCGGGCGAAGCGGCTCACCAACTCGCCCCCGCGGATCACCCGGTGCTCCTCGAACCCCGGCAGGGCAAGCTGAAAACGGGTCTTGCCGCCCCGATCCGGGCTGACCAGCAGCACCTCCAGGCGTCTGCGCACGGCGTAGAAGGCGGCGGTGAGCCCGGCCGGCCCCCCACCCACGACGATCAGTTCAGGCATGGCTGTCCTCCGGCGCCTCCGGGATGAAGCCCCCATCCATCATGGCCCGGGTAAGCTCCCGGGAGCGGGTGATCAACGCGCGTGCGCGCGCGAGCAGGGCTTCCCGTGAGAGGCTGAGGCGGGCCAGCCCTTCAGCCTGGGCCTCCAGGCCCACGGCCGCGGCCACCCGGGGAACGACCTCCCAGTCGGCCATGGAGGGCAGCAGGTGCTCCGCGTCCAGGCCCTCGCCCGCGGCCGCGGCCAGCGCCTCAGCCGCGGCGAAGCACATCCGGTCGCTGATCGTGCGCGCCCGCACGTCCAGCGCCCCCCGGAAGGTCCCCGGGAACACCAGGGAGTTGTTCACCTGGTTAGGGAAGTCGGAGCGCCCGGTGGCCACCACCGCCGCCCCGGCCTCCCGGGCCTCCCACGGCCAGATCTCCGGCACGGGGTTGGCGCAGGCGAATACCACCGCCTTGGGGTTCATGCGCGCGACCCACTCCGGCAGGATGACTCCCGGCCCGGGCCGGGCCAGCGCCACCAGCACGTCCGCGCCCTCCAGGGCCTCGGCGATCCCGCCGCGCCGGCCCTCGCCATTGGTGCTCGCGCACAGGCGCCACTTCTCGATGAACTCCTCCTTGCGCTTTTCCACGTCCTGCCGGTGGCGCCCCAGGATGCCCTTGCTGTCCACGATTAGACATCTTGCCGGCTCTGCGCCCCGGCCGAAACTCAACCGGGCGCAGGCCACATTGGCGGCACCGCTGCCCACAAATACGATCCGCGCCTCCCCGATGCTGCGCCCGGTAACCTTCAGGGCGTTGAGCAGCCCGGCCAGGGTGACGGTGGCCGTGCCCTGCTGATCGTCATGCCAGACCGGGATCGGCGCCTCGGCGCGCAGGCGCTCCAGGATGCGGAAGCACTTGGGCTGGGCGATGTCCTCCAGGTTGATCCCGCCGAAAGACGGGGCCAGCAGCAGCACCGTTCGGATGAGCTCCTCCGGGTCGCGGGTGTCTAGCACGATGGGCACCGCGTCCACCCCGCCCAGATATTTGTACAGCAGGGCCTTGCCCTCCATCACGGGCAGCCCCGCCGCCGGGCCGATGTCCCCCAGTCCCAGCACCCGGGTACCGTCGCTCACCACCGCCACGGTGTTTGCCTTGTTCGTGTAATCGTACACGAGGTCCGGGTTCGCCTGGATGGCCCGGCAGGGGGCGGCCACCCCCGGAGTGTACCAGAGCGCGAAGTCCTGGAGGTCCCGCACGCGGCATTTGGGCACGGTTTCCATCTTGCCACGGTAGAAACGGTGCAAACGCAGGGCTTCCCGGTCCAGCTCGCGCTCGCGCTCCGCGGCGTTCGCATCAGGCATGGCAAATTAGAGCACAAACGGCGAGCCCGGCGCAAGCGCGGCGCGGGTTGACCTTTTCTCGGGCCCGTGTACACTGGACACCTGCCGCGATGCGTCCCAACCCCGCCCGCCCGTTGGCGTGGCCTCTGCTGCTCGTCGCCGTGATGTTCTTCCTGGCCACGGTGTTCCCGGCCACGAAATGGCTGTCACGCGACCTCTCGCCGCTCACGATCTCCCTGCTGCGCTACGGGTTCGCGGTGCTGGCCCTGGTGCCCTGGTACGTCCGCGAGGCCCGCCGGCGCCCCGCCCGCCTCTCGGCGGGGGACGGCGCGGCTCTGGCCCTTCTGGGCCTCCTGGGCATCGCCCTGTTCTCCTTCTGCCTGACCTCCGGGGTGAAGATGTCCACCGCCTCCAACGGATCGCTACTCACCAACAGCCAGCCGATCTTTACAACTCTGCTGGCACCCCTTATAATCGACGAGGAGTTCACGCCCCTCCGGCTGGTGGGGGCCCTGCTGGGCCTGGCCGGGGTGGCTTTGATCGTCACCGGAGGCAGGTTGAGCGCGGCGCTGTTCCGGCAGGAGTATTTCCTGGGAAACCTCGTGCTAACCGGCGGCGCCGTGGCGATCAGCGTATATACGGTATTGCTAAAAAGATTCGTCATCCGTTTCGGGGGCCTCATCCCCACCTTTCTCACCATGCTCGCCGGCAGTCTGTTCCTGGCCGCGGCCGTCCTGGCCACCGGCGGCTGGCGGGAGCTGGTGGCCCTGAGCCCGGCCGGCTGGCTGCTGGCCCTGTACGTCGGAGTGGTGGGCACGGCCCTGGTCTACCCGTTATTCAACGCCGCCCTGCGCAGCTATGGGGTGGTGCGGTCGGTGGGCTACAAGCTGCTGATCCCGGTGTTCGGCATCCTGCTGGGTTTTTTCCTGCTCGCGGAACGCCCGGCCCTGCCGACCCTGCTGGGGGCGGCGGTCGTGGTTGGGGCTGTCCTGCTGATCCAGCGGACCGCCGGAAAACAGAACAGGCGCAATCCCGCTTCGTAATAAAAGCGTCATCGGAACTGCGGCCCCGTTGAGGGCCGGCGGTATAGATTTTTTTTCAGGAGGCTCAATCGTGAGCTACGCGGACCAGTTCAAGAAGATGGAGAAGGGCTTCGACTTCGCCCAGGCCGTGGCTGAAGCGGACCGCTGCCTGGTTTGCCATGACGCGCCCTGCTCCATAGGCTGCCCGGCGGAAACCGACCCGGGCACGTTCATCCGCAAGCTGCGCCTGCGCAACGTCACCGGCGCGATCCGCACCATCAAGGAAAACAACGCCCTGGGCGGCGCCTGCGGGGTGCTCTGCCCCACCTCCAGGCTGTGCGAGAAGGAGTGCAGCGCCACGGGCATCGGCCGGCCCATCCAGATCGGCAGGATCCAGCGCTTCCTGATCGAGTACGGCTGGAGCACCGGGTTCAAGGCGTACGCCACGCCCTCACCAAGGCCGGAGAAGGTGGCCGTGGTCGGCTCCGGGCCGGCGGGGCTTTCCTGCGCGACGGAGCTGGCGCGGCAGGGGGTGCAGGTCACGGTGTTCGAGGCCAGGGGCGAACCAGGCGGAGTCATCCGCTACGGGGTCCCCGCCTACCGCTTCGACAAGGCCTTCTTGAAGAACGAGCTGCAGGACCTGAAGGACCTGGGCGTGAAGTTCAAGTGCAACACCCGGGTGGAGGGCGCCGAGGCCGCGCAGAAGCTGCTGGACTCCGGCTTCCGGGCCGTGTTCCTGGCCCCCGGCCTCTGGGGCGCCGAACGCCTGCCGGTCAAGGGCAACACCAAGGGGGTGTACACCTCCGTGGAGTTCCTGGCCAGGCTGCGCGAGGAGCGCTTCGAGGAGCTGGCCAAACAGGTCAAGGGCAAGGCCGTGGCCGTGATCGGCGGCGGCAGCGTGGCCCTGGACTGCGCGGAGTCCGCCCTGAAGCTGGGCGCCCGCGACGTCTACCTGGTGTACCGCCGCTCTTACGCCCAGATGCCCGCCGAGCAGGACGAGCGCCAGGCAGCCCTGGCCCTGGGCGTGCACTTCCTGCTGCTCAACCAGCCGACCGGATACCTCACCGACGGCTCCGGCCGGCTCAAGGGTTTGCGCCTGGTGCGCACCCGCCTGGGCGAGCCGGACGCCTCCGGCAGGCGCAAGCCGGTGGAGATCAAGGGCTCCGGCTGGACCCTGGAGGTCTCCCTGGTGGTCGAGGCCATCGGCAACCGACCCGACGAGGCGGACTGGGCGGGCCTGGTGAAGCTCGATGGACACGGGCTGGTGCTGACCGGCGAGAAGAACCGCAAGACCTCGGCCCACAGGGTTTTCGCCGGCGGCGACATCGTACGCGGACCGGCGCTGGTGGTCGAGGCGGTGCAGGACGGCAAGCTGGCCGCCCGCGCGATCCTGGAATCCCTGAAGTAGAAGGAGCCACGAACATGTCGACGAAAAAACCCGATCTGTCGATCGATTTCTGCGGGGTGCGCTTCAAGAACCCCTTCCTGCTTTCCTCCTCGCCGGTGGCCAACAGCGCCGAGATGGTAGCCAAGTCCTTCGAGGCCGGCTGGAGCGGCGTGGTGTACAAGACCCTGTCCTCCGGGCGCTGGCCGATCGTGCACCCCTCCCCCCGCATGAACGCCTACCACTACGGCTCCAAGCAGCTCATGGGGCTGCAGAACGTGGAGCAGATCTCCGACCGCCCGCTGAAGGACAACCTGCTGGACTTCCTCTATCTGAAAAAGCACTACCCGGACCACCCGATCGTGGCCAGCCTCATGGGCTTCTCCAACGACGACTGGGAATACCTGGCCAAGGCGGCCGAGAACAACGGGGCGGACATGCTGGAGCTCAACTTCTCCTGCCCGCACATGACCATCGAGGGCTCGGGGCACAAGGTCGGGCAGGCCTTCCACCTGCTGGAGCGCTTCACGGAGGTGGTGAAGAAGGCGGTGAGGATCCCCGTCATGGCCAAGATGACCCCGAACATCACGGACATCACCGAACCGGCCGTGTTCGCCAAGAAGGGCGGGGCGGACGCCATCGCCGCCATCAACACCATCCGCGGGATCTCGGAGATCGGCCTGGAGGACCTGGTGCCCAGGCCCAACGTGTTCGGCGTGGGCGCCATGAGCGGCTACTCCGGGCCGGCGGTCAAGCCCATCGCCCTGCACTTCATCGCCGACCTGGCCAAGTGCCCGGACCTGGGCCTGCCGGTTTCCGGCATGGGAGGCATCGAGACCTGGGTGGACGCCCTGGAGTACCTGCTGGTGGGGGCCACCACCATCCAGGTCACCACGGGGATCATCCACTACGGCTACCGCATCGTCGCTGACCTGATCGAGGGCCTGAGCGACTACCTGGCCGCTCGGGGCGTGGCCAAGGTGGGGGACCTGGTGGGCAAGGCGCTGCCCAACCTCCAGGAGACCGACCACTTCGACCTGGAGCGCCAGGGCATCGCCGACTACGATTTGGACCGCTGCATCGGCTGCGGGCAGTGTCTGATCGTCTGCAACGACGCCGGCGGCCAGGCGCTGGAATGGAACGCCAAAAGGCGCCGGCCCAAGCTGGTCGAGGACAAGTGCCTGAGCTGCATGATCTGCAGCTTCGTCTGCCCGGTGCCGGGCTTGATCGGCTTCCGGGAAATGCCCAAGGGCTGGAAGCGCCGCGAGACGGCGGTCATGGACCCGAGCCTGGAGGCCGGCCTGAAGCTGGCCCCGCTGCAGGGAGGACAGTCATGAGCGTATTACTGAAGAACGGCCTAGTGGTGACCTCCGCCGGGAGCTACACCGCGGACGTCTACGTCGAAGGCGACCGGATCAAGAGCATCGGCACGGGGCTTGCCGTGAAGGCCGACGAGACGGTGGAGGCCGGCGGCAAGTACATTTTACCGGGGGCCATCGACCCGCACACCCACCTGGACATGCCCTTCATGGGCACCACCTCCGCCGACGACTGGAAGACCGGCTCGATCGCGGCGGCCTGCGGGGGCACGACGACGATCGTGGATTTCAGCCTGCAGGGCAAGGGGGAAAGCCTGCGGGACGCGGTGGAGCGGCAGAAGGGCAAGGCCGACGGCAAGACCGTCGTGGATTACAGCATCCACCCCGGGGTGACCGACCCCCGAGCGGACGTGATCCAGGAGGTGAAGAAGGCCATCCAGGACTACGGCACCCCCAGCTTCAAGATCTTCCTGTTTTACGATTTCCGGGTGGACGACTACACCATGATCCGCCTGTTGGAGGAAACCCGCGAGCACGGAGGCCTCGTGCAGGTGCACGCCGAGAACTTCGACATCATCCGCCGCCTGAACGAACGCTACGCGGCGGAGAGCAAGCTCAGCCCCCTCTACCACGCCCGCGCCCACTCGGAGCTGGCCGAGGAGGAGGCCGTGGACCGCGCCGCCAAGGCCGTGGAGTTCACCGGCAGCCGCATCTACATCGTGCACCTTTCCTCCGGGCGCGGCCTCTGGAAGGTCCGCCAGGCCCGGGACCGCGGCCTGGCCGTCTACGCCGAGACCTGCCCCCAGTACCTGACCTTGAGCGAGGAGCGCTACGAGGAAGACAACTGGGGCGGGGCCAAGTACGTCATGAGCCCCCCCTTGCGCACCGCCGCGAGCCAGGAGGAGCTGTGGAAAGGACTGCGGGACGGGGACGTGCAGACGGTGGGCACCGACCACTGCCCCTTCAACTTCCAGGGCCAGAAGGACATGAACGGCAAGGAGGACTATAAGAAGATCCCCAATGGCGCCCCGGGCATCGAGACCATGCTGATGCTGCTGCACAGCGAAGGGGTGGTCAAGGGGCGGATAAGTCTAGAGCGGATGGTCGACGTGCTGTCCACCGGCACGGCGCGGATGTTCGGTCTGGAGCATAAAGGGGCGATCGCGGCGGGCAAGGACGCCGACATCGTGGTTTTCGACCCGAAACGCAAGTTCACCCTCTCCCAGAAGAAGCTGCACCAGAACGTGGACTACACCCCCTGGGAAGGCTGGGAGCTCACCGGCACGCCGGACATCGTGTACTCCCGCGGCCGGCGGGTGGCCGAGTGGGCGGGGGACCGCATGAAGTTCGTCGGCGAGGGGGTCAAGGGTCGCTTCGTGAAGCGGGTGCCGCTGGCGGGGTTCTAGGGAGGGCTCGAGGACTCCCGGATCTCCCACCCCTCGTCAGCGACCCCGTACTGCGAGCCGTCGGAGTGGTCGAACCGGTCCCAATACAGGCTGCGGAAGCCGAAGGACATGGGCAGGCCGCTCAGGCGGCTCTTCGTTTCCAGCTTCCGGACGGTATAACCGCGCCCACACCGGCGGCAGCTCATGGACACCGGGACGCCCTCGCTTTCGGCCCTTTCGAAATCCGCCGCGCCGCAGCGGCAGAGGAAGTCCTCCAGTTCCACGACCCGCACGCCTCGTTTGCCCACCCCTGCATTGTGGCCGGCCCCCGGTGGGCGTCAAGGGGGGGGTAGACGGGGCTGCCTCGACAGCCTATGCATATTTCGCCGAATTTGCTTGACGGCGGAGAATTCCCTGCGCTACAATCGACGTCATGCCAAGGGTCATTCGCTGCGGGCTCATCCAGGCTGCCAACCCGAAGCACGAGGGGGCGATCCAGGACATCAAGGAGGCGATGATCCAGAGGCACCTCCCGTTGATCGAGGAAGCCGGGAAGAAGGGGGTGCAGATCCTCTGCCTGCAGGAGATCTTCCACGGCCCCTACTTCTGCGCCGAGCAGGACATCAAGTGGTACCGCACTGCCGAGCCGGTGCCCGGCCCGATCACCGAGCGGCTGGCGCCATTGGCCAGGAAGCACCGGATGGTCCTGATCCTGCCGATCTACGAGATGGAGCAGGA
>CAZMWZ010000124.1:0-1514 GCA_964570045.1 uncultured Spirochaetaceae bacterium
GCCGCGGTGGGCACCACCTCGGCTGGGGCCGTCGACCCGCTGGAGGCCGTCGGCCGGGTGTGCCGCGAGCACAAGGTGTGGTTGCACGTGGACGGAGCCATGGCCGGAACCGCCGCCCTCTGCCCGGAGTTCCGTCCCCTGTTCGCGGGGCTGGAGCTGGCCGACAGCTACTGCTTCAACCCGCATAAGTGGATGTTCACCAATTTCGACTGCGACTGCTTCTGGGTGTCCCGGCGCAAGGACCTGATCGACGCCCTGAGCATCCTGCCGGAGTACCTGCGCAACCAGGCCAGCGAGTCGGGGGCGGTCATCGACTACCGGGACTGGCAGGTGCCGCTGGGCCGGCGCTTCCGGGCCCTGAAGCTGTGGTTCGTGATCCGCTCCTACGGGGTGGAGGGGCTGCGCCATCACGTGCGCGAGCACGTGGCGCTGGCGCAGCAGTTCGCCGCCTGGGTGCGGGACAGCGGGGAGTTCGAGCTGGCCGCCCCTGCGCCGCTGAACCTGGTCTGCTTCCGCCACCGCGGCGGGGATGAGGCCAACCAGAAGATCCTGGACCGCCTGAACGGCAGCGGCGAGCTGTACCTGACGCACACCAAGCTGGACGGCAAGCTCACCCTGCGGATGAGCATCGGGGCCACCCGCACGGAAGGCCGCCATGTCCGGGCCGCCTGGGACAAGATCCGCGCGGCGGCCCGCCAGCTTTGAGGCCGGCCGTGCGGCGGCCCTTCCTGGTCCTGCTCCTGCCCCTTTGGCTGGCCGCCGCCGCGGCCGGGGCCCAGGAGCCGGCGGACCTGGACCTTTCCGGCCTGGTGGGCCTGACCCCGCCGGAGGCCTTCGAGCGCTTCGGGGCGCCGGCAGAGGTGTTCGCCGCCCGCGGCGCGGAGAACTGGCAGGACGACGTGGTGTTCTTCTATCCCTCGCACCTGTACCTCTTCTGGAACCAGAACAGGGTCTGGCAGGCGCGCGTGGATGAGCGTTACAGCGGAAGCTTTCTGGCCTCCAGAGCGCTAGCCATGGGCGCAGGTCGAACGGAGGTGCTCGCCCTGCTAGGCCCGCCCATGCGCGAGCTGGGCGATTCCCTGGTCTACCACCTGGAGGACCGGGGCTACCCGGTGCGCCTGCGGCTGTACTTCCGCGAGGGGCTGCTGGCCGACGCCTACTGTTACCGGGGGGACCTGTGAGCGGGGAGGGCCCGGGCAGCCGGATCTGCCTGTGCCTGACGGAGGGCAGCCTGGAACAGGATGCGGCGCTGCTGCGGCGCGAGCGTTCGAACGTGGATCTGGCGGAGCTGCGCGGCGACTTCCTGGAGCCCGCGGAGCTGGCGCACCTCGCCCGCTTCCCGGCGCTGGTGGATCTGCCCGTGATCCTCACGCTGCGTCGCACCGCCGACGGCGGGCGATGGCGGGGAGCGGAGGGGGAGCGCCGGAGGCTGCTGCGCGGGGCGCTGGGGGGAGCCGGGACAACGCCGGGCGGGTATGCCTTCGTCGACCTGGAGGAGGACCTGCACGACGCCG
>CAZMWZ010000124.1:1524-9100 GCA_964570045.1 uncultured Spirochaetaceae bacterium
TAACGCTGCGTCGCACCGCCGACGGCGGGCGGTGGCGGGCGGGGGAGGGGGAGCGCCGGAGGCTGCTGCGGGCGGCCATGGCAGGGCCGGCCGGCGGGGCAACGCCGGGCGGGTATGCCTTCGTCGACCTGGAGGAGGACCTGCACGACGCCGGGCTGGAGGGCGCGGCGCGCGCGCGCGGATGCCGCGTGATCCGCTCGTTCCACGACTTTCACGGGGTACCCGCCAACCTGGCCGCGCGCGTGCGGCGCCTGGCCTGCACGTGCGGCGGGCGCGGGGAGCTTCCCAAGGCCGCGGTGTGGGTGCGCGGCTCGCGCGACCAGCGGCGCCTGGCCGAGGCCTTCCGCGAGCTGCAGGGCGTGGAGAAGATTTTAACCGGCATGGGCGAGTACGGGAGCTTCAGCCGCATCCTGGCAGGGAAGCTGGGCTCCTGGCTGACCTACTGCTCGCCGCCGGCTGGCGAAGAAGCGGACCGTCTTGCAGAGCCGGCATCCGCCGGGATAGCCGCGCCCGGGCAGCTACACCCGCGCACCCTGGTGGAGCTGTACCGCTTCCGGGGGATCGGCCCGCAAACCGCCGTCTACGGGGTGGTCGGTAACCCCATCGCCCACAGCCGCTCGCCGGAGATCCACAACCGCGCCTACGCGGCGCTGGGGCTGGACGCCGTGTACGTGCCGTTCCTGGCCGACGACCCGGCCGCGTTCCTGAAGGCCGCGGAGGCGCTGGGGGTGCGGGGCTTGTCGGTGACGGTGCCGTTCAAGGAGCAGGCACTGCGGTTGGCGCGGAGCGCGGGGGAGGAGGCCGAGGCCACGGGGGCGGCCAACACCCTGCTGGCCGTGGCCGGGATCTGGCGGGCGGCCAACACCGACGTGGCGGGCTTCCTGGCGCCCCTGGAGCGGGAGGCACCCGCGCTTCTTCAGCCCGGGACGGGGGCTGTCGTGTTCGGCGCCGGCGGGGCGGCGCGCGCGGTGGTCCACGCCCTGGTGCAGCGGGGCCTGCGCGTGCTCGTGCTGAACCGCACGCCGGCGCGAGCGCGCGCCCTAGCCCGGCGCTTCGGGTGCGCGTGGGGCAGCCTGGACGAACCCGGCCTCGCGCGCCTGTCCGGGCACTCGGCGCTGATCGTCCAAACGACGACGCTGGGCATGGACGGGGCGGGCGACCCTCTACCGGAATACGCCTTTCGGGGGGACGAAATCGTGTACGACCTGGTCTACGCCCCGGCGCTCACGCCTTTGCTGGCGCGGGCCCGCGCCGCCGGCTGCCGCACGATCGGCGGCTGGAGCATGCTCCGGGCCCAGGCGGAGGCGCAGTTCCGGCTGTTCACGGGGCTGGAGTACCCCGCGGATCTACAGCTCTAGCTCTTTCTGCGGGTCTTCGCCCCGGCTCCTGCCCAACAGGTCCTTGATCATCTCGCGATTGTCCAGCAGGGAGCTTAAGGAGAGGTTGGCGTGCAGCCGGTAGAGGCTGCGGGCGAAAAGGGCCGTGACGTCCGCGGACAGGTACCATTCCTTGGCGAGCAGGCTCTTGTCGTGGTACACGGCGTTGGTCCCGATGATGCGGTAGAACAGGCCCTCCCGGTAGGCCTCGTCGAAAGTCTCCAGGGCGTTGCCGCTGAAGAACGGCAGGCTCACCGCGCAGATGATACGGGCCGCGCCCTGCTCCTTGAGGATGCGCATGGCCCGCAGCAGCGTCCCGCCGGTGCCGATCATGTCGTCGGCCATGAACACCGTCTTGCCCTCCACGGAGCCCAGCAGGCGCACGTTGAGGATGTTGTCGTGCTTGGCGCTGGTGGACACCTTGGAGTAGTCGCGCTCCTTGTAGATCATGCCCAGGGAGCGGCCCAAGGCCGTGGAGTAGAATCGGTTCCGGTCGATCGAGCCGGTGTCCGCCGAGATGATGGTGAGGTCGGGGCCGGCCAGGTCGACGAGCGAGGCCAGCACCTTCAGGATCTGGTAGGAGGCGTGCAGGTTCTCCAGCCGCAGCAGGTTGAAGCTGTTCTCGATGTCCTTGGCGTGCAGATCCAGGGTGATGATGCGTTTGACCCCGCTGTACTCCAGGAACTGCCCGATGCGCGCCGCGGACAGCCCTTCCCGGCCTTGCTTTTTGTGCTGCCGGGCGTAGGGGTAGGCGGGCACCACGACGGTGACCCGCTTGGCCCCGGCGTGCAGGGCCGCGTCCACCGCGGTGAACAGGCAGAAGATGTGGTCATTGACCGACAGCACGCAGCGCTGCGGATCGCCCCGGCTCATGGCCAGGGGGTAGTGGTTCTCCACGTCCTGGACCACGTACACGTCCATGTTGCGGATCGAGGTCATGACCTCGGTCTTGAACTCCCCGTTGGCGAAGCGGGTGAAGCGGGCGGGGATGCGGAAGTGGGTGGGGCGCAGCTCGACGGCGGGCTGGCGCAGGTCCAGGGTGGTGGGGCGCAGGTCCACCGTGAGGTTGACCCGGCGCAGGATCTCCTCGCGCGGCAGCCCGTACTTCTGGGCCAGCACGTCCAGCTTGTGGCGCATCTTCCTGCGCGCTATGGATTCCAGCTCCCGGGCAACGCGTCCGGCGAACGCCGCTCCCCCGGGGCAGGCCAGGATACCGATCTGGTCTGGGATCGAGTAGATCATAGCTTCTGGAAAAGCTCCCTGCGGATGTCCCGCATCTTGGCCCTCAGGCGCATGGGGACGCTGCAGCACTGCGGCACCGCCAGCTCCTTGGCGCAGCTGGGGCAGAAAAACACGCCGCTGTCATGCTCCATGCTTTTGCCATGGCACTCCGGCAGCTCCCGGGTTCGCCCGCACGTCGGGCAGACCAACACCTGTTCACGTACATGGGGCATGGGTCCTCCTTTTTTCAGGGAGCCTTAGCGGCTCCTAAAAAACTCTCCTGTGCGGGCGAGCCCCTCGCGCAGGCTCACCCGCGGCTTCCAGCCGAGCAGCTTTTCCGCCTTCCGTACGTCTAGCAGGCTCCTCGCCAGGTCCCCGGGCCGGGCCTTATCCCACCGGGGCTCCGGGGCCCCGGGGAAACCCTCGGCGATCGCGCGGTACAGGGCTCCCGTGGTGGTGGGCACCCCGGTGCCGATGTTGATGGTCTGCCCTGTCCCATTGTCGAGTGCGGCGAGGTTGGCCCGGGCCACGTCCTCTGCGTACACGTAGTCGCGCACCATGCCGTCCTCTTCGCCGGGGTAGGCGAAGAGGGTGGGGGTCTCGCCCCGCAGGAGGCGGGTGATGAAGATCGAGACCACTCCGGCCTCCCCGTCGGGGTTCTGCCGCGGCCCGTACACGTTGGCGTAGCGCAGCACGGTGTAGGCCAGGCCGTGCTGGTGGGCGTAGTAGCGTAGGTACTGCTCCCCCAGCCACTTGTGGATGCCGTAGGGCGACAAGGGCTGCGGGGGGAAGTCCTCCGGCGTGGGCAGGCGATCGGTATCGCCGTAGATCGCCCCGCCGGTGGAAGCGAAGATGAGCTTCTTCACAGGAAAGCGCCGACAGGCTTCCAGCAGGTTCAGCATCCCGAGCACGTTGGTGCGCGCGTCCTGCAGCGGGTCGCGTTCGGACACGGTGACGCTGATCTGGGCCGCGTGGTGGTCCACGATGTCCGGCCGCTCCGCCGCGAAGACCTTTTCCACCTCGCTTGAGCCCAGGTCCAGCAGGTACAGCCGGGCCTGTGCGGGGAGATTCTCGCGGTTTCCGGAGCTCAGGTTGTCGAGGACCACCACCTCGTGGCCGGCCTGGAGAAAGGTGTCGGCGACGTGGGAGCCGATGAATCCAGCTCCTCCGGTGAGGAGGACCTTCATATCCTTTGTACTACAGTAGCACCCCGCTCTAGCGGTGGTCAAGGCGTGAGCGAAAAACTTGACTCATCCGGGCGCGGCCGGGCAGAATGGGGCGTGATGGAAGAGCTGGCACGGCGCCTGGCGCTCTCCGGCGACCCCTTCGGGCGCTTCCTGCAGGCGGGGGTCGTCGTAGCGCTAGCCGAGCGGCCCGGAGGCCCGGCCGTGCTGCTGGAGCTGCGCTCCCGCTCGCTCGCCCGCAGCCCCGGGGAGGTGGGGCTGCCGGGAGGCCGGCTGGAAGCGGGGGAGAGCGCCTGGGAGGCCGCCCGCCGGGAGCTGGAGGAGGAACTGGGCATCGAGGCGGCGCGGGTAAGCCTGCTCGGGTCGCTGCCGGTGTTCGAGAGGGGCCGGGGGGAGCTGGTCCACCCGTTCGTGGCGCTGCTACAGGATCCCTTCACGGTGAGCCCGGGGCCGGAGGTGGCCGAAGCCTTCTGGCTGCCGCTAGAGGCGCTGCGCAGCCCGGGCTTCCGGTACGCGGAGATCCGCGAGGTGATCCGGCTGGCCGGCAGGTTCCCCTCCCGTTACCTGCCCGCCGGGCGTTGGCGGCGCCGGGGGAGCCGGCCGACTCCGTACCTGGTGCACGAAGGCAGACTGGTCTGGGGCCTGACCGCCGAGATCCTGGCCGTCCTGGCTACTTTTTTGTGAACGTGGGCCGCGACCCTGCCGAAAATACTGAATAGGGAGAGTGGCACCGCTTGAGAAGACTCCAAGTAACCGCGCTGGCGCTGGGCCTGTTGGCCCTGCCGCTGTGGGGCGAGGTCTGGTTCTCCGACCTGGACCTGACGGTCTCCAACCGGCTCCTGTTCCGGGCGGAGGCCGATTGCCCTGGTTTCGGCCCCTACCGCACCCTTTTCACCGCGGACCTGGCGGACGGCCGCGTGGAGCAGCTCACCTTCTTTCCCGAGCGCGCCGTTTTCCTCGGCGAGCAGGGTGTCCTGCAGCTGGAGAACCGCTACGGCCAGTTCCGGACCGACGCCGCGCTGGCCAACCCGGCGCCCGTTGCGGGGGTGCCCTCTTTCGCGGCCGGCGCTGCGGTGGAGAGCGGCAAGCTCGACTTGGTAGAGGCCTCCCCCGACGGGCGCTACCTCCTGGCGCTGCGCCCCACCTCCGCGGCCTATGGAGAGCTCACTCTGTACGACCTGGCGCAGGGAGGTCCGGCGAGCGTGGCCTCCACCGGGGTGGAGCTCTCCCTGAAGGCCATCCCCGCGCTCTGGTCCCCCGACTCGGATTTCTTCCTGTACAGCAAGCATGGGAACCTCTACTACTTCGCCATCGGCCAGCTCCGGGACAAGAGGGTGCTGGCCGAGAGCCGCCGCCTGGTGGGCAAGGGCACGGTGCGCAACGTGCGCTGGGGTCCGGCTTCCGCCCTGGGCGCAGGATCCGGCAGCGCGCTGTATTACGTGGCCGGCTCCCTGGTCTACCGCCTGGACGCCCGGGAGCTGTTCACCCGCTCCCTGTACGGCGGGTTCCTGCCCATTGGCCGCCTGGCCGGCAAGATCCCCTTCGAGCTGGACCCCGGCTTCGACGAGTTCTGGGTCGCCCCCGACGGGACGCAGGTGCTCGTAAGCAGGGGCGGCAGGAACCTGTTCCTGGTCCCCCTGGCCCCGGAAGACTACAGCGGCCAGACCCGTTCCCTGCCGTACCTGTACCTGCCCGGCTCCGGGTCCGTGCGGCGCGTGCTGTGGACGCGGGCCGGCACGATCCTGGTGCTGACCGAGGGCAGGCAGGAGGGCAAGAGCAGCACCGCCGTCTTCCGCCTGGCGGTGGCCGAGGCCGAGGCGGCGCCGGCCTTCCGGCGCACCGCGGACCAGGGCATCCTCGAGCTGGTGCTGTCCCCCGACGAGCAGACCGTGGCGGCCGTGCGCGCCGACGGGGTGACGCTGCACGACAGCTCCAGTTGGGAGAAGCGGCAGACCCGCGCCCACGCCCGCCCCCTGCAGGTCCTGTGGACCCCGGAGGGGGACCTCGTCATCGCCGGCGCCTGGCTCACCGAGCTGTGGAACCCGGCCAGCGGCGCGAGCCGCACCCTCTGCCTGTCGCAGCCGGGCGGCTCCAGCTTCTCGCAGGACGAGCGTACGATCCTCACCGAGGTCCAGGGCGCCGTCTATCGCCGGCCCGTCGCGGCCGGGGAGGCCGGGGCGGCCGCCGCCTGGAGCGCCACCGGCTCGGCCTCCCTGCGGGAGCGCCGGACCGCCTCCGCCTCCTACCGGGTGTACCTGGAGGACTCCCCGGACCGCCTGCTGCGCAACCGCGTCATGGCGCGCGACCTCACCAGGTATGGCACGCGGGAGCTGCTGGCCCGGCCGTCTTCCAGCTACGAGCCCTTCCCCGCCGAGGAGGAGCCCGCGGACTCGGGAGTTTTCGCCCACGGTTCGCGCCTGCGGCGGCGCGAGGTGGCCCTGGTTTTCGACGTTGTGGACTCGGTGGAGGGGCTGGCCTCGATACTGGCGACCCTGGAGGAGTACAGCATCCGGGGGACCTTCTTCGTGAACGGCGAGGCCGTCCGGCGATACCCGGATGCGGTTCGCGAGATCGCCGAGGCCGGGCACGAGGTGGGCTCCCTGTTCTTCACCCATTTCAACATGACCGACGCCCGGTTCCAGGTGGACCGGGAGTTTATCAAGCGGGGGCTGGCGCGCGCCGAGGACGAGTACCACTCCGCCACCGGCCGGGAGTTGAGCCTGTTGTGGCACGCCCCCTTCTATTTCGCCAGCTCGGAGATCATCGCGGCGGGCAGGGAGTTGAACTACGCCTACGTCAGCCGGGACCTGGACACCCTGGACTGGGTCACCGCGGACCCGGGCAAGGCCGCGGCGGACATCTACTTTCCGGCCGCCGAGCTGGTGGAGAAAGCAGTCTCCCGGAAGAAACCCGGCTCCATCCTGCCGCTCCTGGCGGGCAAGCCCGGGGGCCTGCGGGAGGATTTTTTATTCCAGAAGCTCGACCTGCTGGTGGACGCCCTGCTCTCGCGGGGCTACTCGGTCGTGACGGTGTCGACGCTGATGGAGCACGCTAGGTAGGTCGAGGGGCTATTGCGCGGGAGCGGCTGCCGGGGTAGGATGAGCCCCCGGGCGCGAGGAGAAAGGAAGCAGGGAAGTTGAAGAGGACCGATCCGCTTCGCAGCTACAAGGAAACCCAGATCAAGACCGCGACCCCGGGGAAGCTGGTGGTCATGCTGTACGACGGGGCGGTCAAGTACCTGTCCCTGGCGCTGGAGGCCCTGAACTCCCGGCACCACAGCTACGACCGGGTGAGCGAGCAGCTGATCAGGACCCAGGACATCATCACCGAGCTGATGGTGTCGCTGGATTTCGACCACGGCGGGGAGATCGCCCGGGGCCTGTTCAACCTGTACATGTGGATGAATAGGCAGCTGCTGGACGGCAACATCCGCAAGGACACGGCCCCGCTGGAGTCGGTCCGCGGGGTCCTGCTGGAGCTGCGCTCCGCCTGGGCGGAGCTGACCGAGAAGGCCGGCGCGGAGGCCCCCGCGCGCAGCGCGGGCGGGGTGAACATCGCCGGATGAGGGCTGCCGAGCGCCTGGAGCGGTACCTGGAGCGCCAGCTTGCGCTGCTCGCAACTTACGGGGAGCTGCAGGGAAAAATCGAAGAGTCCGTACGCGCGGGGCAGGCCGACCTCCTGGCGGTGCAGGCGGCGCTGGCGCGCTCCCTGGCCACCGAGGTCGCCGATCTCCAGCGCGCGGCGCGGCCCCTGGCTGCCTTCGCGAGCGCGGACCGGCTCCGGGAGCTGGAGGCC
>CAZMWZ010000125.1:0-5362 GCA_964570045.1 uncultured Spirochaetaceae bacterium
TGGCTCTCCAGCAGGCGGGAGGCCAGCCCGGCGTCCAGCAGTGGGCTGTCCGCGAAGAAATAGAACAGATTGTCGGCGCCTTCCGCCAGGCGCGTCAACTGCCCGAGCAGGTCGGCTGCGCCCTCGCCCTGCAGGCGGGCGGCTTCGAACCCCGGGGGGCACGGGGCCTGCCCGTCCAGCAAAATGGCGATCTTCTCCACGCCGGGAAGCCGGCGGGCGGATGCCAGCGTCCGCGCGAGGGTGTCGCCCCCGCCTGGCAGCTTCTCGTAGCTGTACGCGGAGAGCGTGAGGCCATTGGCCACCGCGACGTTCTTCATGCCTACCGCAATTATCGACATATACCGAAGATTTTCAATCGTGCCGCCGGGAGGAAGCACGGGAAGAGCAGTCGCGATTGACACGACCGTCCATTTGTCTTAGGGTTCCCGTGGATTGAAGAGCAGCACGTTGACCCGCGCCGAGGGCCTGGCGATCTGGATAGGAATTATCGGCAATATTCTGCTGTTCGGCAGCAAGATCGTCATCGGTCTTTGGTTTCACAGTATCGCCATCATCTCCGACTCGCTGAACTCCTTCACGGACATCATCGCTTCCTTGGTCGTCTACATCAGCATCCGCGCATCCTACCTGGAGCCCGACCCCCAGCACCCCTTCGGCCACAAGCGCGCCCAGCCGATCGCCGGGCTCATAGTGGCCATTTTCACCGGCATCGTCGGCTTCCAGGTCATTACCCAATCAGCCAGCCGCCTGCTCACCGGCGACCGGATGCAGCCCGGCCTGCTGCCCATCCTGCTGGTTCTGGGGGTTCTGGTCATCAAGCTGTTCATGCACCTGTACGTGCGTAGAGTCGCCCGGCGAATGAGCAGCACTGCCCTCATGGCCTCTGCCACGGATCATCGCAACGACGTGCTCGTCTCCGGCGCGGTGCTGGTGGGAGTCGTGTTTTCCAACCTGGGTTTTCCGATCTTCGACCCGATTGTGGCTATTCTGATCGGCCTGTGGATCATCCAGGCGGGTTTCAGCATCGGCCGCGACAACATCAAATTCCTCATGGGTGAAGCCCCCCCCACCGCTATGGTGGACGGCATCAGGGAGACCGCCCGCGCTATCCGGGGCGTGGAGCGTGTCCACGATGTCCTCGCCCACTACGTAGGGACCATGATCCATATCGAGGTCCACATCAACGTCCACCGGGACCTGAACGTGGAGCAGGCGCACGCCATTGTCAAGCAGGTCCAGGGGGCCATCGAAGGCCTAGAGGGCGTCTCCAGGGCCTTCATTCACATTGATCCTCTGGAGGTGCCATGACCCTCCCGGCCCAGCGCTCCTTCAGCGTTTCCCAGATCACCGGACTGATCAAGGACCTCCTGGAGCAAACCCTGCCGAACGTGACCGTCGAAGGGGAGATCTCCAACTTCCGACCCTCCAGCGCCGGCCACTGCTACTTCAGCCTCAAGGACGAGGCTGCGCTGCTGTCGGCGGTGATGTTCCGGGGCCGTCTGGCCTCGCTGTCCTTCCAGCCCGCCGACGGCATGAAGGTCAAGGCCACCGGGAACATCTCCGTGTACCCCAAGCGCGGCAACTACCAGCTCATCTGCGAGAGCCTCCAGCAGAGCGGCGAGGGGGAGATCCTGGCCATGCTGGAGAAGCGCAAGCAGAAGCTGGCCGCCATGGGGCTTTTCGAACCCGGCCGAAAAAAGCCGCTGCCCCTCTTCCCCGCGCGGGTGGCCGTGGTCACCTCCCCAACGGGGGCCGCGATCCGCGACATCCTGCGGGTCTTGAGTCGCCGCAACGCCGGGCTCAACCTGGTGATCCTGCCCGCCCCCGTGCAGGGGGAGGGCGCCGGGGAGCTGATCGCCCGCCGGATCCGGACCGCCAACGAGTTCGCCATGGCCGAGGTGATCATCGTCAGCCGCGGCGGCGGCTCCCTGGAGGACCTCCTGCCCTTCTCCGAGGAAGCGGTCGTCATGGCCATCGCCGATTCCCGCATCCCGGTGATCTCCGCGGTGGGCCACGAGATCGACTTCACCCTGGCCGATTTCGCCGCCGACGTGCGGGCCCCTACCCCTTCGGCGGCTGCGGAGCTGGTTTCGGCTTCCCGCCTGGAGCTGGCCCGTTCCCTGCAGATCATCCGCGAGGGCCTGCGCGAGGCCCTGCTGGGCCGCCTGGAGAGGCTGCGCCTGCGCCTCGCGCAGTTCACCCCCGAGGAACTGGAAAGGCACCTGCGTTTCTTCCTGCAGCCCACATTATTGCGCGTCGATGACGCCCGTCAGGACCTGGCCGACGGCCTGGATGTCCTGCTGGTCGAAAGGCGTCATCGTCTCCAGCTGCTGAGCGAGGCGGTCCGGGCTGCCTCCCCCCTGGCGATCCTCTCGCGGGGCTACGCCGTGGTCGTTGCGGAGCGCACGGGCAAGGCGCTCCTGTCCCCGGCCGGCATCCACACCGAAGACTTGCTGCGGATCCGCCTGCACCGGGGGGGCTTGCGGGCCGCGGTGAAGGAGAAGCAGGCATGAAGAGCTTCGAAGACCGCCTGTCCCGCCTGGAGCAGTTGAGCGACAAGCTCAAGGCGGGAGGCATCGCCCTGGAGGAGGCCGTGGCCCTGTTCGAGGAAGGGATCAAGCTGGCCAGGGAGCTGCAGAAAGAGCTCGGCAAGGTGGAGCGCAGGGTCGAGATCCTGCTCAACGAGCCCGGCAGGAAGGCCGACGCCGTGGTGGAACCGGACCTGGGCTTGTTTCCGGAAGGGGAGGAGGAATAACTGCTTCAGGGAAAATCCGCGGGCAGCCGCACCCGGTCCCCGGGTGCCACCCCCAGGCGCTGGAGGCTTCCCGCCGGCAGCTCCAGAGCATAGCGCGCCGCCCGTACGGAGGTCACGGGCCTCAGGGACAGCGGCTTGAGCTCCTCGACCTGCAGGATCTCCCCGTCGCGCGCCAGGAAGGCCAGCGCGAGGGGGACCTTCGTGTTTTTCATCCAGAAGGACAGATGCTCGTCGGCGTCGTAGACGAAGATCATGCCCCGCCGCTCGCCGAGAAAGCGGCGGTGCATCAGGCCGCGGGCCTTCTCGCTTTCGCTGCGGGCCACCTCGATGCGGAACTCCACCCCCCCGATCTCCACGGGAATGGTGGGCAGCGTCCGGACGCAGGCCGCCAGCGCGAAGGCGGCGAGAAGCACGATCACTTTCATCAGAACTGCTCCAGGAACATCTTCTTGGAGACCTCGGAGAGGGTCTCGCTGGACCGGCCCTGCTCCCGCAGGGTTCGGAAGACCGCGGAGTCCAGGTACTTGACGCTCAAGGGCCGCTCCAGGGACAGTCGCGCCCCCGCAAACTCCCACACGGCCTCGCTGGGGTCCAGGCGCGCGGGGCCCCCGTACTTCCGGCTCAGGGTGTCGAACAAGGTGTAGTAGTCCAGGCGCCGGTCGTCCAGCGCCAGGATAATCGAGAACAGCTTGCCCTCGTGGAACTGGAAGAAGGCCCGGCGGATCCAGGAGCTGCCGGCGCACTCGATCAGCGTCTGCTGCGGGGAGGGCAGGAGGCTCACGTCGGGATCCCCCCGGAAACCGAACAGCGCGTCCGCCGCCAGCTTCTCCTTGACCGGCTCCAGGCTCATGCCCAGCTCCACGCCCCGGAAGCCCCGGGGCCCCGGCTCGACCGGCTGCCCGCCGGCCGAAACGGCCGCCAGGAGGCTCGCGGCCAGCAGCACCAGCATCCGCTTCGTCATGCGCCGCCTCACTTCGACAGCGCGATGCTCAGCGCCGTGGTCAGCTTGAGGATGTCCTGGTTGCCCTGGCGCACCCGCCCGCAGAGCACCGTCGCGATCTTGCGCACCAGGCTGTATCCCAGGTGAGGGGAGCGCGACGCCAGCGCCTCGAAGTCGGTGCGGCTGACCTCGTAGAGCAGGCAATCCGTGGAAGCCGTGATGGTGGCGCTGCGCACGTCGTTCTCGAACAGGGCCATGTCCCCGAAAAAGGACACGTACCGCGCGTCGAGGCGCACCATGGACTTCTCGGCCTGGCTGAAGCCCCGCTTGCCGGTCTTCAGGGTCAGGTTCTTGGTCACCAGGACCTCCCCCGCGGCGAACAGAAACATGGAGTCGCCGATCTCCCCTTCGCGCATGATCACCTGGCCGGCTGGCACCCGCACCTCGCGGGCGATGCCCGCCACCTCGGCGATGTCCCCGCTTTCCAGGCCGGCCAGCAGCGCGATCTGGCTGGACAACCCTTTCCCCTTTCTAACGCTCAGCTTCCCCATGGCCGCGGCTCAGATGTTTCCGATCACGAAGGCCGCCTCGGCCTCCCGGATCAAGTAATCCCCCCCCGGCGCCAGGCGGATCTGCAGCTCCTCGCCCTGGTTTTCATCAAGGTCCAGCTCCGCCTCGGCGAACTTCTTTTTAATGAACGAGTCGATGGCCGAGGAGCCCTCCGAGAGGATGTCGTCGAGGGAGATCTTCTTCTCCTCGGCCAGCACCCCGATAAGGACCTCGCCGCCGGAGGCCAGGAAGTGCTCCGAGAGCTCGCGGAAGCTCCTGCCCACGAAGCCCGCCGGGATGGGCACCTGCTTCAGATGGCTGCGGCCGGCGAAGGAGAGCAGCTCCTTGGCCACCTGCGGGATGGCCGGGGTCAGGGTGGCGCTGGCCATCAGGAAGCCGTTGAACTCCCCGTTGACCAGGGTGTCGTCGACGCTGGCCCTGCGCAGGTGGGATTCGTTCTCCGGGTTGGCCAGCTCGGCGCAGGTGGTGATCCCGGCGTTCAGGCTCTTGATCGCCAGGGTGGCCAGGATGGTCCGCTCGTCCGCGTTGTCCAGGGTATGGCCGCCGGAGACGTCGGACAGGATGATCGCCGCCCGGGCCGATACCACCCCGGCCCTGCGCAGAAGCTTCTCACCGCAGAAATCTCCGCGCACGAAGCGCAGGTCCAGCTCGGGGTGACGCGCGCGCAGGGCCTGGAACTCCTCCGGGTCCATCTCGTTCACCAGCACGAGGCGTTGCTTGGCGCCCCCGGACAGGCGTTTCAGGCTCTCGATGACCCGCTCCGCGTTCGCGTTCCAGCCGCAGAGCACGATGTGGTTACGAAGATTCACGTCCTGCAATCCTTTACCCTCCCGCAGCTTGCGGTCCACGAAGATGCTGGCAATGGTGCCGGACAGCGTCGAGATGGTCAGGACCCCCAGGAAGATGACCCCGATCCCCAGCACCCGTCCCAGACCGGTCACCGGGTACTTGTCCCCGTAGCCCACCGTGGCGATAGTCACCACGGTCCACCAGATGGAGTCGAAGAGGGTCGGGAACATCTCGCGGTTGGCGCGGGTCTCGGCCAGGAACACCAGCAGGCTGCCGCCGAGCACCAGGGCGGCCACGAAGAGGATGAG
>CAZMWZ010000125.1:5462-9097 GCA_964570045.1 uncultured Spirochaetaceae bacterium
AACAACCGCTACGTGGGCGAAACCCCGCTGCTGCTGGAGGACCTGGGGGCGGGGCGCTACCAGCTGCGCCTGGAGCGGGACGGCTACTACCCCCATGACGCCTGGATCGATTACGCCGGCGGGCACATGGTGTTCCGCACGGACTTGCGGCAGATCACGGGTTTCCTGCAGGTCGAGGTGCAGCCCCCGCAGGCGGCGGTCGTGGTCGGGGAGCGCAGCTTCCCCGCCGGCTCGGTCCACGAGCTCGCCGTGGGGCTGCACACGGCGCGTGTCCGCCTTTTCGGTTTCGAAGAATACGCCGCCCAGGTGCGGGTCGAGGAAAAGTCGCTGACGCGGCTCACCGTGGCGCTCGTGCCGGCCCCCTTGCGTCTGGAGGACCTGCGCTCCGGCAGGAGGCAGTTCAACCCCCGCAACCCCGGACTGCTGGGGCGGGCGCGCATCCGTTTCCGCGTCTCCAGCTACGGCTCGGGGCGCGCCGCGGTGCTGGACGCCGAGGACCATGAAGTCTGGCAGAAGCCCCTGCCGCGGTTCACCTCCTGGGAGCAGGCCTTCGACTGGGACGGCAGGGCGTCCTCCGGCTCCCGGCTAGCGGACGGGGACTACACGCTCGTGGTGGAGGCTTCCCCGGAGGAAGGCGGGGAAGCGCTCCAGGCCAGGATCCCCTTGCGGATCGACAGCTCCCTGAAGCTGTCCTACCGCCTTCTGTGGAACGGGGCCTCCGGCCTGCTCTACGTCCCTTCCCCCGAGGTCCTGCCGCGGGGCGGGGTACAGACTTCTACCCTGCTGGCTTCCCACGTGGGAGCTGCCTCTGACTCGTACTCCTTCCGCACGCCCTGGGACCTAGGCGTGCGCCTCGGGCTGGGCACCCCCCGCGGCCTGGAGCTGGACCTGCACACGGGGGTGATCCTGGGTTATGGGGAAGTGGTGCCCTGGTTCGCGAGCGCGGCCGCGAAGCTTCCCCTGAGCCGTGGGGCGGTGCAGACCGCGGCACTGGCCAAGCTCGGCTACCAGAGCGTGCGCACCGACTCCTTCGCCAGCTTCACGGGTCTGACCCTGGGGCTGCCGGCCTCCGCGTCCCTCGGCGTGGTGAGCTTCTTTATCGCGCCGGAGCTGACCGTGTCGCTGTGGGAGGTATCGTACACGGAGCCGGACTGGCCGTCGGCCTCCCTCACCGCGTGGGCGTACGCCAAGGGTGGGATCGCGCTGGACCTGAACCCCTGGACCCTGGGATTCTCCGTGGCGGCCAGGACCCTGCCCTTCGGCCGCGGCTTCGGCTTTGACCTGCCCGTGCAGGGCGGCGTGGAAGTGCACTGGATGATCCCCGGCACGCAGCTCTTCCTGACCGCGGCGGTCACGGGCGAAGCCCGGGGCGTCGGTTCCTACTACTTCAGCGGGGGCGCCGGGCTGGGCCTGCTGGATTAAAGGCCTTCCACAGGACTAGCGGCCGCGCAGGAACAGCAGCGCGAGGATCCCGAGCAGCGCCAGGGTGAGCACGACGCCGAGGATCCGGTACAGAATCGGGGAGCCGGTGCGGGTCCGCCCGCCGCCGCGGCCGAAGCTCGACAGGGTGGATTCCGGGAAACGGAGATAGCCGCAGGAGGGGCAGCCGGCGTCGAAGGTGCGTCCTTCCCCCTGGTGCCCGCAGCGGGGGCATTGCACGGAAGAGAAGAACTTCCCGCAGTGGGGGCAGCGCCGGGAGTTGCGCGGCACCTCCTTGCCGCAGCCCTCGCAGAAGTACTTCAGCTTCATGCCCGATACTACCCGCTTCCGCGGCGATTGTTCAACGTCGCCCCGCCTGCTATAAATGAGGCCATGGAGACCGGACTGATCGGCCTGCCCTCCTCGGGCAAGTCCACGATATTCGCGGCGTTGAGCGGCGGGGAGGCCGGCGGACGCCGGGCGCACATCGCGGAGGTGCCCGTGCCCGACGCGCGGCTGGGGAAGCTGTGGGAGATGTTCCCCACGGCCAAGCGCACCTACGCGACGGTGGTGATCAAGGACCTGGCAGCGGAGGCCGGGGAGAAGGGAGGCCTGGCCCCCGCCGCCCTGGCCGAGATGCGCAGCTTCGATGCCCTCGCCCTGGTCCTGCGGGCGTTTCTGGACCCGGCGGTGCCTCACCCCCTAGAGAGCGTGGACCCGGCGCGCGACCTGCGCCGTCTGCTGGACTCTCTGGCCTTCGCCGATTACGCCGTGGCCGAAACCCGCCTGGAGCGCCTGGTCAAGGAAGGAAAGAAAGGCAGCCGGGAGCACCAGCTGCTGGAGCAGCTCTCCGCCCGCCTGGCGGAGGGCGGCCTGATCGGCAGGGCCGCTCTGGCTGCCGAGGAGCAGCGCCTGCTTTCCGGGTTCTCCTTCCTCACCGCCAAGCCGCTCCTGGCCATCGTGAACGAGGGGGAGGCCACCGCGGAGGTTGGACCCGTGGCCGAGCAGGCCGCGGCGCTGGGGCTGGAGCTGATCGTCATCCACGGGAAGCAGGAAATGGAGATCGCCCAGCTCCCGCCGGGGGAGCAGCAGGCCTTTTTAGCGGACCTGGGGCTGGAGGCGCCCACGCGGGACCGTTTCCTGCGCCAGGTCTATCATTGCTTGAACCTGATCAGCTTCCTCACCGCGGGGGAGAAGGAGGTACGGGCCTGGTCCCTTCCCCGAGGCGCCACCGCCCTGAAGGCAGCGGGCCGCATCCATACGGATATGGAAAAGGGCTTCATCCGCGCGGAGGCCATCGCCTTGGAGCGGCTGGTGAGCGAAGGCGGCTTCGCTCAGGCCAGGAAGAACGGTACGCTGCGCCTGGAGGGCAAGGAATACGTGGTGCAGGACGGCGACGTCCTTACCATCCGCTTCAATCTTTAGCGCCGTACAGGGTGTCGGGCGTGGGCACCTCCCGCAGCGCCAGCTTCAGGTAGTAGAACTCCTCGTAGGCCAGGGCGCTACGGTCATGGAACCCGGTCGTCAGCTCCAGCCAGGCTTCCGCCGCAGGGGAGGCCAGCGCCCCGTAGATCGCCGCCTTGTCGAGGGCCGCTTCCAGGAAAAAACCCCGGGAGGCCAGGACGCCGACCGCTGCGGGAGCCCGCTCCCTGACCCACAGCGCCGCCAGCCCCGGCTTTTCCCCCGCCGCCGGCAGCAACTCCACCGTGACCCGGTTCTCTCCTTCCGGGTCCCGGAGGTTGCGGAAGTACAAGTACAGCGAGAGGCCTTCCGCCATGGCCGAGTGAGTAGACAGGAACAGGTAGAGACTGGAGCCGTTGTCCACCAGCTTCAGCTCGGAAAGCGCGGTCCCGCCCTTCTGCCAGTAGCGCGACTGTTCGAGGGGCAGCTCCAGGCGCCCGCCGCCGATCCGCTCGCGGCTGAAGGTGCGTGGCCGGTAGTCCGTGAAGCTGCGCAATACCGGGATGGCTTCCCAGTCCGCGAAGTCGCCGTCGATGCGGATGCCCAGCTCGCTCCTGGAGGAATCCCGCTGCGCGGCGGCCGGGGCCGCAGCGGGTGCGGCGGGTGCGGCAGGCGCTGCGAAGGCGGCCAGCCGCCCCCGGCCGGCTCTCGCCTTCAGGAGGCTGGGCTCCGTGTACACGCTATAAAAGCGCTCGGCCAGCCCCCCGCCCGCCTTAAGCAGCAGGGCGCGCACGGGGAAATCCCGGCGGCCCGGC
>CAZMWZ010000126.1:0-3839 GCA_964570045.1 uncultured Spirochaetaceae bacterium
CTCACTCGGCGCCAAGGTAGGCCTCCAGCACTTTCGGGTCCTTCTGCACCGCTTCCGGCCTGCCGGCGGCGATGGTCCGGCCGAAGTTCAGCACGGTCACCCAGTCCGAAAGCCCCATCAGCATCTTCACGTCGTGGCTGATGACCACCACCGTGATGTCCAGGGTGCGGATCGAGCGGATCACCTCCTCGATGCGCTCGGTGTCCCTGGCGCCCATGCCGCTGTTGGGCTCGTCCAGCAGCATGATCCGGGGTCTGGCGACCATGGCCCGGGCGATCTGCACGAACTGCCGCTCGGCCCACACCAGGTCCACCGCGAAGCGCTCGGCGCTCCCGTCCAGGCCCACCGCGGCGAGGCTTTCGCGCGCCCGCTCCTCGATGGCCCGCTCCCGGCGGGAGGGCCGCCCGGGAAGGCGAAAAAAGGTGTCCCAGTAGTCCCTGCCGCGGAACTCGTAGACCCCGGCCATCACGTTCTCCAGCACGGTCAGGGAATTGACCAGCTTGCCCGCCTGGAAGGTCCGGCGCACGCCGAGGTTGGCGATGGCGTGCGGCTTCAGGCCCGTAAGCGCCTCCCCGGCGAGCAGGACTGCGCCGGACTCCGGCCGCAGGTGCCCGCTGATGCAGTTGAACAGGGTGGTCTTGCCCGAGCCATTGGGGCCGATGACGCCGTGGATCTGGCCTTTTTCGATTTCAAAGCTGACATCCTTCAGAGCCTGGAGCGCTCCGAAGGACTTGGACACCCCGCGGATGGATAACATAGGTGAAGTTCTTTTTTATAGACAATTCCCGCGATTGCGTCAATACGAGAAAGGCCTTGGAACGGATCGCACTCGCCAGTATAATCGGAGCGTGGACGGCGGTTCGGTGGAGGCGCTGCTCAGTACTCTGAAAAAGCGCCTTCTGAGTTTGCTTCAGGATTCCCTGATTCGGGTGGTCCTGTTCGGCTCGCGCGCCCGCGGTGATGCTTCCGCGGACTCCGACATCGATGTGGCGGTTATCGTCAAGGAATCCTCACGGGACCTGCGCGAGTCCATATTCCAGGAAGTTGCCAGGCTGGAGTTCGAGCATTGCCAGGCCGTTTCGCTGCTGATCCTCACCGAGGAGCAGCTGCAGAGGCTGGCCGGCAAGGAACGGCGGATCGCACTGGATATCCTGAGCGAAGGAGTCCCGCTATGACTCAGAAAAACAGGCGGGAGAACATTCATGAAGAGCTGGCTCGGGCCGAAAGCGCCATCGCCGCGGCGGACCTTCTCAATGAACACGGCTTCCTGAACGAGGCAGTGTCCCGGCTTTACTATTATCTGTTGTACCTCATCCGGGCCCTGCTCCTGACACTAGAGCTGGAGCCCAGGAGCCACGAGGGGGCTCTGCGCTTGTTCGCCCAGCACTTTGTGAAAAGCGGGCTCATCGCGTCAGATTCCGGTCACATTTTTTCCAAGCTGATGAAGTACCGCGAAGAGGCCGACTACAACCCCTCTTACATTTTCACTTCCGCGGATTACATAATCCTCAAACGAGAGGCGGTGGACCTCGCCGAAAAAATCAGGTCTTATCTTCAAGAAAGCGGCAAATGAAGTATACTGGCGGCCAGTGATCGAGCAGACGCGGGAGGGTTTCGACCGCTACCTGGCCGAACACCAGCCGGGCAGCGCGTTGCACGAACTGTGGCGCTCCCGGGACCCGTCGGCCTGGGAGCGGGACCCCTACTTCCACCTGCGCCTGGGGGAGCTCGCCGACTCCCTGGGGCAGTCCCTGTTCGCCCACGACATCCTGCAGGAAGGCGTGAGACTCTTTCCGAAGCACGTGCGGCTGACCCATCTGTACAGCCTGTCGCTGATCAAGTGCGGCTTCCTGCTGCAGGCCCGGGACCTGCTGGCCTCCCTGGTGGACAAGGGGTACCTCGACGAGGAGACGCTGGGTATCCTGGGCAGGGTGCACAAGGAGATGTGGCTCATCGAGGGTGACGGTGACCCGGCGCACCCGCACCTGGCCCGCTCCCGCGACCTGTACCTGGACGCCTTTCGGCGCAGCCATGGCCACTACTCGGGGATCAACGCCGCCAGTCTCAGCCTGATCCTGGGCGACGTCCGCCAGGCGGGCAAGCTGGCCCGCGAGGTGGCCGGGATCTGTTCGGAGCGCTGGCGGCGTCCCTCCGGGCGGGACTACTGGACGGTGGCCACGGTGGCCGAAGCCAACCTGCTGCTGGGCCGCCAGGAGGCGGCCGCCAAGTACTACCGCGCGGCCCGCGCGAAAAGCGCCCAGAGCTACGCCGCGCTAGCCAGCACCCGCCGCCAGCTCAAGCTGTTGAGTCGCTACACGCCCGTGGCTGCCGAGGTGCTGGAGGCGCTGCGCATCCCGCCGGTGGTGGCCTTCTCGGGGCACATGCTCGACGCCCCCGGACGCAAAACCCCGCGCTTCCCGGAGAGCGCCGTCCCGGAGGTGAAGCGCCGCATCGCCGAGCTGCTCGACAAGCTGGACGCCCGCATGGGGTATGCCTCCGCGGCCTGCGGCTCCGACGTGCTGTTTCTCGAGTGCCTGCAGGCCCGCGGCGGGGAGAGCAACGTGGTGCTGCCCTTCGAGCGCGAGGAGTTCTTCCGGACCAGCGTCGCGCAGGCCGGGGAGGCCTGGGTCCGGCGCGCTCGCGAGGCGCTGGAGCGCAGCTCAGCGGTGGAGCAGGCCACCCGGGGAGGCTACGGCGGGGACGACGTGCTGTTCAGCTACGCCAACCGGGTGATCCTGGGCAAGGCCATCCTGCGCAGCCGCTTCCTGGAGACCGTGCCGCTGCTGGTGGCCGTGTGGGACGGGGCGCGCAACGCCCTGCCGGGAGGCACGGCGGAGTGCGTTCAGACCTGGCAGCAAAGCGGCCTCCCGGTCGCGGTGATCGACCCCATGGGCACGGAAGTGCGCGAGATCGCCGGCCGGCCGCCGGAAGCGCGCGAGACCGGCCGGAAGGCGCGGCGGCCCGCCCCAGGGAAGAAGCCTGGACGCCGCCCCGGCCGCGCCGCACAGAAAACTGGCGGCCGGCAGACGGCGGCCATCCTGTTCGCCGACCTGGTCGGCTACAGCCGCCTGCAGGAAGAGCAGATCCTCTCCTACGTGCAGGGCTTTCTGGGCGCCCTCTCGGAGGCGGTGGACAAGTCCCCCTACCGGCCGCTGTACAAGAACACCTGGGGCGACGCGATCTGCCTGGTCTTCGCCGACCCCCTGGAGGCGGCCGAGAGCGCGATGGACATCCGTGACCTGGTGCGGGACACGGACTGGACCCGCTGGCGGCTTCCGGCCGAGCTGAACATCCGCATCGGCCTGCACGCGGGGCCCGTGTACGGGGCCCGGGAGCCGCTCCAGGAGCGCTGGAACTTCTTCGGCTCCCACGTGAACCAGGCCGCCCGCATCGAGCCCATCACCAGCCCGGGCAACGTCTACGCCAGCGAGCCCTTCGCGGCGCTGCTGCTCGCCGACGCGCGCAACAGGCTGGACTGCAGGTACGTCGGGGTCATCGTGCTGCCCAAGGAGTTCGGAAGCTATCCGATTTACCATATCAAACGCAAGAACGAGGTGGGATGAGGGTATGGCGAAAAAGAAAAAGAAAGCGACGACATCCAGGAAGAAGACAACCGCCGGACGCGCCGTGAAGACCAAGCGCAGGCGCCCGGCCGCCGCCCGCAAGACCGCCAGGCGCAAGGCAAAGCCTGCCGGGGCGCGGAAGAGAGGCGGGAGGACGCGCAAAGCCCCCCGCCTGAAGGGCAAAAAGCCCGCTTCCTCGAAGCGAAAGGCCGCACGCCAACCCGGACGCTCGAAAGCCAGGCGTGCCCGTCCGGCGGCGCCCCGGAAGAAAACCGC
>CAZMWZ010000126.1:3939-9007 GCA_964570045.1 uncultured Spirochaetaceae bacterium
AAAAGGGCCGGCTCCCGCAAGGCCCGGAAAAGCGCCGCCGGGCGGCGGAAACCGCGGCGGGCGGCGCCCGCCAGACGCAAGCCCGCGGCCCGGCTAAAGAAAGCTGCCCGCAAAGCGCGCGCCGCCAGAGCGGGCTCACGCACCGCCCGGTCCGCGCGGTCCACCCGTGCCGCCCGCCGCAAGCCGGTTGTAAAAGCCCGACGTGCCAAGGTCCGAGCGGTGAAGGCGCGCAGCGCCAAGACCCGACGCGCCAAGGCCCGACCGGTGAAGGCCCGCAGCGCCAAGGCGCGCCTCTCCAGGGCGCGCCCTGCCCGCAGGAAAGCGGCGGTCAAAGCGCGGTTCGTGAAGGCCCGGAAGGCGAAGGCCCGGCCGGCGAAGAAGATTGTCCGCCGCGTCCCGAGGGCGCCGGCCCGCGCCGCCCGCGTGGTGGGCGCGCGTCGCGCCGCCAGGAAGGTCTCGGTCCGGCGCGTAGCCCTGCGCAGACCGGCCGCGCCGCCAGAGCGGGCTCCCGCCCCGCGCGGGCCGCTGCTGCGCCCTCCCATCGAGGCCTACCGGGGCACCAAGCCCTACATCTTCACCAGCTACTCCCACCGGGACATGCGCGAGGTGTTCGCGGTCATCAAGAAGCTGGCCGACGGCCGCTACCGGATCTGGTACGACGAGGGGGTGGAGCCGGGCAACGAGTGGCCCGAAGAGGTGGGACGGGCTCTGCTGGGCAGCAACCTGTTCGTGGTGTTCATGAGCCCCGCGGCCATCGACAGCCGCAACGTGCGCAACGAGATCAACCTGGCCTCCAGCGAGAACAAGAACATCCTGGTCGTTTTCCTGCAGCCCGCCGACCTCTCCGAGGGCATGAAGCTGCAAATCGGGACCGTGCAGTACATGAACAAGTACGAGATGACCGAGAAGGAGTTCCTCGAGAAGCTGCGAAAGACGCTGAGCCCGGACCTGCGCGGCTGAGCAGCCGTGAAGCGGCCGATGAAGGATGCAGGAAGGCGACGCGGCTGGCTGCGCCTCCTGGCGCCCGCGGTCCTGCTGCTGGCCGCGCCAGCAGCGGCGCGAGCCCAGCCGCTTGCGCCCGGCACGCTCACCGGCGCCGAGCTGGTGGAGACCCTGGCGCCCGCCGAGGTGGACCTCATCGTCGCGGGGCTCTTCGAGGAGGCGAAGATGCCTTCGGCCGCCTTCCCGGTGGACTGCTATACCCTTCGCTTCCAGAGCCGCTACCCGGACGATACCCCCGCCTCGGCCACGGCGCAGCTGTTCGTGCCCCGCACCCCGGAGCCCGGGCTGCCAACGATGTACCTGTTCGCTCCGGGGAGCACCGGGCTCATCAATTCCTGCCGCCCCTCCCGCGAGCACATTGCCGGTATCCGCTGGGGTCTGTACCGCTCGCACGTGCTGGCCTTCGTCGGCCAGGGCTTCATCGGCGTGCTTCCCGACTACCTGGGCTTCGGGGACCCCGGCCGCCTCCAGCCTTTCATGAGCGCGGTGGCCGAGGGTCGCCTGGTGCTGGACGCCATCCGGGCGGCCCGCCGCCTCCTGGAGCAGTCCGCCGGCGACCGCCTGCCGAGAGGCAAGCCGCCGGTCTTCGTGGCCGGCTTTTCCCAGGGAGGCCACGCCGCTTTCGCCGCCGCCGACCTGCAGCGTGCCTACGCGCCGGAGGTGCGCCTGTCCGGGATCATCGGCTACGGGCCGACCACGGACATGGAAGCCCTCTTCCGGGAATTTCCCGTGGTGGCGCCTATGGCGGTCTACACCTTTTCCCGGATGTACGGGACCGAGCGCTTCGACCCCGGCTTGATCCTGGACAGCCGCTGGGTGGGCAGCCTGGAACACGACGTGACGCGCCAGTGCGTCGGCGGAATGCAGCAGTACTACCCCTGGTCGGCGCGGGAACTGTTCGCGCCCGCCTTTACCGACGCGCTCTTCGCCAGAGACCTGGAAAACAAGTACCCGCAGATCCACCGGATACTAAAGGAAAACAGCACCGGCCTGGCCCGGCACCGCGTTCCCTGCCTGATCCTGCAGGGCACCGATGACGTGGTGGTCACCCCTGCTTCGCAGGAGGAGTTCGTGCGCCGGCTGTGCCGGGCCGGCAGTGCCGTGCGGTACGTGGTGTATCGGGGCCGCCGCCACGACACCCGTCAAATCGGCTACTGGGAAGCGCAGGAGTGGATGCGGGCCCTGGCCGGCGGCCAGAAGGCCCCCTCGGACTGCCGGACCCTGGAGGCCCTGCCATGAGCCGGCGCGGAAGCCCGGCTATTTGCCGGCGCTACCTGCCGGCCGCGGCCACCACGGTGCTGCTGGCGCTGGCCGCGCTCCTGGCGCTGGCATCGCCGGCCATAGCCGCCGGACCCGGAGCCCTGCTGGAGTGGAGCTTCCGCGAGCAGTACACCCCGGTCCGAATCGACGAGCTGGCCCGGCCGCTGTTCGAAGGATTCGAAAGCCCGAACCTCCGCTTCGCGGTGGACACCTACGAGCTGCGCTACCGCAGCACCGACTTCGACGGCTCCGAGGCGGTCATCCAGGCCCGTCTTTTCGTGCCCCGCTACGTGGAGCCGGAAAGCCGCCCGGTACTGGTGTTCGGCTCGGGCACCACGGGGATCGCGGATTCCTGCGCCCCCTCCAGGGAGGTTCCTGAGCTGCGGCGGTGGGGCCACTACCAGGCTAACATGCTGGCCTACGCCGCCGCCGGGTTCATCACCGTCTTCCCCGATTACCTGGGCTTCAACGACCCCGATCGCCCCCAAAGGTACTTCAGCAGCCAGGCGGAAGCCCACGTGCTGCTGGACGCCGCGCGCGCGGTCCGGGCCTTTTTCACGGAGTATCCTCAAAAAGTCCGGCCCTCCGGGGCGGTCTTTGCGGCGGGTTATTCCCAGGGAGGCCACGCGGCTTTCGCCGCCGCCGACCTGCGCCCGGCCTACGCCCCGGAGGTGGCGCTCCGCGGGGTCATCGGCTTCGCCGCGACCACCAATGTGACCGCGCTCCTGAAGGAGGGAGCCTACTACGCCCCGCACATCCTCTACAGCTACTCGGCCATGTACGGCAAGGGGCAGATCGACCCTGCGGACTACCTCCAGGAGCGCTGGGCCCGGACCTTGGAGGCGGACGCCAACAGCATGTGCGTGGACGAGTTCCAGAACTTTTACCCCTTCGACGGGAGGAAGCTGTACCGCCCGGAGTTCTACGAGGCGCTGCATGGCGACCGGCTGCTCGAGGAGTACCCGGCCCTGGCGGCGGCCCTGTCCGCCAACCGGAGCGGCACCTCCGGCCACGGCCTGCCGGCCCTCGTCGTTCAGGGGGACGCGGACGCCATCGTGACCACCGCCTCCCAGGCCCGCTTCGTGGAGGAACTGCGCCAGGCCGGCAGCGAAGTGCGCTTCCTGGTGCTGCAGGGAGTCCAGCATCGCTACACCCGGCCGGCGGGCTTCCGCGCCTCCGTGGAGTGGATGGAGAGCCTGTCCGCCCTTCCGGCGGCCTCGGCTTCCGGCTCGCCATAGCCCCGGGGTATGAGGTATAGTGGCGTTTATGAACCGCCGGGGCCTCATCGTCATACTGCTTTGCCTCCTGGGGGCGGGTACCTTGGCCGTCGCCGACACCCTGTACGGTACGCAGGCGCCCAAGGACGCCGCGTTCGTCCGTGTGTTCCGCGTCACCGACGGCGGCGAGCCCCTGGAGCTGGGCGCCGGGCGATTCGATCCCCCTCGGGGCGGGGTAACCCCCTACCGCCCGGTCCCGCCGGACATCTACCTGATCCGCAGCGGCGGGCGGGAAACCGAACTCATCCCCAAGGCCAGGCACTACTACACTCTGGCCCTCACCCCGGAGGGGATCCGCATTTTCGAGGACGTCGAGCACACCGATCCGGCCCGCGCCCAGATGGTGCTGTACAACCTCCTGCCGTTGGACCGGGTCGAGCTCAAGACGGCCGAGGTCCGGACCCCCGTCATCGCCGGGGTGGGCCCGGGGGAAGCCGGGCGGGTGAACGTGAATGCCGTCCCGGTGAAGCTCGGCGTGTTCGGCAGCACCGGGCCGCTCGGCATGGTGGGCGACCCGGGCCTCAGCCGCGGTGCTTCCTTCAGCGTGTTCGTCTTCCAGAGCGGCTCAGCCCCGCAGGTTTTCTGCGCCAAGGCTGAGCTCGCCCAAAAATGATACCCTGTCATGGTCTTCACCAGCAGCGTGTTCCTGTTCCTCTTCCTGCCCCTGTTCCTGGGCGTCTACTACCTGCTTCCCCCCCGGGCCCGCCTGGCCTGGATTCTGGCGGCCAGTTGGGTGTTCTACGGCTGGTGGCGGCTGGACTTCCTGGCCCTGATCGTGGCCGTCACCACCTGGACCTACCTGGGGGGCCTGTGGATCGACCGCTTCCGGGGCGGCCGGCGAGCCCGCGCGGTGCTCGGGCTGGGCATCACGGCGAACCTGGCCGTCCTGGGCTATTTCAAGTACTTCAATTTCGGCGTTGAAAGCCTGAACGCCCTCCTCGGCTCCCTCGGCGCCGGGACGCTCACGGCCTGGCAGGTCGTGCTGCCCGTGGGCATCTCGTTCTACCTCTTCCACGCCTCCAGTTACCTCATCGACGTGCACCGAGGAGATGCCCCGGTGGCCGCTAATTTCCTGGAGCTGGCGGTGTACATGGCGCTGTTTCCGCAGCTGGTGGCCGGCCCCATCATCCGGTACAAGGATCTGTACAGGCAACTGCGGGAACGGCCCCACACCTTCGCCGGGTTCTCCGAGGGGGGAGCCCGCTTCATGATCGGCTTCTGCAAGAAGGTCCTGATCGCCGACCTGGTCGCCCCGATCGCCAACGCCGCTTTCGGCCTGGCGTCGCCGACGGCGGCCGACGCCTGGCTCGGGGCCCTGGCCTACACCGTCCAGATCTACTTCGACTTCTCCGGCTACTCCGACATGGCCGTCGGGCTGGGGCTGATGATGGGCTTCCGCTTCCCGGAGAACTTCCGATCCCCCTACCTGTCCAGGAGCATTACCGAGTTCTGGAGGCGGTGGCACATCAGCCTGTCCACCTGGCTGCGCGACTACCTCTACATCCCGCTGGGAGGAAACCGCCGCGGCC
>CAZMWZ010000127.1:0-3810 GCA_964570045.1 uncultured Spirochaetaceae bacterium
TGGGCTTCCGCTTCAAGTACGTGTACGAGATCGTCGGCTCGGAGCCCAGGATCGGGGCGATCGTGAGCTTCGCGCGGGCCGCCCGCGCCGCCGCCGGCCTGCGCGGGGCCCGCATCGGCATGATGGGCTACCGGGACATGCAGCTGTACGGCACCCTCTACGACGGGGTCTCGCTCAAGGCCACCCTGGGGGTGGAGATCGAGTTCTTCGAGATGCTGGAGATGGTGCAGCGCGCGGAAAAGCTGGAGCCAGCGGCGGTGCGGGAGGTGGTGGCGGATCTCGCCCGGCGCTGGAAGTTCCTCAAGCCGGCGGAGCCCGCGACCCTGGAGAAGGGCGCCCGCTACTACCTGGCACTGCGGGACAAGGTGCGGGAGCGCGGCTACGAGGGCGTGTCCCTGATCGACGTGGACGGCATGAAGAAGCTGCTGGACTTCCCGCCGGCCATGGTGTTCATGCTGCTAGCCGAGGACCCGGGGGTGTGCACGGTGCCGGAAAACGACGCCCTGGGGGCGGTCACCCAGCTCATCGTGCGCCACCTGACCGGCCAGATCGGGGCCTACCTGGAGTTCTACGAGTTCATGGAAGACAGGGTGCTGGCCGGGGTCCCGGACTTCGTGCCAGGCCAGGTGGTGGAGGGGGAGGTCAGGGTCCTGCCGAGCAAGTTCGGGCTGCTCGGCGAGGGGGTGTTGAACGTCTCCAAAGTAAAGACCGGCGAGCTGACGCTCTGCCGCCTCACCCACAGCGGCGAGCGCTACGCCATGCACGTCGTGACCGGGCGGGGGGTGGAGCCGCGCCGCTGGGAGGAGGCGGGCTGGGCCCAGCCGGCGCCGCAGCTTCCGGGCCTGGAGGTGATCCTAGACACCCCGGTGGAGGAGTTCGCCCAGAAGGTCCTGAGCCAGCACTACATCCTGGCCTACGGGAGACAGGTGGAAGCGCTCGCGGATTTCTGCCGCCTCACCGGGATCCAGCTTCTCTAGGGGCAGCACGGCCGCGGCGGGCGGCCGCCAGCCGAATGAGCGCGCAGCACAACAGCGCCGCCGCCAGGGCGATGGCGAGGGAAACCGGCATGGAGGCCGGTCCCAGGGGCTCGAAGATTTGGCCGATCAGCCACGGCAGGAACATCCCTCCCAGGGAGGTGCTCACCAGGAACAGCCCGGTGATGTGGCCCGAAAGGGTCATGGTGTCCCCCGCCAGGTTGAAGATGCTGGCGAACAGCGGCCCGATGAAAAAGCCGAAGGCGGCCGTGCCGGCCCAGGCGGCCGCGGGCTGCTGCGGCCACATTATCAGCGCGGCCGCGGCGGCCAGGCAGCCGCCGAGGCTGGCCAGGATCATGGCGAGGGGCTTCAGGCGCATGGACAGCAGGGTCGCCGCCAGCCTGCCGACGGTGAACGAGCCCCAAAACACGGAGGTCAGGTAGGCGGCGCTGATGTTGTCCGTCAGGCGCCGGGTGACGGCGTAGGTGTAGATCCAGGCGCCGTAGCCGGCCTCGGCGGCGACCACCAGGAAGATCAGCGCCGACACCAGGGCGACTCCCAGGGGCCAGGTCCCGCCGCCGGAGGGGGCGGTGGACATGTGCCGGCCCCGGACCGGCGGCAGCCGCAGCAGGAACAGCGATACCGGGACGGCCAGGGCCGCGAGGCTCCAGTACTCCCAGGCGATCCCTCCGGTCAGGCGCACCGCCTGGGCCATGATCTGGAGGCAGAGGGTGGCGCCGACGCCGAAGAATAGGTGCAGCGCGTTCATGCGGGTGTTGCGGCCCTCCGGCGGCGTCCAAAGGATCAGCACGTTTCCGCCGACGTCCACGACCCCCTGGTCGACCCCGAGCAGGAACACCACGGCCAGCAGCACGGCCAGCGAGCGGGCGAAAGGGATCAGCGCCAGGACCGGGATCATGGCCCACACCGCGCCGGACATGAGCCTGGAGCCGGGCAGCCGGTCGTACAGCCGGCCCCCGAAGAACGAGCCCAGCATGTAGCCCAGGTTCTGGGCGATGAACACGGAGCTGATAGCCCCCAGGGAGGCGCCGGTAGCCTTGGCCAGGAACGGCATGGCGGGACCGAGCGCCGCCACCGTAAGCCCGAGATGAACGAAACCCATGAAGGAGCCGGCAGCCAGGCCTGCCGCGGGACGTTGCGTGGGGGGAGTATCGGTTCCAGCGGAGCGTGCCATCTCCAGGAGTCTCATATTTATAGAAAGAAGCGTCAAGGTGTTTGCGGAAAACAGGCAATTGTTGGCTGATTCAATCACTTGCGCTTTTCGGGGTGGTATTGTAGGCTGGTGCGCGCCATGTACCTGACGTTCGATGTCGGCACCACCTCCGTAAAGACGGCCCTTTTCGACCGGCAAGGCCGGCTGCGGGCCAAAGCCATCCAGGACTACGCGCTGGCCACGCCGCGGCCGGACTGGGTAGAGGCGGACCCCTCCGCGTATTGGGCAGCGGTCCTGGCAGGCTTCCGGGAGACCCTGCGCGCTTCCGGCGTCGACCCGAAGCAGGTCCGCAGCATCTCCGGATGCAGCCAGGGGGAGACCGTCATCTTCCTGGATCGGGAGGACCGGCCGGTGCGGCCGGCCGTCGTCTGGCTGGACAACCGGGCGCGAGCCGAGGCGGAGGAGCTGAAGCGCGCGATCGACCCCGAGGAGTTCTACCGGACCACGGGCTGCACCGACATCGAGCCGACCTGGAGCGTGCTGAAAATCCTGTGGGTGAAGAAGCACGAGCCGGCGGCGCTGGCGCGCACGGCCAAGATCCTGCTGGTGGAGGACTACATCGTCTATCTGCTGACCGGCCGTTTCTGCTCCACCCCGACGCTGCTGCACTCCACCGGGCTCCTGGACATCCATGCGCGGAAGTACTGGGCCAAGACCGCCGGATACGCGGGGGTGGAGAAGCTGCTGCCGGAGATCGTGGAGGCCGGCAGCGTCGCGGGCCGCCTGAAGCCCGCCCTGGCCGACGAGCTGGGCCTGGCACGGGAGGTGGTGGTGGTGAAGGGGGCCATGGACCAGACCCTGAGCAACATCGGGGCAGGGAACCTGAGCCCCGGGATCGTGACCGAGACCACCGGCACGGCCATGGCCATCGGGGTCACGGCCGAGTCGGTGGCAGGCATCCACGCCCATCATCTGCCCTACCAGCCGCACGCCCTGCCGGGCAGGTATCTGATCCTGCCCTACGCCCAGACCTCGGCGATTATCTACAAGTGGTTCCGCGACCGCTTCGGCCTGGAGGAGATCCGGCAGGCAGGGGACGCGGAGAAGGCGTACGAAGGCCTCAACGCGCTGGCCGCCGGGGTGCCGGCCGGCTGCGACGGGCTGGTGCTGCTGCCGTTCTTCGCCGGGGCCTACATGCCGGAGGCCGACATGTACGCCAAGGGGGTGTGGTACGGGGTGACGCTCCGGCACACCAAGGGGCACTTCGCGAGGGCGATCCAGGAAGCGGTGGGCTTCATGCTGCGGCGCATCCTGGGCCTGATCCAGGCGGCGGGGATTCCGATCCATGAGGTGCGCTGCATGGGCGGGGCGGCGCGCTCGGACCTGTGGCTGCAGATCAAGGCCGACATCTGCGGTCTGCCCATGGTGCGCATGGAGGAAGAGGAAACCACCACCCTGGGCTGCGCGCTGCTCGCCGCGGTGGCCGTGGGGGACTTCGCCGACGCGGGCCAGGCCGCCCGCGCCATGGTGCGCCTGGGCCGGCGCTTCGAGCCGCAGCCCAGCAACGCGGCGGTTTACGCCAGGCAGTTCGAGCTGTACCGGGAGCTGTACCAGGCGCTGAAGCCGGTGTTCCGAAAATACACTGCTTGAGGAGGGGGTCAC
>CAZMWZ010000127.1:3910-8993 GCA_964570045.1 uncultured Spirochaetaceae bacterium
CTGGAGCGCTGGGGCTTCCGCTTCAAGCACCTGTTCAACGCCCCGGACACGCCCATCGACGTGGAGGGGATCGTGAAGTTCGGGCGCGCCGCTCAGACGGCCCGGCGGCTGAGAGGGGCAAGGGTCGGCATGATCGGCTTCAACGACATGGGGCTGTATACCACGGATTTTTCCGCGGTGAAACTGCGCGACCGTATCGGCCTGGAGGTGGAGAGCCTGGACATGCTCCAGCTCCTGCGCCGCATGGAGGTCCTGGACGCCGGGGAGGTTGATAAGGAAATTCAGCGCGTCACCCGCAACTGGGAGTACCCGCTGGGCAAGCCGAAGCAGGAGGTGCTGGAGCGGGTGTTCCGCATGTACCTGGCCACGCTCCAGCTTTGCAAGGAGAAGAACTTCAGCGGCTTCTCCTACAAGTGCGTGGACGGGGTCGATGCCGAGCTGGGCCTGACCCACGCGGTGCCCTCCGCCCTGCTGGCCTCCGCCGGCATCCCCTACGTGGACGAGAACGACGTGGGCAACCTGGTGGCCGAGCTGATGCTCAAGTGGCTTACCGGCCGGGAGCCGATGTTCCTGGAGCACTACGACCACCACCCCGAGTGGATCCTGCTGGGCGAGGACGGTTACATCCCTGATGCCTTCATCGACGGCAAGCCGCAGATCAAAGACGTCTCCACCGTGCTGCTAGGCGGGATCGCCCACTGCTCCCGCCTGAAGCTCGGGCGCATGACCTTGGCCTGCCTGGCCGAGGACTCCGAAGGCTACCGGCTGCACATCGTGACCGGCGAGGGGCGCAAGCCCCCGCAGTGGGTGGAAATGGGCGTGCCGCTGCCCTCCTGGCCGAGCGTGAAGTTCTACACCGACGTGCCGGTACGCCGGGTCCTGGACCACGTGCAGTCCCAGCACTTCGCCGCAGTGCCCGGCGACTGCGTGGAGGAGCTGAAGGACCTTTGCGTATTGCTCGGGATCAAGCCCATCCTGGACGTGAAGACCTAGGCTGGGGACCGCGGATGCCGACACCCGACGAGGCGGTGGAGCTGGAAGAGCTTCCGCCGGAACAGGATCTGGCCGCCGACTCGTTCTGGGCTCAGGCCTGCGTGCAGAACGTGCGGCGGGCCCTGCGCCTGAGCAAGGCCCCCGCCATGCTCCTGGACCTGTCGCTGCGCATCCGCTGGGTGAACGAGGCCTACCGCAGCAGCTTCGGGGCCGGGGCGGGTCTGGAAGGCCGATCCCTGCTGGCCCAACTGGGCGGGAGCCTGACGGAGGAGCGCCGCGGGGAGCTGCTTCGCCTCCTGCGGCTGCCCCCCGGGGGCCTGAGCTGGTATGCCAGGCTGGAAATCAAGGTGGCCGGCCGGCTGCCGGTGATCAGCACCGTGCTCATCGTTCCGCTTTTCGGCAGTGAGACCTCTCCACCCCTGCAGGCGCCGGCCGGGGAGCCGGCATTCCCCGAAGGGGCCCCGGCCGGCTTCCAAGCCCACTTCCATGACATTTCCGAGGAATACCGCAGGATGCTGCGGGGCACCTACTCAAGCCTCCTGGAGGCGGCACGCCTGAAGGACAACGACACGGGCTACCACATCGAGCGGGTCAACCGTTACAGCTGCCTGCTGGCCGAGAGGTTGGCCGGCTCCCCGGCCTGCCCGCAGGTCGACGTGGAGTTCGTCGAGAACATCGCCTTCCTGGCCGCTATGCACGACGTGGGAAAGATCGGCACGCCCGACGACATCCTCAACAAAGGGGGCCCCCTGGAGGCGTGGCAGCGGGAGGTGATGAAGGAACACACCATCAACGGGGCCTACATCCTGGCTTCCTACCCCGACCCCATGGCTAGGGACATCGCCCTGCGCCACCACGAGCGCTGGGACGGCAGCGGCTACCCGCACGGCTTGAGCGGCGACCAGATACCTCTCGCCGCCCGGATCGTGGCCGTGGCCGACGTGTACGACGCCCTGCGCATGCGCCGCCCCTACAAGGAGCCTTTCAGCCACGAACAGGCCGCCGCCGGGATCGTTACGGGCGCGGGCTCCCACTTCGACCCCTTCCTGGTGGAGATCTTCAGCCAAAACCAGCGACGTTTCGCCGAGATCTACCTGGAGCTGGCGGAGAACGGCTGAAAAAGCCTGTTTACAGCAGTTGCCCTTCCCGAAGGGCCCGCCTGGCCAGGGGAACTGTTTTGCACTCCTGTACGGTATACGGGAAGACTTCCACAGGTACGGAGGCGTCCAGGAAAAGCCGCAGGAAACGGGGAATCCTGTCGAGGAAACGCTCGGGACTGTGCTTCAGAACGATTAGCAGATCGGCGTCGCTTCGTGGGGTATAGTTGTTTTTTGCGATGGAACCGAAGAGCACGACGCTCTGGATTTCCGATTCGGCCTGCCGGGCGTGAAGGGCCAGAGCTTGAAGCTCCCGTACGACCCGGTCCTTATTCAGGAATCTTGCGCCTGACGAACTCGATGACAGCCTGGGCATCGTCCACCGCTTTCCCGGCATCCGCCGTGTCGAAGTAGTCGGAAGGCGCCCCCGAGTCGAAACCGTTGGGATAGCGCGTCGGGATATAGAGCTTGTCCAAAGCGGCGGCCCGCGCCTGGAGGGGCTCGGCGGGGCGGGAGTCCGCCGGAAGTTCCCGCATCATCTTGAGCAGGGAATGCCCGATGAACTCGCCGCCCAACTGCTGATAAAGGGCTTTGAGAGCCTTTTCCGCCGCCTGCTGGGCGGCGAAGCAGGCCCACTCGAAATCCTGGCTGGCGATCGAGTTGCGGGCGTGCTTCAGATCCTTCTCGGCTTGTCGCAGCCAATCCTCAACTCGCCGGGGCATGGCTTAATGGTAGCATCGACTAGCGGGTCGATCAATCCGTCCGCCCGGAAACGCCCGGAACGCCCCAGCTTATCTGAGCGGGACTTTCGGCCTCAGGTTGCGGCGAAAACCCTTGACTGAAGTGGCCTGTTTGATTATGGTCGATTTTAACAAGAACTAAAGGAAAGCGGTGGCGCAACTTAAACGCCTCAAGTACATCCTGGAGGCGCTGGACAGGCAGGAGTTCCTGCGCGTGAGCGACCTGGTGGAGCGCCTGGCGGTGTCGCACATGACCGTCCGGCGCGACCTGACCGTGCTGGAGGACCAGGGCTACCTGATCCGCACGCACGGCGGGGCGATGAAGGGGGAGGCCATCCAGAGCCTGTTCAGCTTCGCCCGGCGCCTGCAGCAAGCCGATGACCAGAAGCAGGCCATTGGCCGGGCCGCCGCCCGCTTCGTGGAGGATGGGGACATCCTGTTCGTCGACTGCGGCACCACGCCCTTCGGCCTGTGCCGCCACCTGCAGGGGCGCAAGGGCCTGCGGGTCATCACCACCTCCCTGCCGGTGGTGGCGGAGCTTCTCCATCAGCCCCATATCCGGGTCAGCCTGATCGGCGGGGAGGTGGTGGGGGAGCGGCAGGCGGTGTACGGGGCCGCCGCGGAGCGCGCGCTCGGGGAGTACCACGCGGACAAGGCGTTCATCGGGGCCGACGGCCTGTCCCTGAAAAACGGCCTGAGCTCCTACGATGAGCAGGAGGCGGGGGTGACCCGGCGGATGGCGGAGAACGCAGAGCGCGTGTTCCTGCTGTGCGACTCTTCCAAGATCGAGCACGACTCTTACGTGCGCTTCGCCCCGCTGTCGCTGTTCCACGTGCTGGTCACCGACGAGCGGCTTCCGCGAGCGGTGCGCGAACGCTACCGCAGCCGGGGAATCGAAATCATCACGCGTTAGCTTAGAAAAGAAAAGGAGAGCAACATGGCCAAGGATTGGTGGAAAACAAGCGCCCGCGACATCCCCCGAATCGTGGTGGAGCCGCCGGGGCCCAAGTCCAAGACGATGCACGCCAGCGCGTGCCGCTACTTCCACGGGCTGTCCAGCCAGGTGAAGCTGTTCCCCGTGTGCTTCGAGGAAGGCCACGGCATCAGCCTCACGGACGTGGACGGCAACAAGTACCTGGACTTCTCCTCCGGGATCTACGTGACTTCCCTGGGGCACTCCCACCCCAAAATCTCCGAGGCGGTGGCCCACTGGGCGAAGAAGCTGATGAACTGTCACGACTTCACCACCCCGGTGAAGGACGCGCTGCTGCAGAAGATGGCCGCCGTCCTGCCGGGCAAGCTCAACGCCATCCAGTTCTACTCCGACGGCACCGCCGCGGTGGAAGCCGCGATCCGCGCGGCGCGGGCCATCACCAACAAGCACGAGTTCCTCTCCTGCTTCCGAGATTTCCACGGCAAGAGCATGGCCGCGGTGAGCTGCGCGCAGATGTCGCGCGGCGACGTGTTGAGCTACGGCCCCACCCGGGCGCCGGGCTTCTACCTGGTGCCGCGCCCGGACCCCTACCGCCCGACCTTCGCCAAACCCGACGGCACGATCGACACCGACGCCTACCTCCGCTTCTACGACACCTTTATCCAGGAGGGCACGGCAGGCAACGTGGCCGCCTTCGTGCTGGAGCCGGCGCAGGGCTGGGGAGGCTCGATCTTCCCGCCCGAGGACTTCTTCCCCAAACTGCGTGCCTTTTGCGATAAGAAGGGGATTCTATTATATGCGGACGAGGTGCTCACCGGCATGGGCCGCACGGGGGAGTGGCTGTGCATGAGCCACTGGAACGTGCTGCCGGACATCGTCACCTTCGGCAAGTCCTTCGGCAACGGTTTCCCGGTCACCGCCATGGTCGTCAAGGAGCAGAACGCCGGCGCCCTGGAGAAGATCTCCGCCTCCTCCAGCTACGGGGGCAACCCCATGGCCTGCGCCGCGGCTTTAGCCTCGCTGGAAGTGATCGAGGAGGAGGACCTGCTCGAGAACGTGCGCAGCGTCGGCAGGTTCTTCGCGAAGCGCCTGGAGGCCATGAAGGCGGCTCACCCCATCATCGGTGATGTGAAGGGCAAGGGCTTCCTGCTGGGCATCGAGCTCGTGAAGGACAAGGCCACCAAGGAGCCCTTCGAGGAGGCGGGCAAGCTGGTCTACCAGAAGGCCTTCCGCAAGGGCCTGGCCTGGATCCCCGCCGGCCACATCCTGCGCATGTCCCCGCCGCTGATCATGGACGAGAAGTACGCCGAGCTGGGCCT
>CAZMWZ010000128.1:0-2299 GCA_964570045.1 uncultured Spirochaetaceae bacterium
CGGGAGCCGCGCGGATCAGCCGGTCCAGCGCGAGCCACCCGCCCGAGCCCTCCTCCAGCCGCACCGCCGCCGGCGCCCGGGGGTGGACCCCGAACCACAGCTCGGCCCAGGGCTGGTTCTCGTCGTTGGGCTCGCCGAGCAAGCCGGGGATGAAGCGGGTCCCACCCCAGGCGTAGTGCTGCACCGCCCCCGATAAAAGGAGCGGGTAAGGAGCAGCCGCGAAGGCCGCGACGGCCCGGTGCTCTTCCGCCAGCCCTACCAGCCGGGTGAGCAGGCCCCCGTGCAGCACGCTCTCCACGACCCGGTCCGCAGCCTCCTGGCTTCCGGCCACGGCGTACACGCGCAGCTCCGGCGCGTTGCCGGAGGCGCGGAGGTGAGCGATCCGCCCGTCCTCGAAACCGACCCGCAAACCGTCCAGCCAGTTGACCCAGGCGACGGGCGCGAACCCTTCCGGGAAATTCTCAAGGAGCGTGAAGGCCTCTTCCAGGAACCGGCGGATGTGCAGCAGCCCCTCGACCAGGGTGCCCCTGCGCAAGACCCGGGCAGTCCCCCTTCCCGTGACCACAGCGACCTGTTGATCTATGAAACGGGCTTCGAGGATGCCCACCCTGGGTGGGGCGAAGGCGGCGGTGATGCGCTGGAAGCGCTCGCGAGGGAACGGGCGGAGCAGCGCGGACTTTCCGAACCGGAGCGGCAGCCGGTCCAGCAGCGCGCCCAGGCTGAGGCCTGGGCGGCGGGAAGCGGCCAGGACGCACAGGATGGGCAGCAGGGCGTCGCGAGTCGCCAGCGGCTCGAGCACCCCCCCGCCCGGTACGCGCAGGGGCACCGCCGTGAGGAACCCGCCGTTGCCCTCCCAGCCCACCTCGCGCAGGGCGGCGATCACGTAGGGCGAGCCGATGCGCGTATGCCGGGGCGTCACCCCCCGCTCGCCGAAGAACTGGTCTACCGCGTCGCTGGCGTTCACCGGCACCGTCACGGCTCGCGCGCCCAGGAAATCGGCGGTGAGGAGGCCCAGCAGGTCACCGGGAAGGAAACGCACCCGGCCGCCTTCGACCGCGAGGAGCAGGGGGCGGTCCCCGTCGCCGTCCGTGGAGACCACGGCGTCGAAGGCGACCCCCCCGCTGGCTACTGCCAAGTCCAGCAGCGCCTGCACCGCCTGCAGCAGGCTTTCGTCCACGGCCTCGGTGTCGATCGGGATGAAGGTTTCACTCCTGCCGGCCGGGACGACCTCCGCCCCCAGCGCCCGCAGCGCCTCCACCAGCAGGTCGCGCCCGACGGCCGAGTGCTGCCACACCAGCACCCTGGCGCCGGCCAGGATGCCGGACGGGAAGGCGTCCAGGTAGCGGCGGAGGTATTCTTCCCGTCCATCCGCCGACACCGGCGGGAGAGGCTGCCGCAGTTCCGGCTTGAGCATGCCCCGTGCGTCGAACAGGCTTTCCCCGGCGGGACAGGAGTACTCGGCGGCGCGCGCGGCCGCCACGGCGGCCAGGATGGGCGCCTCCTCGGCTTTCAGAACCTCCCCGCAGGGCGTGTTGTACTTGATGCCGTTGCGCTCGAAGGGGATGTGGCTGCCGGTGACCATGACGCTGGCCGCCCGGCGCCGGCCGGCGAAGTACATCAGCGCAGGGGAAGGAATCTTGCTCAGGTAATTCGCGCGCAGTCCCGAGTCCTCCACGGCGCGGATCACCGCCTGCAGGATCTCCCCCCGGCCGCCCTGCTCCAGCACGATGCGGTCGGTGCTGGGGCGCAGGTCCCCGGCGCAGTACACGGGATCGCCCTTGCGGACGAGCCGGCGACGCAGCAGGTACGCCAGGAAGCCGCGGGTGTTGAGGTAGGCCTCCAGCTGGCTCAAGTCGGCCACCAGCCCCCGCAGGCCGCTGGTCCCGAAGGCCAGCTCAACCGGTGAGTAGTCCAGGGTTTGCCGCAGGGTGGGTCCAGGAACCGCTGCCCGGCTCATACGGCATTATAGGGGACGATTGACGGATGCACCACCGGTTCTGATACAATAGGCGCCATGCTGCACGACCCCGGAAGCTACTCTCCACCTCAAAGGATCCGCGAGATCCGCCTCCAGGCCGCCGATAAGGACAGCTTGCGTTCGCTGGCCGGGGAGCTGGCCGCGATCGCGGCCCTGCCCGTGCACCGGGAGAAGGCCGAGCTGTGGCGCAGGCTCAACGACCTGGAAGCGGTGCGACCCCTGGTCTGGATCAACGAGATCCCCTGGCACGAGATGAACGTGGATGAGGAGCTCACCCTGCGCACGGTGCACCCCTGGGCTCGCGAGCTGGAGACGCGCCTC
>CAZMWZ010000128.1:2399-5954 GCA_964570045.1 uncultured Spirochaetaceae bacterium
GGTCACCTTCGCCGCCATGCAGGAGCTGTTCCGGGACATCCTGCCCGTGCGCCAGGTCGGACAGACGCACATCTGGTTCACGCCCTGGGACTACCTGATCCGCTGGTGGGGCCTCCAGGAGGCGATGCTGGACCTGATCGAGCGCCCGGACCTGGTGAACGCGGCGGTGGAGCGGATGACCGACGCCTGGATGGTGGAGCTGGACCAGTTCGAGGCGCAGAACCTGTTGTCGCTGGACTGCAACAACACGCGCATCGGCTCGGGAGGCTACGGTTACACCTCCGCGCTGCCCGGCAGGCCGTTCGACCCCGCCTACGTCCTCCCGCGCAACATGTGGGGGTGCTCCAACGCCCAGATCTTCTCGGACGTGTCCCCGGACATGCACTGGGAGTTCGCCCTCCGTCACGACCTGCGCTGGCTGGAACGCTGGGGGCTCACCTATTACGGCTGCTGCGAGCCGCTGTCCAACAAGATCCAGCTGCTGCGCAGGATTCCCAACCTACGGAAGATCTCGATGAGCCCGTGGAACGACTTCGACCGGGCCGTGCGCGAGATCGGCGGGGATTACGTGTTCAGCTTCAAGCCCAGCCCCGCGGTGTTCGCCGAGGAGAGCTGGCGCCCGCAGCGCGCCCGGGCCGACCTGGTGCGCGTCCTGGACAAGACCCGCGGCGGCTGCCACGTGGAAATCATCATGAAGGACATCTCCACCGTGCGCTACCGGCCTCAAGCGCTGTGGGAGTGGGCGCGCATCGCCGTGGAGGTGGCCCAAGAGTACGCCCGTTGAACGGGCGCGAGCCCCCGCCGGTGACCAGGACCCGCGCGGCTCAGGCGTAGTCCGCGCCGAAACGCTCCGCGGCCTGGGCCGCGAGCTGCTTGACGCGCTCGGCCTGGTCCTTGCGGCAGACCAGGGTGGCCAGAGGCGTGTGCACGACGATCAGGTCCTCGCAGCCGACCAGGGCCACCAGGTGCCGGGGGTCTTCACAGACGACCAGCGAACCGCGGCACGCCTCCAGCAGGCACCGCCCTGCCTCTATCGCGTTGCCTTGCGGGTCGCGGGGTGAGACCTGGAGGTAGGAAACCCAGGAGCCGATATCCAGCCACTGGAGATCCAGGGGAAGGGCGGCGACCTGCACGAAGGCTTCGCGCGAGGCCGGCTCCATCACCGCATAGTCCACGCTGATCTTTCGCAAAGAAGGGTATACCGATCCCAGGACCTGCCGCCTGCGCTTCGTTGCCCAGGCCGCGCGGATGACCTCGACGCCGCGGAAGGTCTCCGGCTCGTAGCGCTGGACGCAGTCCAGAAAGGTGGAGGCCTTCCACAGGAACAGGCCGCTGTTCCACAGGAAGCGGCCGGGGCCGGCGGCCAGGAAGCTCTCCGCAGCCGAAAGGTCCGGCTTCTCGCGGAAGCGCGTTACGGTGCGCGCCTTCCCCTCGATTGGCTCGCCGAGCTCCAGGTACCCGTAGCCGGTCGCCGGGTGGGTAGGGGATACGCCGAAGGCGAGCAGGGTGCGGGGGCGCGCCGCCACCAGCTCAAAGCCTTCCTGCACGGCCGCGGCCAGGCGTTCCTGCGGTTCGATCAGGTGGTCCGCGGTGAATACTGCGATGACCGCCTGCGGGTCCGCGAGGCCGATGACGGCGGCGCTCAAGGCCAGGGCGTTCAAGGTGTCCCGGCCGCAGGGCTCACCGATGAACTGCCGGGACGGGAGGCTCAGCGTCCGCGAGATGGACGTGCGGTGCTCCTCGCCGGCGCACACGAAGCGCCGGGACTCGTCGACCAGGCCGTCCAGGTGCCGCCAGGCCCGCTCCAGCAGGCTCCGGCCGCCCGCGATCGGCAGGAGCTGCTTGGGTCGTTCCCGGCGGCTCAGGGGCCACAGGCGGGTCCCCGACCCTCCCGCCAGGATCACCGCGTGCTGCATGACGCCCTCCTTAATAACCCCTCAAGTCTGTGCTCTGCCGGCAGGGCAGGCCTTCCTTGGGTTTGCGCTTCAGCACTACGTACTCGATGCCATTGGCTTCGCAGTACGCGCGCTTCTCCGGCTTGTCGCCGTCCTCATTGACTATGTAGATCTCCGGCCGCAGGGCCTGGATTTCCGGCTCGGCATCCAGCCAGCCGGCGCCGCTGGAGACCAGGGCCTGCCGCACGTGGCGCACCGCCTGCACCAGGTAGCGCCGCTCCTCCTGGGGGAAAAGGGGATGGCCCAGGCCCTTGAGCAGGCGCACGTTCGCGTCATGCCCGACCACGACGTACAAATCCCCAAAGGCGGAGGCTTCCTCGAAGAAGCGAACGTGCCCAGAGTGGAACCAGTCGAAGCACCCGGTCAAGATCACCTTCCTCTGCGGACCGCCGGACAGTGGGCCGACTGTCTCCGGAGGGCCTGCGGGGAACCCTCGCAGCTCCCCGCTGCGGACCACCCGGTATTCGAGGCCGTGGGCCGCCGCGAAGGCGCGCTTGCCCGGAGAATCCTCGGCCTCGCCTACCGCCCACCAGCCCGCGGCCGGCCGCTCCGCGTCCGGCAGAGTGTCGGGGTCGAAGCCAGCCGCCGGGACCGTAACGCGGTCCACATAGCGCAGCGCCTCCAGCAGGTAGCGGCGCTCCCCCGCGGGGAACTTCGGCGGCCGGCCTGCGTGCGCCTGGACCTGCTCGTCGGACCAGAGCAGCACCTGAACGGGGCCCAGCCGGGCGGCTTCCTGCAAGAAACGCACCTGGGCAGAGCGCAGGTCGTCGAAGGCCCCCGAGACCGCAACCGCGTTCGTCACTCGAAACGCACCTTCACGCGGAAGGCCCCCGGCACCGGCTCGCCGGAAGCCACGAACAGGTATCCCCCGCCGCAGCCGGAGTACATCGCGCCCGGGTAGCGGCTCTGATAATAGCGCATTACGGCCTGCAGATCGACGGTGAGCGCGGGGTGGCGCACCGTGCAGGGCAGGATCGCCTCCCAGCAGGCCATGCTGTTGTTCAGCGACGCGCCAAAGCTGCTCAAGTCGCGGCCTACGATCGCCTCGAAGCAGTCCCGCCCGCTTGACCCCAGACGCCGGATCCAGGCCGGGTCCAGGTTCTTGATTTCCAGGGGGTTGTAGCCTTCCGGCCGCTGGGCCACGGGCAGCAGGTGCACCACCCGCTCCAGCCAGGCGGCCACCGCGGGGTCGGTGTTCTGCTCGATATGGGCCGGGAAGATCCCGCCTTCGTGCCGGTAGTCGTAGTCCAGGCGGCAGACGCCCGGGAACACCAGGCCGATCATGTCCTGGGAGCCGGAGGGAGCGCTGCGACCCCGGTTCTCCTCGGCGTACAGCTCCCGCACCAGAGCGGCGGGGTCCCGGTCGGGCAAGGTCCCGTTCCACAGCCGCAGCGCCACGCTGCGGGTGCTGGTGGCCATCCCGGCCCGATCCAGGCAGCGGAAAGAGGGCTTCAGGCCCACCACCACCATGGAGCCCGGCGGGTCGGGATCCAGGCGGGAAACGAACGGCTGGTCGATCCAGCCGCCGGCGAACGCCATACGGTAGGGGATGGCGCCGATGAGCTCGCCGATAGAATCTACCGGCATGGTCAGCTCACGG
>CAZMWZ010000128.1:6054-8952 GCA_964570045.1 uncultured Spirochaetaceae bacterium
CGGGCTGCCGCCGCCGGCTTTGCGGTCGCGGTACTGCTGCTCGATCCAGCGGTAGGTGCGCTCGATCCCCTGGGCCAGCGGGAAGCCCGGCTCCCAGCCCAGCACCTTCTTGATGAAGGTGTTGTCGCTGTTGCGTCCGGCCACCCCGCGCGGCGCGTCCAGCTGGTACCGGCGTTCGAGCTTGACGCCCGCCACCGCTTCGACCAGCTCCGCCAGCCGGTTGATCGAGACCAGCTCGCTGGAGCCCAGGTTGATAGGCGTGGCGACAAGCGGGTCGCAGTGCATGATCCGGTCGATGCCCGCCAGGCAGTCATCGATGTACATGAAGCTGCGGGTCTGCTTCCCGTCGCCCCAGATCTCGATAGTCCCGCTGCCGGTGTCGCTGGCCTCGATCACCTTGCGGCAGATCGCCGCGGGCGCCTTCTCCCGGCCGCCGTCCCAGGTGCCGTGCGGGCCGTAGACGTTGTGAAAGCGGACCATGAAGGTCGGAAGAGCACGCTCGGCCCAGTACTCCTGGCAGAACATCTCCGACATGAGCTTTTCCCAGCCGTAGCCCCGCTCGGCCATGGCCGGGTAGGCGTCGCTTTCCTTCAGGGCGCGGAGGTTCGGGTCCTTCTGCAGCTCGGTGTTGTAGGCGCAGGCTGACGAGGAGAAGAAGTAGCGCTCCGCGCCGGCCCTGTAGGCCGCTTCCACCATGTGGGTGTTGATCAGGATGCTGCGCAGGCATTCCACTCGGTTGTGTTCGATGAAGCCCATGCCGCCCATGTCCGCGGCCAGGTTGTACACCTCCGCAGCGCCCTCGCAGACCCGCCGGCAGTTGGCCTCCTCGCTTAAGTCCAGGCACAGGCTCTCCACGCCCGGCACGCGCTGGTACCACTGCGGCAGGGGTTTCTTGTCCACGGCGCGGATGCGGGTGAAGCCGCGCTCGTGGAAATACCTGGCGAGCGCCCCGGCGATGAAACCGCCGGCGCCGCCGATCACGATCAGGTCGTTCTTGGTCATAAACTCTCCTTGCATCGGCCAGAGTCAGGTGTTCGCGCCGCAGGACTTGCGGATCACCAGGGTGGGTTTCAAGACTATGTCCTCCACGAAGCGTCGGCTGTTGGCCGGGGCGCCGATCTGGGCCGCGAGGTAGTCGAAGGCCAGGATCCCCATGGTGTAGCTGGGCTGGCTCACCGTGGTCAGGGGAGGATCGGCGTAGGAGGCCCACACGGGGTCGTCGAAGCCGATCACCGCGACGTCCTGCGGGATGCGCACCCCGCTCTCCTTGAGGGCCAGCATGCAGCCGGTGACCATGGGCTCGTTGCAGACGAAGATGGCGGTCGGGCCGTTCTTCATCGCCAGCAGCTCCTGCGTGGCCTGGAAGGCCAGGTCTTTCAGAAACCTTCCCTCCTTGACCAGCGAGGCGCGGACCGGAACCCGGCTTTCAGCCAGGGCCTGCGCATAGCCGGCGTACCGTTCGTCGCTGGTCTCCACCCCGTCGATCCCCTTCACGATGGCGATCCGCTCGTGGCCCAGGCCGATCAAGTGCCGCACCGCCTCGTAGGCCCCCTGCCGGTTGTCGACCCGGATGGCGGGAACCGCCAGGCCGCGGATATGCCGGTCCACCAGCACCAGGGGAAGGCGGCTTCCGGCCAACCGGCGCAGGTAGGAGTGGTTCCCGGTCGTGGGGGAGATCACGAGGCCGTCGACGCTGCGCTCCACCAGGTTGGCCAGGTAGGCCTTCTCGTTCCTGGATTCCTCGTCGCTGTTGCACAGGATAACGCTGAAGCCGTCCTTGGCGGCGCGGTCCTGGATCCCGCGTACCATAGTGGTCCAGAAGAAGGTGGTGATGTCGGAGATGAGCACGCCGACGGTCTTGGTGAGCCGGGTGCGCAGGGAGCGGGCGACGGTGTTGGGGGTGTAGTGCACGGTTTTGGCCGCCGCCAGGACCTTGCGGCGGGTCGAGTCGCTGTAGTAGCCGTAGTTGCCCAGGACCCGGCCGGCCATGCCGGCGGAGACTCCGGCGCGCGCGGCAACGTCCTTCAAGGTGGGGCGGGCGGCCATGAAACGCAGTATAACGTTATACGAAAAACTCCGCAAGCGGCTTGACTTGGCCCTCCGGATGGCGTATAAAGGGGCCAGGAGCACGCGAGTGATGCCGTCCGCCGATTCGCCGGTCCGCCTGGTCGAAATGAAGGGAATCGTCAAGCGCTTCCCCGGCGTCCTGGCCCTGGACCACGTGGACTTCGACCTGGCCCCCGGCGAAGTGCACATGCTCCTCGGGGAGAACGGGGCGGGCAAGAGCACCCTGATCAAGGTCCTGAGCGGGGCCTACTCCATGGACGAGGGTCAGATCCTCGTGCAAGGCCGGCCGGTGGCCATCCGCAGCCCGGTGGACCCGCTGGAGCTGGGGCTGCGCTTCATCTACCAGGAGCTGTCCCTGGTGCCGCAGCTGGACATCGCCCGCAACATGTTCCTGGGCATGGAGCCGCGCCGTCTGGGCTTCGTGCGCCGTCGTGAGCTCTACGACCGGGCAGCACAGTACCTGGAAAAGTTCCACATGGACCTGGATCCCAGAGCCGTCGTCGGCGCCTTGAGTGTGACCCAGCAGAAGCTGGTGGAGATCGCCCGGGCCCTGGTCAAGGAGGCCCAGGTGCTCGTGCTGGATGAGCCCACCGACGTGCTGGAGGACCGCTCGCGCCAGGACCTGTTCGCGGTCATCAACGAACTGAAGAAAAGCCACAATGTCGGTTTCATCTACATCTCCCACCGCTACGCCGAGGTGCACCAGCTCGGGGACCGGGTGACGATCCTGCGGGACGGCAGGAACGCCGGCACCTTCCAGGTGGCCGAGATCACCCTGGACCAGATCATCGAGAAGATGATCGGGCGCAGGATCGAGACCCAGTACCCGCG
>CAZMWZ010000129.1:0-8949 GCA_964570045.1 uncultured Spirochaetaceae bacterium
ACCCTGTTTGCCTATTTCGAATACGTGGGCCGCGACTTCAAGGCCGACATGGCCAGGATGGCGGCGGACCCGAAGACCCAGGAGTGGTGGGCGATCATGGAGCCCATGCAGGAACCGCTTGCTACCCGGGCCGCAGGGGAGTGGTGGTGCACCATGGAAGAGGTCTTTCACATTGATTGATTTTTCTTGACAAACGCTCAACATGGGATAATATACCCAGAAGTTAAGCGTTTAACGTAGAAGGTTTGCTCGATTCCAGAGGAGGGGTGCTTGGAACGGACGGCGAAATGCCGGGCAAAGCTGGAGCGCATGAACAAGGCGCTGCGGCACCAGGAGCCCGACAGGGTCCCCATCAGCGACTTTTTCTGGGGCAGCTTCCTCGAACGCTGGCGGCGGGAGATGGGGCTGCCGGCCGGCACGGACATCTACTCCTACTATGACCTGGACTGGATCGTCACCGTTCCCAATATGGATCCCCAGGTGCGCTCCTTCGAGGTGCTCGAGCAGAACGAGGAGCAGGTCGTAGTGCGCACCGGTTTCGGCTCCGTGGTCCGGAAGATTTTCGCAGACCCCATGCCGGCGTTCATCGCCTTCGGAACCGACACGCTCGAGAAGATGGCGGCCTTCCGCTTCGACGACCCCTGGGACGAGCGCCGGTTTTTCAAGGGGGGGGACAACATGATCGGCGGGGTCGGTGACGGCTTCGCCCGCGACCTTCCGCCCTGGATCCAAACCGTGAAGTCCCTGCATCCCGATTTTCCCGTGTATGGCTCGGTGTGCGAGGGGCACGAGGAGCTGTGGCGCATCATCGGCTCGGAGAACGTGATGCTGTGGATCGGACTGTACCCCGAGGAGCTGGGCCGGTTCATCGAGCGGGTGAACGCGTTCAACCTGGAACTGGCCAAGGCCCAGATCAAGGCGGCGGGCGGCCTGCTGGACGGGATGGTCATCTGGGGGGATGTGGCCTACCGTAAGGACCTGCTGTTCTCCCCGGAGTTCTGGCGCCGGCACCTCAAGCCCGGGGTCCAGGCCATGGTGGAGGTCTGCCACGGGGCGGGACTTCCGGTCATCTACCACGGTTGCGGCAATGTAAACCGCATATTTGAAGATTTCATAGAGATCGGGGTCGACGCCTACAACCCACTGGAGTACAAGGCGGGCATGGATGCGGTGGCACTGCGCCGCCGATACGGCCACCGCATCGCCTTCTGCGGTAATATGGACGTGCAGGTCTGGGCCACGGGCAGCGACGAGGAGCTGAAGCGGGCGGTGCTGACCAAGCTGAACGCGGCCAAGGGAGGGGGGTTCATCTTCCAGTCCGACCACTCCGTGCCCAGCAACGTCTCCGCGCACGCCTACGATACGGTAGTCAGGCTGGTGCGGGAGTACGGCCGCTACCCGCTGGAACTCGGGCCGTATGACCTGCCCATGCCGGTTTGAGGAGCCGCGGCGCTGAATATGGGGTACGCCACGCTGGAGGACATCGCCAGAAAGGTCAATAAAAGCGTAGCCACCGTTTCCCGGGTCCTGAACGGCAAGGACCGGGAAGGCATCCGGATCAGCCCCAAGACGCGCGAGAAGATCCTCTCGCTGGCCAAGGAGCTGAACTACCACCCCAACTACCTGGCGCGCCACCTGGTGAAAAAGGACAGCCGGGTCATCGGCCTGCTGGTGCCGGACGTGCTGCAGGTGTTCTTCAACGAGATCACCTACCACCTGAGCCGGGAGCTGGACGCACGCGGCTATGACCTGCTGTTGGCCCACAGCTACGAGGAAGCGCAGCCGGAGAGCAAAGCCATCCGGATGATCCTCTCCAGAAGAGTCAACGGGATCATCGTGGCCCCGGCCATGGGCCAAATGAACCTGGAGCTGTTGGAGAGCATCCGCATCCCCTTGATCCTGCTGGACCGGTACTTCCGGGGCAAGAGTTTCCACACGGTGACCAACGACGACGTGAGCGGCAGCCGCGCTCTCGTGGAGCACCTGCTGGCGCAGGGGGTGCGGCGTATCCTTTTCATCTGCGGCAACACCAGCACCTGCGTGAGCCTGGAGCGCCTGGAGGGCTATCGCGGGGCGTTGCTGGCGGGCGGTTTGCCCGTCGAGGAGGTGCTGATCCGGGAGTGCGGCTACTTCCGTGAAGACGGCTACACGGTGACGAGGCGCCTGGCGGAGGAAGGGTTGCTGCGAGGCGTGGAGGCGGTCATGGGGGTGAACGACGAGGTGGCTCTGGGGGCCATGGAGGCGCTGTGGGAGAACGGCCTGCGCGTACCGGAGGACATCCTGGTGGCCGGCTACGGGGACGAACGCTATTCCAAATATTTGCGCGTGCCCCTGACCTCGGTTCGCCAACCCACCGACGAGCTGGCCCGTGAAGCCTGCTCGATGCTGATGGATCTCATCGAGGGACGCCAGCCGCCGCGACGAAACGTGAAAGTGCCCTGCAGCCTGGTGGTGCGCCGCTCGACGCAGAGGGGAGAAGAGGCGTGACTTCGCGCGAGCGGGTATTGACCGCCTTCGCCCACCGGGAGCCGGACCGGGTGCCCTGCTGGTGCGGCGCTTCCGCGGAGTTCTGGGCTAAAGCCAAAACAGCCCTCGGGCTGGACGACGAGGGCCTGCGCCTGCGCCTGCGTGACGATTTCCGGCGGGTGTTTTCCGGGTATGTCGGGCCCGACTCCTTTGACCCCCTGGCTGGGCTGCACCACGGCGCGACCTACCGAACCCCCTTCGGCATCGAGCGGACGGGCCTGGGCTACGGCCAGCCCACCGCGCACCCGCTGGCCGCCGCGAAGCTGGCGGACCTGGAGGCTTATCCCTGGCCCGACCCGGACTGGTACGACGTGTCGGCGATCCGCTCCGAGGCCCTGGCCTACGAGGGGCAGTACGCCATCCTGGGCGGCGAGTGGGCCCCCTACTGGCATGACGCTATCGACCTGCTGGGCATGGACGGCCTGTATTACCGGATGTACGACGAGCCGGGGTTCGTCGCAGCCCTTCTCCAGCGCATCGTGGATTTTTACGCCGAGCTCTCCCGGAGGAGCTTCGAGTCCGCCTCCGACGCTATCGACATCTACTTCATCGGCAACGATTTCGGAAGCCAGAACGGACCGCTGTTCAGCGAGGAGCTGTTCCGGCGCTTCCTGCTGCCGCCGTTGGAACGGCTGATCCGGCTGGGGCACCGCTATGGATTGAAGGTCATGCTGCACTGCTGCGGGGGAATTGCCCCTCTGATTCCGGCCATGATCGAAGCTGGCCTGGACGGGCTGCATGCCGTGCAACCATCCTGCACCGGCATGGACCTGGCCGTTTTGAAGAAACGCTTCGGAGATTACATCCTGTTCAACGGGGCGATCGACTCGCACCATGTTTTGATCGAAGGCACTCCCGACTCGGTGCGTCGAAAAACTCAAGCGGTCCTGGAGCTGATGAAGCCGGGAGGAGGCTTCGTGGCCGGCGCCAGTCACGACACCATCCTGGAGGAAACTCCGCTGGAGAACGTGCTGGCAATGTTCGACACCATTTACGAGCTGGGGGCGTACTGACCGGGACCCCCGGAGGGAAAGGAGGTGCGCAGGCAAGCTCGAGTTTTGCGGTTCGCGGGCGCGCAAGTTGCGCGCGCAGGGATTTCGGATCTTAACCAAGGAGGAAGTCGTGAGAAAGAGTCTACTGATCGTCGCCGCTTTACTGCTCCTGGCCGTGTCGGCCTTCGCCACCGGCGGACAGGAAGCGGCGGGTGCTCCCAAGGTTCTCAAGTGCGCCTTCATCGGCGGCGCGAACTACGAGGAGCTGTACAAGGAAATCCCCAAGTGGGAAGCCAAGACCGGGATGAAGGTGGAGATCGTCTACAAGGGCGACGGGTTTCAAATCGACAAGAAGCTGAAGACGGACTTCGCCGCCGGCCAGGTGGACTACGACGTGTGCTGGGACCATTCCAGCTTCTTCACCCAGTACATCAAGGCCGACGGGATCGTGCCCCTGGACGAGTATTTCAGCGCCGAGGACCTGAAAGCTTTCATCCCCAAGATCCTCGACTCCGGGAAGCGCGACGGCAAGCTGTGGATCATCCCACGGCATTTCGACATCAGCTGCCTGCATTACCGAACGGACCTGTTCCAACAGTACGGCCTGAAGGTCCCTGGGACCTGGGATGAGTTCAAGGCTACCGCCCTGAAGGTTCAGCCCCAGCTTCCGGCCGGGGTCTACGCCACCGAGTTCGCCGGCAAGGAGGAAGCCCTGACCGGCCGCTTCTACGAGGTCTCCTCCTGCGAAGGGGCTCAGTACTTCGACAAGAAATGGAGGCCCGGCTTCAACGCGCCGGGCGGAGTCAAGGCCGCCACGATGTTCCGCGACCTGTACAAGGCCGGCGCCATGCCCCCGGGCATGACCGGTTTCGTGTGGGAGGACGTGGCCAAGAACTGGGTAGCCGGCAACATCGTGATGTACACCGAGTGGTACGGCTGGTACAGCTACTTCCAGGACCCCACGGCCAGCAAGGCCGCTGGCCTGTTCGACATCGCCCGCCAGCCCAAGGGGGACGCCGGGATTTACGGCGGCTGGGCCGGGCAGCACTCCTTCTCGATCACCAAGGCCAGCAAGCAGAAGAAGACGGCCGCGGACTTCATCAAGTTCATTACCAGCGCCGAGAGCCAGATGGTCGAGGCCAACCTGGGCTTCCTGGTCACCCGCAGCGCCGTGTGGGACAAGATCATCGCCGACGCCAAGGCCGGCGGCAAGGCCTTGGACGCCAAGCGCCTGGAACTCGCTCAATACCAGGCCGCCAATGACTTCCGCACTCCGCCCCTGGTAGCCGAGTGGCTGCCCTCATCGGATATCGTCTATCCGATCGTTCAGGCGATCATCCTGGGCGACAAGACCCCCAAGGTTGGGCTGGACGAGGCGGCGGCGAAAGTTGAAGCCATGATGAAGGAAAGAGGCTACTACAAATAATAGCCGCGTGACCCGCCGGGCGGTCCCCTGGGGCCGCCCGGCCTTACCACGCGCGGCGCAAGGGAGAGGAAGATGCAAGCGAACGTGATTCAACCCGTACGGCGGCACCGTCTGTCCTCGAAGGTCCTCGAGGAGCGGCGCCTCCCGGTGCTGCTGCTGCTGCCCGCTGCCGCCCTGATGCTGTTCGTGGTGGTCTTCCCGATGCTGTATTCCCTGTACTTGAGCTTCACCAACTTTACTCTCGTCAGCCAGTCTTCCATTCGGTTCGTGGGACTGCACAACTACCAGACGCTTTTCCGTGATCCGGTCTTCCTGTCCGCGTTGTGGCGCACCGTGCTGTACATCACGATCACCGTGAACCTTGAGCTGGTGCTGGGACTCCTGATCGCCAACGCCATGAGCCACGTCATGCGCGGCCAGGGGATTCTGCGCACCATCCTGATGATGCCGATGATGTTCGCCCCGATCCTGGTCGGCTTCCAATTCAAGTGGATCTTCAACGACCAGGTGGGGCTGCTGAACAACCTGCTGTTCGAGGTGTTCCGCCGGCCGGTGATCATCCCCTGGCTGATCCATAAGCCCCTGGGGTTCATCACCATCATCGTGGCCGAGATCTGGATGAGCACTCCGTTCATGGTGATCATCTTCCTGGCGGGCATCCTGTCCATCTCCCCCGACATCATGGACGCCTCCGAGGTGGACGGGGCTACGGAGTGGCAGAAGTTCTTGCACGTCACGCTCCCCTCCCTGTCCCCGTTCATGTACATCGCGCTGGCTGTGCGCTCCCTGGATGTGGCCAAGGCTTATGATCTGGTGAGCATCATGACCGGAGGCGGCCCGGCCCACCGCACCGAGCTGATCTGGACGTACGTCTACCGCCTGGCCTTCACCAGCCAGAACTTCGCCCTGGGGGCTTCGATGAGCTACATCACGGTGCTGATCGCCGTAGCCTTCACCTTGTACCTTTTCCAGCAGCTGATCAAAGCCAGGAAAGTGAGGGGTTTATGAGCATGAGACACCGCCGCCACGCCGGCGCGAAGGTAGCCACCGGCCTGGTGCTGACCCTCTTCTTCCTGCCCGTGCTCTGGTTGATCCTGACCTCCTTTCGGCCGAACATCGAGATCAACACGCGGCCCCCAGTGTGGCTTTCCCGCAACCTGAACTTCGACTCCTACCTGGCACTGCTGGGTTTCGGGGTGAACCCGGAGCGCTTTGCCTTCGGCGAGAACGTCCCCTTCGCGGCCTACTTGCGCAACTCCCTGATAACCGCGCTGTTCAGCACCGCCTTCGCGCTGGTGCTGGGCACCCTGGCGGCCTACGCCTTTTCCAGCTTCAAGTTCCGCGGCCGCAACGGCGTGTTTCTCACGCTGATGCTGTTCCGCGCCATTCCGGGCATCGCCCTCAGCCTGCCGTTGTTCTTTCTGTTCACGCGCCTCGGGCTCACCGACACGCTGCTGGGCCTGGTTCTCGCCCACGCGGCGCTCAACGTTCCCTTCACCGCCTGGCTGATGGCTGGATTCATCGGGGAAATCCCCGAAAGCCTGAACGACGCGGCTCTGATCGACGGCTGTTCCAAGTGGACCGCTTTTCTAAGGGTGGAGCTCCCGCTGGTGGGACCGGGGCTGGCCGCCAGCGGCATCTTCGCGTTTCTCACGTCTTGGAACGAGTTCGCCGTGGCCAGCGTGATCAGCCGAACGACGGCCGCCAAGACCTTCCCGGTGGGGCTGTTCGATTTCACCGGCGAGTTCGTTTCCGACTGGCGGGGAATGTGTGCCATGTCGGTGCTCATGCTCATCCCCGCGGTGATCTTCGTCCTCATCGTCCAGCGCCAGCTCCTGCGCGGCCTCACCCTGGGGGCCGTCAAAGGCTGAACGCCTCCCTGCAGTGATTGAGCAAAGTATAGAGGAGTAACAAATGTCCGAAGCAGATTTTCCGCTAATCGCCCCCGTGAACCGCCTGCGCGGTTCCATGCCCAAGGTGGGGATCCGCCCGACCATCGACGGCCGCCGGCGGGGGGTGCGGGAGTCCCTCGAGGCGCAGACCATGGCCATGGCCCGGACCGCGGCCAAGCTGATCGGCGAAAACCTGCGCCACTCGAACGGCCTGCCGGTAGAATGCGTCATCGCCGACACCACGATCGGCGGGGTGGCCGAGGCCGCGGCGGCGGCGGAGAAGTTCGCCCGGGAGGGGGTGGGGGTATCGCTCACGGTCACCCCCTGCTGGTGCTATGGCGCGGAGACCATGGACATGGACCCGCTGCTGCCCAAGGCGGTGTGGGGGTTCAACGGCACGGAGCGGCCGGGAGCGGTGTACCTGGCCGCGGTGCTGGCCGGGCACAACCAGAAGGGTCTGCCGGCCTTCGGGATCTACGGCCGGGACGTGCAGGACTCCAAGGACACTTCAGTGCCGGCGGACGTGCGGGAGAAGATCCTGCGCTTCGTGCGGGCCGGCCTGGGCGCGGCGACCATGCGCGGCAAGTCCTACCTGTCGCTGGGGTCGGTGTCCATGGGAATCGCCGGCTCGATCGTGAACGAGGAGTTCTTCCAGGGCTGGCTGGGTATGCGCAACGAGTACGTGGACATGTCGGAGTTCGTGCGCCGTCTGGCGGAGGGCATTTTCGACCCGGCGGAGTTTCAGCGGGCCCGGGCCTGGGTGAAGGCGCACTGCAAAGAAGGGGCCGACGACAATGCGCCGGCGAAGCAGCACTCCCGAGAACAGAAGGAGGCGGAGTGGGAGACTTCGATCAAGATGACTCAGGTCGCCCGGGACCTGATGGTCGGCAACCCGCGCCTGGAGGAGCTGGGCTTCGGCGAGGAGGCCCTGGGGCACAACGCCCTGCTGGCCGGTTTCCAGGGGCAGCGGCAGTGGACCGACCACTTCCCCAACGGGGACTTCATGGAGACCATGCTCAACAGCTCCTTCGACTGGAACGGCATCCGCGAGCCGTACGTGTTCGCCACCGAGAACGACAGCCTGAACGGCGCGGCCATGCTGTTCGGGTACCTGCTCACGGGCACCGCCCAGATCTTTTCGGACGTGCGCACCTACTGGAGCCCGGAGGCGGTGAAGCGGGTGACGGGGATCGCGCCCAAGGGGGGGGCCGAGGGCGGGTTCATCCACCTGATCAACTCCGGCTCCACGGCCCTGGACGGCACCGGCGAGATGCAGGTTGAAGGCAAGCCGGCGATCAAGCCCTTCTGGGAAGTGAGCCCGCAGGAGGCGAAGAGGTGCCTGGAGGCCACGCTGTTCCGGCCCGCCGACCTGGGCTACTTCCGAGGCGGCGGCTTTTCCACGGACTTCATCAGCCGGGGCGGCATGCCGGTGACCATGTCCCGCCTCAACTGGATCAAGGGCCTGGGGCCGGCGCTGCAGATCGCCGAAGGGCACACGGTGGAGCTGCCGCGCGAGGTGCACGATGCCTTGGACCGGCGGACCAACCCCACCTGGCCCACCACCTGGTTCGTGCCGCGCCTGACCGGCCGCGGCCCCTTCCGCGACGTGTACTCGGTCATGGCCGCCTGGGGCGCCAACCACGGGGCGGTGAGCTACGGGCACATCGGGGCGGACCTGCTGACCCTGGCCGCCATGCTGCGCATCCCGGTGTGCCTGCACAATGTCGAGGCCGTCCCCTTCCGGCCGAGCGCCTGGCCAGCGTTCGGGATGGACCCGGAAGGGGCCGACTACCGCGCCTGCGCGGCCTACGGGCCGCTGTACGGCTGAAGCGGAGTGTACGCCTGGGGGATCGTGCTCGCCCTGCTGGCGGGGGTGGCCAGCCAGGCGGGGCACATCTGCCAGAAGCTGGTAGTGAACGAGGTGGCCGGGGCGGGAGGGGCGCAGCCCGCGGCCAGCGGGGCGAAGCCTGCGTCCTGCAGCTTCTTTTCCCGGCTGCTGCGCCAGCCGCTGTGGCTCACCGGCCTCGTCTTAGAGCTAGGCTTGAGCACGGTGTTCTTCCTGCTGGCCCAGGTGTACCTGGGGCCAGACCTGATCCCCGGGCTGATGGCCACC
>CAZMWZ010000130.1:0-8914 GCA_964570045.1 uncultured Spirochaetaceae bacterium
GCGTTCGACGAGGGCCTGCGTCGGGTCATGGCCAACTACCAGGCCATCAGCGACCTGTTCAAGGCCACCATCGGGGAGGAGAAGCGCGGGGGGTGGAGCCCCTTCTTCGTAGTGTGCGAGAACTGCGGGAAGATTTACTCCACGCGGGTGACCGGGACGGACCCTGCCCGCGCCGAGGTCTCCTACGCCTGCGAGCTGTCGGTGCCGGGCCGCTACGACGCCTGCGGGCATAAAGGCACGACGAGCGTGCTCGGCGGCCGGTGCAAGGTGGGCTGGAAGGTCGACTGGGCCCTGCGCTGGTTTTCCCTGGGCATCGACTACGAGATGCACGGCGAGGACCTGCTGGAGTCGGCGCGCCTGTCCTCGAAGCTGGTGACGCTGCTGGGCGGCACGCCGCCGGAGCTGTTCAAGTACGAGCTGTTCCTGGACGAGAACGGGAAGAAGATCTCCAAGAAAATCGGCAACGGCATCGCCATCGAGCAGTGGCTGCGCTTCGCCCCGGTGGACTCGCTTTTATACATCATGTTCGTCAAGCCGCAGCAGGCCAAGAAGATCGGGCTGCCGCTGCTGCCCGAGATCATCGACCAGTACCTGGAGCTGGTGGCCGGCTGGGACGGGGCCGCCGACTCGCCGGTGCCCTTCATCAGCCGCCTGTCCAAGGGAGCCCACGCGGGGACGCTGGCCAACCGGAAGGTCGTCACCTACTCCATGATCTTCCAGCTCATCATGGCCCTGAACCAGGACGACCCCGCCATCGTGCGCGAGCTGCTCCTGCGCTACCAGCCGGAGATCGCCGGCAACCTCGCCTACTACGAGCAGCTCATCGAGGATGCGCTCACCTACTACCGCGAAGTGGTGCTGCCGGCGCGCCGGATCGAAGAGCCGGGACACGAGCTGGACGAATCACTCGCGGCGCTGCGCGCGGCGCTCGTGCCGCTGCAGGGGTCTCCGGCCGACCCGGAGGCCCTGCAGACCGCGGTCTTTCAGGCCGCCAAGGACCGGGGGATCAAGACGAAGGAGTGGTTCGGGACCCTCTACCGGGTGTTCCTGCGCCAGCCGCAGGGGCCGCGCATCGGCACCCTGTTTGCGCTGCTGGGCCTGCCCGCGGTCATTAAGCGCCTGGACGCGCACCTGGAGAAGTAGAGCAGAGGCGTCAGCTGCTTTACGGCTCGGCGACGCCCTGCCCGGGGTAGCGCCGACTGATCTCTTTCAGCCGCTCGGAGTTGATGATCAGCGTGGCGTAGATAGTCTCCAGGAAGGCGCTCAGGTCCCGCTGCGAGCTCTCCGGCACGCGGGCGAGCCTCTCCTGGTTTGCCTTCTTGCCCAGCCACTGCACCAGCCCGAAGCCGTCGTCGTAGATGCGGCGCAGCGAGGCCCGTGTACTGTCGATCACCCCGCGTAACCGGGCCGGGGACACGGCCTTGAGAGTCTTGGCGGCGCGGGCCGCGGCCAGCGAGCTCTTCACCCGCAGCAGCACCTTCTCCAACTGGTTGACCTCGCTGATGAGCGACTCCAGGGAAGCCCGGCGGTGTTCGATGCTCTCCCGCCCGATGATGTAGGCGTACTCCACATCCCGGTGGGGGGGCTTGCGCTCCTTGCCGGAGAAAAGCGTGAAGAAGCGGGCGAGGCGTTCCAACAGCGACGGCTTGGGCTGGAAAATCGCGTAGACCATCTCGAGCACCGGCAGCAGGCGGCTGACCTCCCGCAGCCGGGCCAGGTAGCGGTAGACGATGTACAGGTACTTCTGGCGCAGGCCTGGGGCGCCCGCCTTCACCGCCGCATCGCTTTCTGCCTCCTCGGCATATTTCCCCCGGACCCTGGCCTCGAGTGACTCGTCGTTCAACTCCAGGTCCTGCACCACCGCGCGGGCCAGTTCCGGGTCGTAGCTCAGTCCCACGCGGGAGCACTTCTCCTTGATCAGGGCCTCCCCGGCTTGCGGATCCTTGCGGTAGCTCTGCAGACTGCTGATGTGTTCGCCGATCTCCTGGCGCAGCCGCAGGCTGTACTCGTCGAGCTTGAGCTGTTCCAGCCGCTCTACGAAGGGGTCGATGTGCTTTAATAAAAGTTCCTCCACGTCCTTGAGCTTCTGCCGGGCCAGAGCCGCGGCCTCGGCGTTCGGGTCGCGCAGCAGCCGACCGGAGTTTTGTAGATATAGCTCTTCCATGAATTTGCGCACATCGGCATGCACCCGGCGGATGTCGCCAATGTCGGGAAGCTCGATGAAGTGGGGACTGTCGAGAAGGCGGCCGCGGATGACCTCCAGGTTGTTGATCAGGCTGACCAGCCAGCGGGTGTTGTCATGCACCTCCCCCTCGCTGCTGCGCAGGGTGGGTTTGCTGAAGGTGATCTTCTGGGCCTGGGGAATCAGAGCGCTCTTGATGCTGCTTTCGGGGGCGAAGGAATTGCGGAAGGGAACCGGCAGAGTGCGTAGGGACTCGCTCAGGGAGCGGTACAGGTCGCGGATCTCCTCGCTGCGCCCCAGGAGCTTCTCCTTCTCCCCGTCGAGAAACTGCATCAGCTCGGCCAAACCCATCACCTGCTCCCCTAGTCCCTGCCGACAGCTCTATAGAGTGTAGAGCGAAAGAGCGGAAAGTCAATGGAGGCAAGCGCCGGGCCTCGGCAAGCCATTTTTTAAGGGTATCCTCGATCCCGCCTGCTTTGGCCACCATGACCCAAGCCTTCATGACCTTCCCCGCGATGTCCATGGGTTTCCCGTGCGGCCGGGACAGAGCCCCTTCGGCAATGTTGCAGGCCGACCCGCCTCACACTACGATGATACGGAAGAGGCCGAGGAGGACGATATGGGTGAAAAAACTCGTCTCTATTATATCGACCACCTGCGCGTGTTTCTCACGATCCTGGTCATCGCCCACCACGTCGGGCAGGCCTACGGGCCCACCGGCGGAGCCTGGCCGGTGCAGGAGCCGGCGCGGGCGGCCCTGCTGGGCGCCTTCTTCACCGTGAACCGCTCCTTTTTGATGAGCCTCTTTTTCATGGTCTCGGGGTACTTCATGGTCGGCGCCTATGAACGCGGCGGGCCGCGCGCCTTCCTGCGCAGCCGGCTGATCCGGCTGGGGATACCCGTCCTGTTTTTCGTGGCGGTGACGATCCCCCTGCGCATCTTCCTGTTCGGGGAGCGCATCACGAGCTGGACCCGCCTGTTCGACGCCGGGCACCTGTGGTACCTGGAACACCTGCTGCTCTTCAGCCTCGGGTACCTGCTGTGGCGGCAGCTTTGCCGCCCGCGCGGGGCGCCGGCGGAGCGACGTAAATCGTTGCCGAAACTTTTCGCCATCGTTGTGTTCGCCCTGGCGGTGGCGGTATTGTCTCTTCTCGTGCGGCTCTGGTCGCCGATCGATCGCTGGTTCAACCTGCTCGGCTTCTTCAAGGTGGCGTTCGCGGACGTTCCGCGCGACCTGGGCTTCTTCATCGCCGGGGTGCTGGCCTACCCGCGCGGCTGGTTCGAACGGTACCCGACCCGCAAGGCAATGGGGTGGCTGGCGGTCGGGCTGGCCGCCGCCGCCCTGTGGTACGCCTGGGATCAATACCTGGGGCGTTTCCTGCCATCGGTCCGGGAAACCATGGACCTCATCTACCCGCTCTGGGAGATCATCCTGTGCTCCGGTCTGTGCATCGGCCTGCTGGTGCTGTTCCGGCAGGTGTTCACCGCGCAGGGGGCGTTGGGACGCCTGCTGGCCGAGAACCAGTACTCGGCCTACTTCTGGCATGTCCTGCTGATCATACCGCTGCAGATGGCCCTGCTGGGAGTGCAGCTCCCGCCGCTGGCGAAGTTCGCCCTGGTGACCCTCGTCGGCGTCCCGCTGGTGTTCGCCTGGAGTCACCTGGTGCGCAGGCTGCGCGTGGTGCGGTCGGTCCTCTAAGCCGCGCTCCACAGCCTCCGGCCCTTCTCGTAGATCCGGGCAACAGGCCCGGCCTGCTCACTGGGTGCCCTTCGCAATCAGGTAGTCACGGATGTTGATTCGCTTCAGTTCCCGCCCGGCCTCCAGGTCGTAGAAACGGACGCTCACGTTCGTATACCCGGCCTCGAACGGGTAGTCCAGGTACACCAGTCTGGAGCCGTGGACGCCCAGCACGCGGGCGACCGGCCCCTCCAGGAGCCGCGCCTGCGATGCAGCGTTCAGCAGGGGGTCCAGGAGGAGAAGCTCGGTTCCTCCGCCTTTGCCCTCGCTGAACAGCAGCACCTGCCTTTCACTCGCGTACAACCCCCGCAGAGGCCCCGACGACGCCTCCCAGCTGCGCAGGAGACGAAAGGTGCGCGCGTCACGAACCTCGACCCGCCCATTCCACGGATTGTCCCTGGAAGGCAGATAGCCGAGGTACAGCCGGTCGCCGGCGGCGGTGATCTTCCAGGAATAGCCCGTATCGGAGGAGTCGAGGACCTCATGAATCCGGTCTGTCTCCTCCTCGATCTGGTAGAGATGCGATTCCATGGGGTCATCCCTGAGCACCCCGTCCGCCGCCAGGTACACAAAGCCTGCGGCCTCGGTTAGGTCCACTGGCAGCCCCGCGATGCCCTTCAGCTCCCTTAGCAGCTCCCCTTGCCGCGTATCGACCACGGAGATGGAGTAGCCCTCCCTTGTAGGAGATCTGTGGGAGACGTAGGCCTTGCCCGCCCGAGTAATGAGAAAAATGTGAGATTTGTGCGGCAGCCTAACCCGGGTGACGATCCGGTCGCGCACGGGGTCCAGCGCGGCGAAGTACCGGGGTTCCAGCCTCCCCCAGATCCTTCCCGCCGCATCCGCGGCGACCATCGGCGCGGCGGGGGAGAGCGTGCCGGCGCGGCGCAACTCCAGACGCGGCGCGTCGGCGAGCAGGACCCTGCCGAAAAAGATCAACGGGTAACCCCCGGCAGGCTCGGAACCTTCGCCGTAACTGCTCCCGATGCAGCACAGCAAGAACACGAGCGGCAAGATCCGTCCTGTGAGGAAGCGACGATTCACTTCGACCTCCGACGGCGGCCCGGTTCGGCATTTCGACCGCGCCGCCACCATTGCCTAAACCCGGGAACGTTGCGCCCGGCCCTTTCACTCGCGCGAGAAACCGTCCACGAAGCGATTCAGCAGCATCCGGGTTTCCGCGGCGATTTCCGTGTTGAAGTCCAGGTATTTGTCATGACAATACTCCAGAACCACGAGGCCTTGATAGCCGGCGAAAATGGGGAGGATCCGCACGAAAGGAACGCTCCCCAGCCCGATGGCAGGCGGCAGGCACCCCCGTCGAGCCGCCGCCCCCTGCTGCGCAGCCGCGGTGTACACGCCTCTCGGTAAGAGAGGTAATGAGAAGTTACAGGAAAGCTTTGATGGCCGCGGGGCATTCCTTAAGGCCTCTGGTGAGTGGGTTAGCTTGGCCGTTCTATGGTGCTCTCCCTAGTGTAGCCGTTCACATCGCCGAATCCAACATCAATCTGCAGGAAGACACGGCCGTTGCTGTCCCCGGGTTGAACGCCATGCCATCAGCAGCGGCGCTGTACGCCTGCTTCTTCTTCAAGCTGCTGGAGGAGACCCTGAAAGACCAGTACCCGGAAAGTGCCTAGCCCCCGAGTCCGAGCGGCCGGGTCCAGAGCACGATTTACACTCTCCTACAGGACCCGGACAATCCCTGGAGAGACGACCTGGGCACCCCCGAGGTACGCGAGAAGCGCGATGAGATCCTGGCACGAGCATTTAAGAATGGCTACCGGTACGCGGTGAAGCATATCGGCAAGAGCATGGACAAGTGGCGCTGGGGCAAAGTGCACGCGGTGGAGATCCGCAATGCTACCCTCGGCGAGTCGGGAATCGGGCCGATCGGTAGAATCTTCAACCGCGGCCCGGTGGGGGTGCAGGGGGACCTGAGCCGCTCCGTGATCGTCCACATCACGGGTCAGAACGGCCACCCGACCAACCGACATTACGACGATTTCATCGAGCACTGGCGTTGAGTGGAGTACCACTCAACGCTTTAAAAGCGGGAAGAGATGGAAAAGACCTCGAGGCAGAGACTACAGCTGCTGCCGCTGTTCCAGTCGGACGATAGTCCAGCGATAGCCGTTAGCCTACACCAGCGTTCTGGTTGAGCTCTTTCAGGCGCTGGCGCACTGTTCGAAAGAAGTAGTAGATGATGTACATCCGCCCCGGCCCGCCGTGGAACAGAGCGCGAAAGAACCGCCCCCCCGGAAGCGGGGGGCGGCATGCAACAGAGTGTGCTCCGGCCTATTTGTAGAACCGGAGGTAGGTCTTCAACTGGACGACCACCGTGTTGGTGGCGTAGGCGTTCTTACCCACGAGGGGCAGGGTGTAGCCCACCTTGATCTCCGTAGGGATGATGAACTTGGTCAGGAACAGGGACACGTTCGGCGCGACGGACAGTAGATAGGAGTCAGTGTCCGCCTGGGCCACGTCATCGTACTTGATTTCGGGGCTCATCGAGAAGGTCACAGGCAGGCCCACACCCAGGCGCACGCCGTTTCCGAACATCATTTCGAAGTGCGGCTCCGCTTCCAGGGTCAGGTCGTAGCCAAGAGTCACATCGGATTGAAGCGCCGGCACAAAAAGCACTGTGGTATAATCCTCGAGACTCAGTTCGTTACGTTTTACGGTCCCAAGATAGTAGATGAACTCGCTGTAGAGGTTGAAGTAGAACATCTTGTTCAGCACATAGTCGAAATAGGCTCGGGCGCCCAGACCCCAGAGCGGCTTGTCGGTGTAAGCCCCAACCCACTGGTCGGTCCCGGTAGCGGCAGCGAATTGATCGGCCCAGTAGGCCGCGTCCGGTGCGTTCACGGGGATCTTGACCCCCGCGGCCGCTGCCAGGCGGATCGTCTCATTCGCCACCGGCGCGCTAGGCCCGATGATCTGGATCTTGGCTCCGGCAAATACATTGTAGGGCCCGTTGGCCAATAGATTGGCGCCATCGAAACCGGCAGGGGGAATGGGACTGCCGTTCTCAGTTGCGGACCAAACATTCCAGCCCGGGGCCCACTGTACGGCGGCAGAGATCCAGTCTATGACGCCGAACTCTATTGCCCCGCCTAGGTTAATGGCGCTGAGCATGTCGTACCCCGTGGTAGCGACCTTCTCTCCGGTGCCATCCCACTCCTCGCTGAAGAAGGCGTAGGCCCCTGTAAAATAGGTGCGCAACACACCCTTGGGCAGCACCAGCGCGTCGTCGGCGAACACGGCGGCCGCGAGTGCCAAGAGCAACATACCAACCACGAGCTTTTTCATTCTGGCCTCCCTATAGTGTGATTCTGACCATACGGTCAATAGCATAATTGTAAACTAGCGGGCAGTCGGCCGCAAGCTCAGAATCGTCACTGGCACCTGGTTCCCGGATCGCCTATCATTGGGCGAGGAGGCCAGTATGAACACAGTGTACCGTGTCGTCGGGGCAATCCTGGGCGCCGCGCTCTTGGGTGAGTGTTCCCTGTTCCAGAACGAGCCGTCTGGGCCGTCCACGATCGCGGCCCTCGGGGACAGCATCACCATGGGCATCCAGGACGCGGGCTTGGTGGCGGATCACCAATACAACTGCTACCCCTACCTCGTGGCCAAGCAGATGGGTCAGGCCCGGGGCTTCCGGCAACCCCTCGTGGGCCCTCCGGGCATCGGCGTGCCGCCGTACGCCCAACCCCTTGACCTGCACGAGGGTTTTGTGACGGCAGTTCCCATACCTGTGCCACTGGATGACCCAGCAAAGGTAGTCGATTGGTTCATGCAGGAGAAACTGCACTTGCTGCAGAATCCCCTGTATTCGCACCCGTACAACAACTTGGGGGTCAACGGCGCCCGGATGGACGATTTGAATGTCGCCACGGGCTACGAAAGTTCCTACAGCAAGTCGAACTTCTTCTATGACATTGTCCTGCGGAACCTCGAGGTGGAGGACCTGCCCCTGCCGCACTTTGCGGACACGCCTACGACCGCCGTGCAGCAAATCGTACTGCTCGACCCGGGATACATCTTTCTGTGGATCGGCAACAACGACATCCTGGGTTACGTGCTGACCGGCGGCGAGGAGCCTGAGCGGATCAACCCGTCCGATAAATTCGAGGAACAGTTGCGTGAAATCATCGACGATCTTCGGCAGGGCGTCCCTACCGCCAAGATTGTGCTGGCCAACATCCCGGAGTACCTGCCTTTCGGCTACGCCCTGGACAAGGTGTTCGTGGACGGCGTGCCCCGCCTGTTCGATCCAAAGACCCTGAAGCCGATCGACTTCACTGGTTCTGGGGGATACATCGATCTCCAGGTTGCGTCCGAAGAAGCCGGAACCGTGAAGCACCTCCTGCTCACGGGCGCAGCCGGCTACATCGAAGAGGGCCTAGGCATCCCGCCCGGGCTCGAGCAGAGCAAGAAAAACGTACTCCTGGCAGAGGGTGTCATCAAAGTACCAGACGTCGCCGTGCCGATGACCAAGGACCTGGTATTCACTAACGAAGAAGAATCTCTGAGCCTCAGCACGATCGCCGCCTTCAACTCCATCATCCAAACGGTGGCGTCACACTACGGCCTGCCCGTGGTGGACGTGAACAGCTGGATGAAACCCGGGGGCGGCTCGCCCCTGCCTGACGACAGCTGCCTGGGATTCGCCCTCGTGGCCCAAGACAACACGATCTTCAGCCTCGACGGCATTCACCCGAGCAACTACGGCCACGCTTTGATCGCCAATGAGTTCATCGCCAAGATGAATGCGGAGTTCGGGCTGCACATCCCCAAACTGAATCCCGAAAACTACAAGGGCCAGTACTCGGGCAAGGCACTGGTGGTGCCGTCGCTGAAGGCCATCCGCCGCCTCGAGGAGATGTACACGCCGTCCCGCTGAGAACCGGACGTCCTGCTGCTTGGCCCCCGGTCGCGAGCCACCACCAGGCAGGTCCAGGTGCCGGCCTGGCCCGGACGGACCAGCGTGGCGG
>CAZMWZ010000131.1:0-5957 GCA_964570045.1 uncultured Spirochaetaceae bacterium
GCCGGGTCAGGCTGCGGCACTCGGCCACCGGCAGGCGCATGTCCATCTCGGTCCCGAAGTCCTGATGGTCCAGGAACTCGCCGGCCCCGCCGGCCGCCCGGCCCAGCGCGAAAGCGCTGAAGGCGATGTCCATGATCCGGCGTACGGTCATCTGCTTTTCCCGCAGGCGCTTCCAGCAGATCGCGAGCCAGATGCAGGCGACGGCTGCATCCACGTTCACGGCCAGGACGTTGCGCGTGGAGCCGTTGTCCTTGAGCGCTTTTGCCAGGGCGTGATAGAAGTCCAGGAAAACGCATGTCCGGCCGGCTTCTTGCAGGCAGGCGGCGATGATCCGCTCCCGCGGGTCATAGTTCACCGCGTCGTTGCGGAAAACCGGGTGCCCCAGGCAGGGGATGCGCTCGTACTCCAGGCCCGCCTCCTGGGCCGCCTCCTTGCGCCTCTTGAAGTCGGCGGCCGCTCGGGCGGCCAGCTCCCCCGACTCCGGGTAGGGCGCATAGGGGTCCTCCAGGCTCGTGTTGCCGAAAGCCTCCAGCAGGAGTCTCACCGCGTCGCTGCCATTGCCCCCGTGCACCGTCCCGATGCTGGCCAGCGTGGCGATCATGGCCGTGTGTGGCCGGTTGCCCGCCGAGGCGGAAAGCTTGGCCCCTTGGGCGGAGATCGTCCCCGGCCCGTTGGTCAGGGAGGCGATCAGGGTCATTTCCACCAGGCGCTCCTCGAACGGGTCCCGCGGCAGCGCGCCGGTCCAATACAGGACCAGCGAGGCCGCGAAGGAGCGGCCTTTCATCAGCTCCGTGAGCGGGTAGCCGTAGATGCGCGGGGCGCTGCCGTCGTTGGCGCTGGCGTGGGAGGCGCCTCGCATCGGCTGGCGGATCATCTGGCCGGCGAAAGCCTGTTCCTGGAGCCTGAGCTGGCCGGCGTACGGCTCGGGGATGACCCCCGGCGCGAGGGCCAGCTCCGCCGGAAGGTTCCGCGCGAGGTCGCCCAGCTCCACGAACCAGGGGTTGAGGCGTAGGGGCCGGGTCCCGGCGATGTCCTTCTTCCAGCCTAGCGACCCGAAGACCAGGCCAGCCGCCTCGGGGAGGTGGTGCAGCGCCTGGATGCGGATCCCCCGGGAAAGGTTCTGCAGTAACTCCGGGCTCTTGCGGTAGCGCTTCTCGGGTTGGAAAGCCGGCAGGCCGAAGTAGTCATCGAAGGCCTGCTTCTTGGCCCGGGCCGAGCTCATCCGCCCCTCCACGACCGCGCCGGCGTGACCCAGGTCCACGTTGGAGTGCTCGGCGATTTCCCCGGCCACGTACACCAGTAGCGGCTTGACCGCCCCCAGGCCCTTCAGCATTTCGAGCATCTCCTGCTCGTAGCTGCCCCCTGGCTCCACGTAGAGCACAATGAGGCGGGTGGCCTCGTCCTTTAGTGCCAGGGAAATGAAGTCCTTGGGCGGGAAGAGGATGAGCCGGTCCTTGCCGGTGGAGATGCCGAAGGAGGTGCCGATCCCGGTGGACAACAGGTAGCTGGCCATGGTGTTCACCATGTTGCCGGAGTTCGAGATGATGGCGGCCGAGCCGGGCCGGAAGGATTCCGCGGGGTTGTCGCCGCCGATCGCCCCGATGCGCACCTGGTCGCGGCTGTTGATGATCCCCAGGGTGTTGCAGCCCACTAGGTCGATGTTCTCCTGGCTCGAGATCTGGCGGATTTTCGCCGTCACCTCGATGGCGACGTGCTCCGTGATGATGTAGATCGTCTCCACCACTGCCTGGCCGTAGTGCACGATCTCTTTCACCTCCCCATAGACCGCCTCCGGCGGCGAGTAGACCAGGATCTTGTTGGGCTGCCTGTCCTGCGGGGTGCGGCGCAGCAGCTCCTCGAAGGTGCCGAAAACCGGGATGGGCCCGGCGGCGGTGTCCACCGCCTCCCCGTCCCTGCCCAGCGCCCAGCCGCCGACCATGTTGCCGCAGTACTTCTGGCTGACCGCGCAGACCTGGGAGGCCTCCCGCCCGGTGATGTTGGAGACGGCTACACGATCCGCCTTCCGTAGCAGGTCGGACAGCTTACGAGCTCTCATGCTGCTCCTCCTTCGCGGGCGCCTCCTGGGGGGCCACCGCGTTCACCAGCTTGGCCGCATACTCGGCCACCACGCTGACGGGCGTGTCGGGTCCGAAGATCACGAAAGGCAGGCCGAGGAACTCCAGGGCCTTCTTCATGGCGATCAGGCCGCGCACCAGCCGCGGCCCGCCGCGGCCGATCACCACCGGAATGCGCACCGGGCCGTTCTCCTGGACGAAGCCCACCAGGGCGTCGGCGATGGCCTGGAAGGTCACGTCGATGTAGGTGTTGTTGGCCTTGCCCCCCAGGATCAGCAGCAGCGCCGCCTCCTTCAGCCGGTGCTTGAAGCAGATGCGGGCGGTGCCCAGCATCCGCTCGTAGGGGGGGTTGCCGCCGAAATCCGAGAGGAACATGGGTTCTCCGCCGGCCACCTGCAGGGTCTCGGTGATGATGGTCGAGGCCCCGCCCCCGAAAAGGATCGGCAGGATCTTCTTCCCGCCCAGGTCGGACACGTGCGCCTGCCCCTGGTGGCTGCCCGAGTTCCAGGCGTTCATCTCCTCTTCCAGCTCCGTGCGGTTGTCCGGGTACTCGGGAAAGACCATTCCGGGGACCTTGGACTTGTAGTTGGCCTCGTCGATCACCGCCTTGAAATCGCAGGCGAAGGGGTTGCCCCCCGGGGTGACCCGCCAGGGATTGATTTCCGCGGTCTGCATGCCCGTGGAGATGAAAAGATCCCAGAAGGAGATCATGCTGCGCGAGAGCGCGCTGATCAGCTTCTGGGGGCAGCCCAGGGGAGCCAGGATGTCCCCGGCCTGGTAGGCGTCCAGGCCCTGGTAGATGTCCACCGGCAGGGTGACCTTCTGTTCCTCCGGCACCTCCTCGATGTCGATCCCCCCTTTGAGGGAGACGGTGATCGAGGGCCCGAGGAAGCGGGTGTTGTAGGTGATGGCCGTGTACACCTCGAGCTGGGAGGGGATGTGCTCCACCAGGTAGGCCAGGCGCGGGAGCCTGCCCTCCAACTCCTGACCGGAAATCCGCTTCAGCTCGCGAAGGGCGTCCTGGGCGCTGCGCACGGCCACAATGCTGCCGGCCTTGCCGCGCCGCCCCGTGAGCACATCCGGCTTGACCAGCGCCTGGCCGCCCCAGGCCTCCAGGGCCGCCTTGATCTCCGCCCGGCTGGCCGTGCCCGGCAAGTAACGCGGCGCCGGGATGCCGTAGCGCTTGCTGAAGTGCTCCAGAAAGGTCAGCTCGGCGACCTTAATGCTCATGACTTCCCCCTGTTCTGCAGCTCCAGAAGAGCGACCTTCAGGTTGTTGACGGAGGTCCGGTCGGGAGTGAACACGAACTCGATCACCTCCGCGCCTCGCCTGGCCACCTCGCTCACCTGCTGCCGCCGCTGCGGGGAGACCAGCAAAGCGTCGCACTGCTCGGCCAGCTCCCGCACTACCTCCTGGCTGCGGGAGGTGGTTTCCAGGATGCGGGCGAAGCGCAGGTCCAGGTTGGCCAGGATCTCCCGGATGATCGCGCGGAAGTCCTCGCTGGTGGTCACCAGGCCCACCGTGCTTTCCTTCGGGATCTTGGCAATGCGGATGATCGTGTTGATTTCCGGCTCCAGGCTGATGCCGACGATCGGCTTGCCCAATTGCTTGAGGCGCTCCCGCACCTCGTCGACATGGTAGAAGCTGGTGACCACGATGTCGCTCCCGGCGAGGGCTTCCAGCGTTTCCTTCTTCGCCCCCTGCAGATCCCCGAGCAGCACGGGGATGCGGTGGAGGTGCGGATCCAGGTCCAGGTGGTCGGTGAAGTAGAGGAGCTGTTCGATGTTGCACTCGATGAACGCCAGGTGAACCTTCCGCAGCAGCTCCCGCTTCTCGGCCACCAGGTCGGCCGCCGCCTCGGAAAACTCCTCGATGGAACAGGCCAGGGAGAGGGCCTCCTCCAGGGCGTGTTCGATCACCCTGCGCAGCAGCACCTGCCGGTTGTGTCGTTGCATCTCGCCCGGCGTGGTGGTCACGAAGGTCCCGCGGCCGACCGTCCCGGCGACCAGCCCCTCCCGGCGCAGGCTCTCGTAGGCCCGCAGCGCGGTATTGATGCTCACCCCGTACTCCCGGGCCAGCTGCCGGACGGGTGGGATGCGTCCATCCGTCAAGTTGCCGGAATGAATCAGGTTTTTCAAAATATTCTTCAGCTGCAGGTAGTAGGGAGCGCCGGCCTTCTTTTCTAGTTTTATTGCCATAATGACTCAGGCTTTATGATACATTAGCACGATATTATTGACATATTGTCTCAACTCTTTTAGATTGTGTCAATACAAAGAGCGCAGGGGGGTGTATCGATATGGAAGGAAAACTGATCAGGATGCACGAAGGCCGTCTCGAGGTGCCCGATACGCCCATTATTCCGTTCATCGAAGGGGACGGGACCGGCCCCGATATCTGGGCGGCCGCGGTGCGCGTCCTGGACGCGGCCGTGCAGCAGGCCTACGGCGGCAGGCGGCGGATCGTCTGGAAGGAAGTGCTGGCCGGCGAGAAGGCCCACCGCCAGACCGGAGACTGGCTGCCAGAGGAGACGGTGAGCGCGATCGCCGGGCACCTGGTGGCCATCAAGGGGCCCCTCACGACCCCGGTGGGGGGAGGCATCCGCAGCCTGAACGTGACACTCCGCCAGAGGCTGGACCTGTACGTATGCCTGCGCCCGGTGCGCTGGTTTGAAGGGGTGCCCAGCCCGGTGAAGCACCCCGAGCGGGTGGACATGGTGATCTTCCGCGAGAATACCGAGGACGTGTACGCGGGGCTGGAGCTTTCCCAGGGAAGCCCCGAAGCGGAGAAGCTCATCAGTTTCTGTCGGCAGAGCTTCGGATGGAAGATCCGCCCCGACAGCGGGCTGGGCCTGAAGCCGGTGAGCAGGACTGGCAGCCAGAGGCTGGTGCGGGCGGCCATCCGGTACGCCCTCCGGCTGGGCAGATCCAGCGTCACCCTGGTGCACAAGGGCAATATCCAGAAGTTCACGGAAGGGGCCTTCCAGAAGTGGGGCTTCGAGCTGGCCAGGGAGGAGTTCGGTGATCAAACCGTGAGCTGGGAGGAGTGCGGGGGCAAGCCCCCGGCCGGCAAGCTGCTCATCAAGGACGCGATCGCCGACAACTTCCTCCAGCAGATCCTGACGCGCCCCGACGAATTCGACGTGATCGCTACGACCAACCTGAACGGCGACTACATCTCGGATGCCCTGGCCGCGCAGGTGGGCGGGATCGGCATCGCTCCCGGGGGCAACATCAACTACGAGACTGGGCACGCGGTGTTCGAGGCCACGCACGGCACCGCCCCCAAGTATGCCGGGCAGGACAAGGTCAACCCGGGCTCGGTGATCCTGAGCGGCGAGATGATGCTGCGCTACCTGGGATGGCAGGAGGCCGCCGAGCTCATCCTGCGAGGCCTGGAGCGGACGATCGCCCAGAAGGTGGTGACCTACGACTTCGCCCGGCTGATGCAGGGGGCTACAGAGGCAAAAACCAGCGCGTTCGCCGACGCCCTCATCGGCAACCTGAGCTGAAGAACGCCGGGTCCCTTACACCTTCAACTCGTAGGGGTAGGCGAGCTTCATCGCCGTGCCGGGGTTGCCCTCGATGAAGTCCCGCACGTCCTCCCGGCTCACCGCGAACAGGGATAGGGCTCCCGGGTAGGAAATCGTGTACGGCGAGGTCTGCTCCCGGTGGATGCGCGAAAGCGAACCGATGAAATCCCCGTTGTGCAGCCGGGCCAGGCGCCGCTCCCCGCGGTTCACTTCGGCCTCGCCGCAGCGGATGATGAAGAACTGCTCCGGCGAGGAGCCTTCCCGGACCAGCACGCCCGGACCTTCCATATCCCGCGGGGCCAGGATGGACTCCAGCCAGGTTTTCTGGTAGGTGGTGAGCTTCCGGAGGT
>CAZMWZ010000131.1:6057-8801 GCA_964570045.1 uncultured Spirochaetaceae bacterium
GGGGCCAGGATGGACTCCAGCCAGGTTTTCTGGTAGGTGGTGAGCTTCCGGAGGTAGGGACTGGAGGCCATCAGGTTCCAGGTCTCGCTGGAGCGGTTGGCCACCAGGCGCCGCAGGGTCTTCTCGAAGCGGGTGCCATAGATGAAGCTTAAAAATTTGTCCTTCTCGATCGTGTAGGCCTGGACCTCGGTCTCGGCCACCACGTCGGCGGTCCGCGGCACCTCGCTTAAGAGGGCCACCTCGCCGAAGTACTCGTAGGCCCCCAGGATCTTGCGGTCCACCAGCTCCTCGTTCAAGATCGACACGTTGCCCGAGCGGATGATGTAGAAGTTGTGCCCGGCGTCGCCCTTGCGCAGGATGTGCGTGCCCTTGTCGAAGCGCTGCTCGGCCACGATGCTCACGAACTCCTGCACCTTGTTCACGGGCAGGCTCTCCAGGAAATCCAGCCGTTTGAGCACCTCCAGCACCTCGTAGCTGTGCTCGTAGGAGGGCGTGCGGGTCTTGAAGTACAGGGTGTTCTCGATGCCGAAGGAAGCCAGGGTCAGGGAGGTGTCCCGGGGGAAGTCCTTGGCCGCGATGTGATAGACCACGGTCTTCTTCCGGATACGCTTCGGCAGGGAGGCCAGCCAGCTGATCGGGGTGTGCAGCGGGGGGATGCCCGACTCGTGGTAGATGACCTTGCGGTCCCAGGGAAAGGCCTGCAGTTGCCGGAAGCGCTCCGCGTCCATCACCCCCTGCTCCAGGAGCCTGCGCTGGAGCTCCGGGTCGGCCTGGTGGTCGGAGGAATACACGAAGGACTGGTCCTGGAAGTCCAGGGTGAAGCCGATGGCCGGGATGGAGTGCAGGGTATAGTAGAAGCGGAACTTGGCGCCGTGCATGTACACCGGCTTGCCGATGTACACGGGGCGGAAGTCGAACAGGTTGATCAGGTAGCTCACCGGCTCGCCGGTGAGCGAGGAGTACTTCTGCAGAAAACTCTTCATCACGGTCTTGGTCGAGTAGACCGTGATCTTGCCCTCCTCCAGGATTTTCTGCAGGGTGCCGGCGTCGTGGTCCGCGTGACAATGGGTCAGGATGATGGAGTCGATCAGCTTGGGGTTGACGTTGGAGGCCTCCAGCCACTCCGTGGAGTTGATCGGCGGGTCGATCATGATCCCAGTGTGGTTGAGCCAGATGATGAACCCCGAGGTGTTGGCCGTGGGATCGAAGCCGTGGCTGGGCCCCAGGCAGGTCACGCCGAAAAGGGGCGGCCGGAAGGGCTCGGGCAGGCGCCGGCCGATCTGGTACATGGGCTTGCACTCCAGGATCCCCGGCACCTTGGCCGCCGGCCGGTCAGCGAAGGACAGCTCGAAGTCGCCGGCCGCGTCAAGCTGAATGCGCACGGAGCCGAGGGTGTAGGCACCCTCCCGAAAGTAGCCAAGGCTGAGCACGTCGCGGAAGCGGATCGTCCCGCGGAAGTAGCGCAACTCGCTGGCCAGGTTGGGCAGGTACCCCCCTTGCCCCGCGCCGAACACATCACTTGACAGGGACAGCTCGGTCGGACCGAACAGCGCCTCCTGCAGGGCCCTGACCAGCCTCCCCGCCTGGGCCTGGGTGCAGATGATGTGCGTCTTTTTCTTGCGGATGAAATAGTTGTAGTAGATCGGGAACTCCAGATCCGCCAGGTTGATGCCCTTGCCCCAGTCGAACAGCGTGCGCGGCAGGACGAATACCAGCGGCACGGATTTGGGGAGCTGCATGGTGTCCTTGATGGTCTCGGGCGGGGAACCGAACTGGATGTAGCCTTCCGGGCTGTCCACCAGATGCCCGCCCCGCGGCAGGGGGGTCACTACGCCCTGCAGGCTCTTCAATGGCTGCATTTACCTGTAACTATAGAGCAGGAAACCCGGCTTTTCAAGGAAGCGTTTCCCGAAAAGCGGTATGCCCCGGAGCGTCGTCAGGGTAGATAGCATGCGGTTCCTCCTACTCTTCCTGGCCATACCGGCGGGCTGCGCCTGGTACTCCGGATCCATTGAGGTCGGGTTGCGGCTGCCGGAGCCTCCGCAGCACTGGGGGCGGGCGTTTCCCGAGCTGTGCTTCGAGCTGGTCAGCCCGGACCCAGCCGTCCCGCTCAATGACCGTCTTCCCTGCGGCCTCGGCGCCCTGCGCCTCCCCAAGCAGGCCAACTGGCCCGTACTCGCCTACCCCCGCGCCCGCGGGGTCCGCCTTCCTCCGGCCGGGGCGCTGTTCCCCCTGGACCTGGCGCCGGACGGCGTGACGCTGGAGCTGTCCTGGGAGCATGGCCCGGCCGCGGAAGCGCTCCTGGCGCTGGCGCGCGAGGGTTTCGACATCTCCCTGGTGAACGGCCAGCGGCTGCTCACCGAGATGCTCGCCCGCTCGGCCGGGGACCCCTGGTCGCTGGACCTCGTCCACCTGGCCGAGCGGCTGGCCTCCGGGGAGTTCCGGGTCACCGACCTCCGCCCCTTGCCCGCTCGGGAGATCGTGCTGCAGGTGCCGCCGGGACAGTGGTTCCTGGAGTCCCCTTTCCGGGAAGCGCAGGCGGTCGGCCCGGGGCAGGCGCTCACCCTACCCGCGGTCCCCCTGGGCTTGCATCGGCTGTTCGCCGTGGGCCAGCCTGGAGGCTTCGATCTATTCGTGAGCGAGCGGGAGGTGTTTCTGCTGCCCTTCGACTGAAGGCCTCAGGACCTGTCCCTCAACTGCCTGCGCAGCAGGAAACGGTTGCGCAGCCTGCCCACGGAGCCAGG
>CAZMWZ010000132.1:0-4155 GCA_964570045.1 uncultured Spirochaetaceae bacterium
GCTTCCAGCGCGGGGAGTTCTCCTGGGTGCTGGAGGACAACTTCCCGATGCGCAACGCCATGGAGAACTGGGGCGCGCGCATCTACAAAACCTACCGCATGTACGGCAAGGAGCTTTAGGGCTTCCCTACCAGTCCCGCACCGCCACGCCCAGGAGCTCGCGCAGGTCGACCAATTGGCCGAGGTGGTAGGAGTTGTGGTCTATGACCAACAGGGCCGACCGGGCCAGGTAACCCTCACCCCCTTCGGGGCGCGGCTGGAACAGGTCCTCGCCGGGGTCCCGCACCAGGGCGCACAGGGCCTCCAGGTCCCGGCCGAACCCCCGCACCTTGCGCTCCCATTCGCGGCCGTCCGCCGGCTCATCCTCCTTCGGCCAGTAGCCTGACGGGTAGGCGGGGGAAGCGTGCCCCGGCACACGGATGTAATCCAGGATGTCGGCCTGGGCGATCCACAGGTGGTAGACCAGGTGCCAGGCCGTGTGCGGGACCCCGGGCAGCCGGCGACCTCGCAGGCCGGCCGGGAAATCCTTCACGGCGGCCGCGAAGCCGATGTGCGCCCCGCCCTCCTCCAGCGAAGACAACAGCGCCTTGCGCATCGAAGCATCCGCGTTCATTGGGTGGCCTCCTTTTCTACGGCTCGATGCCGTACTCCTTGATCTTGTTCAGCAGCGTCCGGCGGCTGATCCCCAGCTCCGCCGCGCTCCGGGTGCGGCTGCCCTCCCAGCGCTGCAGCGCGGCCACGATCGCCTCGCGCTCCAGGCTGTCCAGGGTGCGCGGCGCCGGCGCCTTGCCGGGCGGGGTCCCTCCGGTGGCCGGCAGCGTCAGGTCGGCCGCACTCAACATGTCCGCTTCGGCGAAGATCATGGCCCGCTCCAGCAGGTTCTCCAGCTCCCGGACATTGCCGGGGAAGGGATAGGCCTGCAGCGCCGTGAGGGCCTGCGGGTCCACGCCGCGGACGGCCTTGCCCAGGCGCGCGTTCAGGCGCCGGATCAGCCGCCCGACCAGCGGGGCCAGGTCCCCCGGGCGCTCGCGCAGCGGCGGCACCTCCAGGCGGACCACGTTCAGCCGGTAGTACAGGTCCTCCCGGAAGCGCCCCGCGGCGACTAAGGCGGTCAGGTTGCTGTTGGTAGCCGCGATCAGCCGGGCGTCGACCGGGATGGGAAGCGTCCCGCCCAGGCGCTGGACGTGCCGGTCGGCCAGAACCCGCAGGAGCTTGACCTGCAGGGGGTGCGGCATGTCGCCGATCTCGTCCAGGAACAGGGTGCCGGTGGTGGCGAGCTCGAACATGCCTGGCTTGCGCCGGTCCGCCCCGGTGAAGGCCCCCTTCTCGTAGCCGAAAAGCTCGCTCTCCAGCAAGGTGTCGGGGATCCCGCCGATGTTCACCGGGACGAAGGGGCCGTCCGCCCGATGCGACAGCGAGTGGATCAGGCGGGCGATCACCTCCTTGCCGGTGCCGCTCTCCCCGGTGATCAGCACTGTGGAGGGGGTGGACGCCACCTTCTCCACCATGGTGCGGATTTCCCGCATCTTCGGGGAATCCCCCAGCACCTCCAGGCCATCCGGGGCGGCGGCCAGCTCCACCTCCGCCTCCAGGCGCCGGTTCTCCAACACGCGCTTCAGGCGCACCACCAGCTCCTCCGGGTCGAAGGGTTTGACCACGTAGTCCCGGGCGCCCAGCTTCATGGCCTCCACCGCATCGCGCACTTCGCCGTAGGCCGAGATCATGATCACCGGGACGCGCAGCCCCTGCTCGCGCAGCCAGGCGAGCAGTGCCAGGCCGTCCAGTCCCGGCATGCGCAGGTCGATGACCGCCGCGGCGAAGGCCTCCTCGGCCAGCAGGCGCTGCGCCGCCAGGCCGTTCTCCGCGCTCGCCGTCTCCAGGCCCTCCAGGCGCAGGTAGCGCTCCACCGACTCGCGGATGTTCTTCTCGTCGTCGACGACCAGGACCTTCACGGCGTCTCCCGCGGCAGCAGGACCATGGCGGCGGTGCCCCCGCCGGGCCTCCCCGCCAGCTCGATCTCCCCGCCGGCCGCCTCCACGAAGCGCCGGGCGATGGCCAGGCCGATGCCGGAGCCCTTGGTCTTGCTGGTGAAGAAGGGGTCGAATACCTTGGCGCGGACCTCCGGCGGGATGCCGGCTCCCCGGTCCAGCACCGCCACCTCGGCCCGGTTGCGCTGGGCGCCGCAGGACACCTCCACCTCCCCGTCCCCGCTCTCCAGGGCGTTGTTGATCAGGTTCTCCAGCACGGAGCGCAGCCGCTGCGGGTCCACCCGGACCCGTACCGGCTCCGCCGCCTGGAAGGTATACCGCACCCGGCGGTCGTAGCGCAGCGCCAGCTCCCGCAGGAAGAGGTCCAAGTCCAGGCCCTGGGGATCGCCGCGGGGATCACGCAGGAAGTCGCCGACCCGGTCGGTGAGCAGGGCCAGGCGCTGGATCTCCTCCTCGATGATGCGCAGGTCACCGTGGCGGTTCTCCGGCAGGGTCTTCTTCAGCAGGCCGGTCTGGATGCGGATGGCCGAAAGAGGGTTCTTGATCTCGTGGGAGAGCGTCCGACTGACCTCCCCCAGCCGGGCCAACTCCCCCTGCTCGGCCAACCGGCGGCGGTACTCGCTGTTGCGCCGGTACAAGGCCGCCACGAGCGCCCCGATCGCCACCAGGGCCAGGGGCACCAGGGCCTGGGCCAGTCGAAAGACCCTCCGGCGTGCCCAATAGTGCCCGGCGGAAAGCTCCAGAAACACCGTGCTCGGGGCGTCGGCGAAGGGGGCCATCATGCGCTGCATTCCCCGGCCCATCCCGAAGCCGGGTTGGCCGCCCTGACCGGGCTGCCAGCCGTGGGGCGCACCCCGCGGCCCGCCCATCATCCCGGGCGGCACGCCGATGCGCCGCACCAGCACCAGGCTGCCCCGGTCGAAACGCACGAAAGGCCGGTCGGACGGCGCCTGCGGCTCCTCCAGCCTCTCCGGCGCGGAGCCGAAGCGCCGCAAGGAAAGGCCGGAGGCGGCATAAACTCCGAAGCCCAGCACCCGTCCCCGCAGCTGCTCCAGTCCCAGCTCCGGGTCCTCCCGCAGGCTCTCCATCAGGGCGCTGGCGAGCTTCTCCGCCTCGTACTCGGCCAGCAGCTCGCCGCGCTTGCGCTCCCCGGAAAGCAGGAACAGGGACAACGCCCCCATGCCGAGGAAGAACACCAGGAGGAACAGGTAGAACAGAAGACCCTCGCGGGGCCGCATTGGCTTAAAGCTCCTCAGAACATTGTACCCGGAACCCCGGGTGAAGAAAAGGCCGGCGCCCGAGGGACGCCGGCCTTCTATTCAGTATGTGATCGCCTCAGGTCGCAATTGCGGACCGACAGGGCTCACCAGCCACGGCGGCCTCCGCGCATCATGCCAGGGCCTCGCATCTGCCCGCGGCGTTCCAGGTCGTACTCCTTGCCGTCGATGACCGCCTTGGTCACCCACACGTAGCTCTCTTCGTCGCCAGCGGCCACGTAGCCTTCCACGGTCACCTGCTGGCCTTCCTTGAGCTCCAGGTCATACAGGTAGAAGCGGGGCACCAGCAGCTCGTAGCCCTTGCCGCCGGCCTTCAGCTCGGCGTGCATGCGGTTCTGGAAGTACACCGGCCCGGTCACGGTCGTCTTCTCTTCCGAAAAGTTGAGCCCGCCTTCCTGGTCCGGCCCCCAGGGCGCCCGCGGCCCGCCCCGGCCCTGCCCGCCCCGCCCCTGAGCGTACCCGCAGCCCGGGCAGCCGCCCGGCCCAGGCCCGTAGAATCCCGGCCCGTCGGTTCTGTCTTCCTTCTTCCCGGAAGCGAAGGCCCCGGCAGCGGCCACGGCCAGCGCCAGGAGCACGATCAATATGGTCTTGCGATTCATCATTTACCTCCTGTGAAGAATCGTTCTGCAGAGGGTAAATGCAAGAGGCGTGCCAAACCACTCGTCTGACTGCGATCCGTAGATATCTGTGCAGGCATTACTCGGTGTTTTCAGCGGCTTTCCTGGGGATCCGGGGAGATACCTGCCCCCCGCGCCTCCGGTGACGGGAAAATTCTTCCCGTCACCGGAAACCGGGAAAAATATTCCCGTGGTGCAAGGCGCGCAGGACGCTAGCCGCGCGCGCGCCTCAAGGCGCGCTGTCCGCCTGTTGCGTGCGCGCCATAGCGCGCGC
>CAZMWZ010000132.1:4255-6953 GCA_964570045.1 uncultured Spirochaetaceae bacterium
CCGCCTGTTGCGTGCGCGCCATAGCGCGCGCTATCGCGCGCGCCTCAAGGCGCGCTGTCCGCCTGTTGCGTGCGCGCCATAGCGCGCGCTATCGCGCGCGCCTCAAGGCGCGCAGGCCGTTGAAGATCACCAGCAGGCTCGCCCCCATGTCCGCCGCCACGGCCAGCCACAGGCTGGTGAAGCCCAGCGGGGTCAGGGCGATGAAGACTACTTTGACCAGCAGGGCGAAGAGGATGTTCTGCCGCACGATCCTCCCCACCCGGCGGCTCAGGCGCACGGCCGCCGGCAGGCGGGTGAGGTCGTCGGACATGAGCGCCACGTCCGCGGTCTCCAGCGCGACGTCCGTGCCCGCCGCCCCCATGGCGATGCCCACGGTGGCCGCGGCCAGGGCGGGGGCGTCGTTCACCCCATCCCCGACCATGGCCACCCCGCGGGCGGCCAGCTCGCGCACCGCCGCGACCTTGTCCTCCGGCAGCAGCTCGGCCCGCACTTCGTCCACCCCCAGCTCCGCGGCCACGGCGCGGGCGGTGGCCCGGTTGTCGCCGGTCAGCATCAGGGTGCGCCGCACCCCGGCGCGCTTCAGCTCGGCCAGGGCCCCGCGAGCGTCATTCCGGGGCCGATCCGCCACGGCCACCGCCCCCAGCACGGCCCCTTCCCGCCCCACCAGAACCGCGGTCTGCCCCTCGGACTCCAGGCGCTCCAGGAGCGCCTCGATTTCCGGAGTGCACCAGCCCATCTCCTCGAATAGCCGGTGGTTTCCCACGAACAGCTTCCGGCCCTCCAGCACGGCGGAGGCGCCGCGGCCCGGCAGGGACTGGAACTCACTGGCCTCCGGCTGCGCGAGTCCCAGGCCGCGGGCGTAGGCCAGGACGGCCCCGGCCAGGGGATGCTCCGAGCGAGCCTCCACCGCCACGGCCGCCTCCAGCACCTCGGCCTCCGCCGCGCCTGCCAGGGGGTAAACGCCGCGAAGCGGGTAAACCCCGCTCACGCGCGGCCGGCCCTCGGTCAGGGTGCCGGTCTTGTCGAAGGCGAAGACCCGGATCCTCCCCAGGTTTTCCAGGTAGACCCCGCCCTTGATCAGAATGCCCTCGCGGGTGGCCCGGGCCAGGCCGCTCACTATCGTCACCGGGGTGGAGATCACCAATGCGCAAGGGCAGGCCACCACCAGCAGCACCAGGGCGCGGTACAACCAGACACCCCAGGCCAGACCCCCGACCAGCGGTGGCAGGACGGCCACCAGCAGGGCGGCCAGCACCACCGCCGGGGTGTAGATGCGGGCGAAGCGGTCCACGAAACTCTGCGAGGGGGCCTTGCGCGACTGGGCTTCTTCCACGCCGTGGATGATGCGGGCCAGGGTCGTGTCGGCGGCCGGGCGGCTCACGCGCAGCTCCAGGTAGCCCTGGCCGTTGATCGTGCCGCCGAACAGCTCGTCGCCCACGCCCCTGTCCACGGGGATGGACTCCCCGGTGATGGAGGATTGGTCCACCGCGGAGGCTCCCTCGGTAACGGTCCCGTCCAGCGGGATGCGTTCCCCCGGGCGCACGGCCACCACCTCCCCCACCCGGACCTCGCTCACGGGCACCGAGCGCTCGCCCTCCTCGGCCCGCACCCGGGCGGTGGGGGGGGTTAAGTCCATCAGCGCCTTGATGGAGCGGCGGGCCCGCTCCATGGAGAGGGACTCCAGCAGGTTGGCCAGGGCGAACAGGACGATGACCGTGGCCCCCTCCAGCCAGTCGCCGATGGCCAGCGCCCCGACCACCGCCAGGCTCATCAACACGTTGATGTCCAGGGACAGGCTGCGCACGGCGAAATAGGCCTTGCGCGCCACCAGCCAGCCGCCGGCCAGGATGGCGGCCCCGTACAGCGACCAGCTCACGGCGCGCGGGGCGTCAAAAAGCCAGAGCGTGAAGCCCAGCAGGGTGAGCAGCCCCGAGGCCGCGGTCAGGATAAGCCGCTGGTGGGTCTGCCAGAAGGAAAGCGGGGGCGCCTCCTCGACTTTCTCGGTGCGCGGGGTCATGCGGATCTCGCGCAGGGCCGCGGCCAGGGCTTCCGGCGTACTGCGGTGCACGACGGTAAGCTTCTGCGCCACCAGGTTGAACTCCAGATCGTCCACCCCGGGCAGGGCTCCTAGCCGGGCGCGGATCAGGGTGATCTCCTCGTCACAGTCCATCTCGGGAATGAAGAATACCGTGCTGTGGCGGTGCGCCGCTTCCCCGGGGTCGGCGTACCCCAGCCTCCCTAGCTCAGCGGCCAGCTCCTCTGGGCCCACTTTGCGCGGGTCGTACTCGACCTCCACGCAGGCGGCAGCCGTGTTCACGGAAGCCCACAGCACGCCCGGATGCCGGCTGAGCATCTTCTCCACGGTGGCGGCGCAGTCGGCGCAGTCCAGACCACGGGCCGTCAGGACCCGGTGCGCGTAGCTCTCCCCCAGCCTGGCGCCGATGCGCCGCGCCTCCTCTTCGAGCCGGGGCGCGGAGATCAGGGCCGGGTCGTAGCGCACCGACAGGCTCCCGCCGCCTTCGGCCAGCACGATCCCTTGCACGCCCTTCAGGCGCCCCAACCCCTCGCGCAGCCGGTCACGGCAGCGCCCGCAATCCTCCCCCGATGGCAGGACCACCGGTACATCCAGACTCAGGTGCATGGCCTCTCCTATCGAACATGATTAATTTACTTATGCAGCCGCCGGTTGCATACCCCT
>CAZMWZ010000132.1:7053-8718 GCA_964570045.1 uncultured Spirochaetaceae bacterium
TCGCGTGAGCTGGCCGACACGGTTCGCCAGGCCGGAGCCTACACGCTGCAGGTCGACGCCCGCGGCGGCTACCCCGCCAGCGGGATCGCGTTCGAAGCCAAGGCGGTGCTGACCGCCGACCATGTGGTGGAGCGGGAGGAGGACATCGCGGTCGGGCTGCCCGACGGCCGCAGGCTGGCGGCGCGCGTGCTGGGCCGCGACCCGGTAAGCGACCTGGCGCTGCTGGCCGTGGAAGAGGCCCTGGAGGTCGTGGGCCAAGCCGCGGAGGCCGAGCCGGAGGTGGGTGAGCTGGTGGTCAGCCTGGCGCGCCCGACGGAGGAGGGCATCGAGGCCAGCCTGGGGATCATCACCGCCCGCGGCGGGCCGCTGCGCACCCGCTGGGGCGGGATGCTGGAGCGCTACCTGGCCAGCGACAGCCCACGCTACCCGGGCTTCTCAGGCGGCCCGCTGGTGGCCCCCGACGGCCGCTGGCTGGGAGTGAACACGCACCGTTCGCAGTACGGCGCGGGCGTGGCGCTGCCCGCGGCGCTGGCGCGCCGGATCGCGGAGAAACTCAAGACCGGCGGCGTGCGGCGCGGCTACCTGGGCGTGAATAGCCAGACGGTGGAGCTGGCCGCCGGCCTCCAGGAAGCGCTGGGCCGCAAGCAGGAGACGGCCCTGCTGCTGGTCGGGGTCGAGGAGGGCAGCCCCGCCGCGAAGGCGGGGCTCCTGCTCGGGGACCTGCTGGCCGGGTTCGACCGCAAGCCGGTGCAGGACCACCGGGAGCTGCTGGAGCGCCTGCATTCAAGCGTTGCCGGCCAGAAGCTGGAAGTGGAGCTGCTGCGCGGGGGCAAGCCCCTCAAGCTGGCGCTGACCCTGGGCGAACGGGCCGCCAGGCCCCGCTCCCGATAGGCTCCGATGCCCCCCATCCGCGTCGCCGTGCTGGCCGCCGCCGAGGCGGTCCAGGCGGGACTGGAGTCGCTGCTGGCGGCCCGGGAGGACCTGCGCGTAGTCTCCGGAAACGCCCGGCGCGCGAGTCCCGGACAGGCGATCGACGTGCTGGTCGTGGCCGAAGGCCACGGTCTGGCGGCGCCGGCGGCTGCGGCGGATGCGGAGGCGCCGGCGGTGGTCTGCCTGTCCGAGGACCCGGGCGCGGCGGCGCGCCTGGCCTCCTCGGGCCCGCCGGCCTGGGCGCTGTTGGGGCCGGGGGCGAGCGGCGCGCAGCTGGCCGCCGCGGTGCGCGCCGTGCACCAGGGCCTCGTGGTCCTGGGCCCGCCCCTCGTCCCCGGCTCCTTCCCTGCCCGCCCGGCGGGCGACGGGCCGCGCCTCACGCCGCGGGAGCGGGAGGTGCTCGCCCTCCTGGCCCAGGGGCTGGGCAACAAGCAGATCGCCTGGGAGCTTTCCTTGAGCGAGCACACCGTCAAGTACCACGTCTCCGCGCTGTACGCCAAGTTGGGCGCGGGCAGCCGCACCGAGGCCCTGCGGTTGGGCATCGAGCGCGGCCTGCTGTCGCTGTGAGGCCTCAACCGATGCGCTCCACGATCCGGACGCTACCCTTGTTTTTCAGTACCTCGAGGGCCACAGGCTCCCAGCGCTTGGAACGCGCCCAGCGGTAGCAGGCCTCCACGATGTCGTTCACCACGTAGCCGTCGTAGAAGGTCTCCTCCGGCTGCCGGCCGGCGTCCA
>CAZMWZ010000133.1:0-4165 GCA_964570045.1 uncultured Spirochaetaceae bacterium
CGCCGGCCGGGCCAATGCCTGAAATCTCCAGGGTGTAGCGTCCCAGTCGCCGCAGTCCGGAAAAATCCAGGGTCCAGAACGACCAGTCCCGCCACCGGCGCACGGGTCCCACGAACGGCGCCATCCCCTCGAACACCACCGCCCCGCAGGCGGCGTCGACCACGCGGAAGGCCAAAGGCGCCGCCGGAATGCGCTCCGAGCTGCCGGTCTGCAGCACCGCCTTTTTCGGCTCGCCCGCGTCGTACCCGACGTGGCTAACGAGGATCCGCATAGCTTTCCTGCAAGGCGAGCATCCTGCCGGCGCTGTCCTCCAAGCCTCCCGGACGCGAACGGGCCAACCAGAGCTTCCGATAGCGCGCTACCAGATTCTCCAGCTCCGCGGCCAGACTCCGGCGCTTCCTTGCAGGGATCTCGGGCGTCGCCAGACCTGGGGTGGCGAATCGTTCCCGGCCCAGGCGGACCGCGTGCTCCAACAGGTTGGCGGTGAACTCCAGCTCCTCGCGCAGCAACCTGCCGTCGCCGGCCTGGAGCTCGGCGCCGGCGAGCCACCGCAGCGCATCGGCGAGCAGCGCGCGCTCCCGCTCGAAGGCGTACCCCCGGAAGCGCTCCAGCGCCTTCTGATGGTAGGGTTGGAGCTGCAGCGCGAGCAGTACGGCCAGTACGCCGGCGTTGGGCAGGCGGACGACCTCGTTGTCGGATACCTCCCCGATGGCGAGCAGGGCCCGGGCCGCTCCGCCCGTCGGGTCCAGGAACACGTGGCGGGACAGAAAGAGCTCCACGTCCAGTTCGCCTTCACTTCCCGGGTTCCAGCCGGCGGCGGCGCCGTACACATAGGCCGGGTAGGACACGGGCAGCTGCTGCCAGTGGCCGTTGTCCCCCCAGTCGGTGAGCAGGAAGCCGGCCGCCCCGGCGGCCAAGCCTTCCCTGGCGCCGGAGGCGATGTTGGCCTGCGCGTTGCCAGAGCGGCCCCCGATGGAATTCCACGAGGAGGTCCCGGGGCACACGTAAAATGGTACGCCCGCCTCGGCGAAGATGCGGCACTCCCGGGCGAAGGGGTGGTCCGCCTCGTATCCCCATTCCAGAGCGATCAGGTTCCGAGGAATTTCCCGCGCCAGCTCCGGATAGTGCACAAGGACGTCCGCACAGAACTGCATCGTCCTGCCGCGGCGCGAGACCTGCTCGTGGATTTTGCGCAGGAAATCCAGGTACACCCTGCCGACCCCCTTCCGGAGGCAGGCCTCGCGGCTGCGGCCGTGGCCCAGGTCGATCGGCTCGTCGGCGCCGACGTTGAGCAGGCTGCTCGAGAAGTGGGGCAAGAGCTCATCGTACAGGGCGGACAGCAGCTCGATCGATCCGGGATCCAGTGGATTGAGGGTGGTCGGCTCCGTCCGCCAGCCCCCCCAGGGATCCGGGAAGCCGCCCGTAGCGTCGGCCAGGTGCCGGTACTTGGAATGCCGGAGCCAGCGCTCCAGGTGCCCGAAGGAGTTCTGGTTGGCCACCAGCTCGATGCCCCGCCCGCGGCAGTAGCGGTCCAGCTCCTCTATCTCCGCCGCAGTGAGCGGCGAGGCGTCACGCCACACCACCTCGTGCGAGGGATAAGCGAAGGTGTGCTCGGTGTAGAACTGGACCTGGTTGTATTTCAGCTCCGCCCACAGGTCCAGGAGACGCCGGAGGGTTTCCCTGGTGGGCACCCGGTCCCGGCTGATGTCGAGCATGACCCCCCGCACCGGGTAAGCGGGCCAATCCTCGATGTGCACGCAGGGGATCTCCCCGGCCCGGTTCGCCTGGCGCAGCAGCTGCCGCAGGGTCATTACCCCGTAGTAAAGCCCGGGAAGGTCCGCAGCCAGCAGGTTCAGCCCATCCGGCTTCACGGAAAGCCGGTACCCCTGTTCGTGCGGGACCTGGCCGCGATCCACCACGGCGACGATGCCGCCAGGCACGCCGGCCCCCACCGTGTAACCGGCCAGCGCGGCGTCCAGGCCGGCCGGGATGTGAAATCTTCCCGGTCCAGGGCTGAGCTGCCGCGGCGGCGGAACTACAACGATTCTTTCCATGGTCAGTGACCTAACTCCACCTCGACCGTGTGCAGGGCGCCATCGTCAACGACGGGGATGAGATTGCCGTCCAGATGGCGGCCGTCGACCCGCAGCGTCGTAACCCCCTTGCCGGCGCGATGGGGGTTTTTCACCTCGATGCGGTAGCGGCTGCCGCGGAAGGCCCTCTCCACGGTGAAGCCTTCCCAGTCGGGCGGCACGCACGGGTCGATGCGCAGGCCGTCGTATTCGGGCCGGATCCCGAGGATCCACTGGGAAACGGCCACGAAGTTCCACGCCGCCGTCCCGGTCAGCCAGGAGTTCTTGGCCTCCCCCGGCCGAGCGGCCTGCCTGCCGGCGATCATCTGGGCGTAGACATAGGGTTCGGTCTTGTGCAGCTCGGCCGCCTTTTCCAGATATGCCGGGCAAATCTGGCGGTAGTACTCGAAGGCCCGCTCGCCCCGCCCGATGCGGGTCTCGCCGATCATCACCCAGGGGTTGTTGTGGCAGAACACGCCGCCGTTCTCCTTGTAGCCCTCGGGGTAGGAGGAGATCTCCCCGAGGTTCATATAGTAGCGGGAGTAGGCGGGCCAGTGCAGCACGATGCCGTGGTCGCTGTCCAGGTGCCTCTTCACGGCATCCAGGGCCCGGCGCGGGTAGCCCCTCTCCACGCCGATTCCCGCCATGGAGCAGAAGCCCTGCGGCTCGACGAAGATCCGTCCCTCCTCGTTCGCGGCGCTGCCGATCCGTTCCCCGCCGGCGTCGTAGGCCCGCAGGTACCAGTCCCCGTCCCACCCATGGTCCAGGACGGCTTTCTCCATGGCCCGGACCGCCTCCCCCGCCTCCTCGGCCAGATCGGCGCGGCCGGTGCGGCGGCAGATCTCTTCGAACTCCCGGCCGATGAATACGAACATGCCGGCGATCAGCACGCTCTCCGCGACCCGGCCGTCCTTGCTGGCCGTGGTCTGGAAGGATTCGTCCGGGTTCTCGGAGAAGCAGTTCAGGTTCAGGCAGTCGTTCCAGTCCGCCCTGCCGATCAGCGGCAGCCCGTGCGGTCCCAGGTTCCGCACCACGTGACTGAAGGAGCGGTGGAGGTGCTCGAACAGGCTGTCCGAGCGCGCGGGGTCGTGGTCGAAGGGGACCTGCTCCGCGAGGATGCCCCAGTCACCACTTTCCTTGAGGTAGGAGCTGACCGAAAGGATCAGCCACAGGGGGTCGTCGTTGAAGTCTCCGCCGATGTTCGCATTGCCTCGCCGGGTCAGCGGCTGGTACTGGTGATAGGCGCTGCCGTCCTGCCTCTGGGTGGCGGCCACCTCCAGCAGCCGCTGCCGGGCGCGCTCCGGCACCTGGTGCATGCAGCCCAGCAGGTCCTGGTTGGTGTCCCGGAACCCCAGGCCGCGGCCGATACCCGACTCGAACAGCGAGGCGCTGCGGCCCAGGTTGAAGGTGGTGAGGCACTGATACTGGTTCCAGGTGTTGACCATGCGCTCCAGTTTCTCGTCGCCGCTTTCCAGCCGGAAGCGGGACAGGAGGCCCTGCCAGTGGCGAGCAAGCTCGGCGAAGGCCTGCTCCACGGCCACGGGCTCGGCGAAGCGCCGGATCATCTCCCGGGCCGGGTCCTTGCGCAGCCTGCCGGGGGCCTGCCACTTGTCGCCCGGCGGGTTTTCCGCGTAGCCCAGCAGGAACACCAGGGTCTTGCGCTCACCGGGGGCCAGGCGGATCGATAATTGGTGGGAGGCGATGGGGGACCAGCCTTGGGCCAGGGAGTTCCCGCTGCGGCCCTCCACGACCGCCCGCGGGGCGTCGAAGCCGTTGTATAGGCCCAGGAAACTGTCGCGGTCCGTGTCGAAGCCGGCGACCGGTTCGTTGACCGAGTAGAAGGCGAAGTGGTTTCGGCGCTCACGATACTCGGTCTTGTGATAGATGGCCGACCCCTCCACCTCCACCTCGCCCGTGTTGAAGTTGCGCTGGAAATTGGTAGCATCGTCCTGGGCGTTCCACAGGCAGAACTCCACCAGCGAGAACAACTGCACAGCGCGCGTCCTGCGGGTCCGGTTCTCCAGCATCACCCGGTGCACCTCGGCGTTCACCCCCAGGGGGACGAAGAACAGCAGCTCCGCGGCCAGGCCGTT
>CAZMWZ010000133.1:4265-8576 GCA_964570045.1 uncultured Spirochaetaceae bacterium
GGCGCCGTGGCGATGACCAGCGCGGCCAGCTGCCACCCCAGCTGGGTGCCCATCAGGCTGGTGAAGGAAAACACACCCACGGGAAGGGATTTCGTGATCTCCGAACTGGCGAGCACCAGGACCAGCAGGAACTCGTTCCATATCCCTAGAGCGCTGATGATGCATACCGTGACGATCACCGGAGTGGACATCGGCACCATGATACTGGCGAAAGTCCTGAACACCGAGGCACCGTCGATGTAGGCGGATTCGATCAGGCTATCCGGAAGCCCCCGCATGAACTGCGTCATCAGCAGGACTGCCAGGGGCATCCCGAAAGCCGTATAGACGAGGATAATGCCGACATGCGTGTCGGTGAGCCTTGCCGAGCTGAGCATCAGGAACAACGGGATAATCACCGACTGAATGCTCAACAGGTATCCCATGCCGATCAGACCCAGAATGAATAGGGAAAGTTTCCTGAACGGCAATTTGCTGAGGGCGAAGCTGATCATCAGAGCAAGGAGGGCGATGAAAAACGTCGACACCGCCGTGTAGATGACGCTGTTGATGAATTTCAGGCTCAGAGTGCCTCTGACGAACGCCGAGAGGTAGTTGAACCAGATAGTCGCCAGGTTGATCCTCAGCCGCAGCGCAGGCGGCAGCTGGGACACCCTCAGCCGGTCGCCGGGTTGAAGCCCGCGAAGCTCCGGGGGAAGCTTCTCTTTGAGCAGGAACTGCACCATCAGCCTTCTGCCCGGCGATATCGTGGCCGACTCGATGATCACCCGCTCGCGTGTGTCCACCTCGGGATCGTACGGAAGGATCACATTCAAGGCAGGCGGTATGACGGCGTACTCGTCCTCCCGGTTGACGAACAAGTCATGCGGAAGCCCGAAGATGCGGGTGATCAGCTCGTCATTCGACTTGAACGAGGAGTAGAACATCCACAGCAGCGGCAGCACGGTAATCAGAGCCCAGGTCGTGAATACTGTGTAAGAGACCGCTCTCCCCACCAGCCTGCCGGCTGTCCCCTGCTGTGTTCCGGCGACTCTGGAGGCCACCTCAGTGCTCCTCCCCGGCATGCAGCCTCCTGCCGATGTAGTTGCTCAGGAGAATGAGGGCCACGCTGATGACGACGATGATGTTGGAAATGGCCGAGCCGTAGGCAAAGCGCATCGGGTTGCTGTAATCCTGGAAGGCCGTGCGATACATGAAGATGGGCAGCACCTCCGCATTCATCCTCGTCAGCCCTTGAGTTGTCATGGCGAAGATCAGATCGAAACCCCGCAGCGATCCGGCGATGGCGAGGGTCGTGGCGACGAGGATCGTGCCGGACAGCAGCGGAACAATGAGGCGAAAAAATATCTGCGGCTCGCTGGCGCCGTCGATCTTGGCGGCTTCGATCATGCTCGCGTCGATCTTCTGCATGTTGGCCAGAAAGACGATCATGTAGAGCCCGGTGTACATCCAGATCAAGGCAAATCCTATCGGATACATGACCGTTTCGGCCCTGAGCATCAGGTCGAACTGCGAGGTGGGATCGCCCGACAGCATCTGCAGCAGACGGGCCACCGGACCGTCGGCTTGGAACAACCGTTTCCACATGGTGCCGATGACGATCGTCGATAGGAAATGAGGGAGGAATACCATGGACTGGTAGAATCTGCCCGCCCGCACCAGCTTGCGAAAAAGGATGTATGCCAGGGCGAACCCGATCGGGATCTGCCCGAATACCGAAACGGCGACTACAGTCAGGTTGTTTTTCAGGGCATGCCAGAAGGCCGGATCCTGGATCATGGTTCGATACTGGAGCAGGCCGACCAGACTCCACGAGCCGCCACGGTTGGGATTGAAGTCCGTCAGGCTGAGCCACAGGGAATACAGGATCGGATAGGTTACAATCACCAGATAGACGGTCAATCCCGGCACCACGAGCCCCAGGTAGGCCACCAGGGCCTGGTAATCTCTTTTCTTCACATTCTCTCACCCAGAAATGACGAAGGGGGAAAGTCCCCCTCCGTCACTGGATAACGTTACAACCCTATCATTTCCGTCGGAGCGCTTCCACTTCCTCGGCGATCTGTTTGGCCGAGGCTTGGCCGGCGGCGATCTTTTGCATGCCGGCGTTCAGCGCGTCGTTCGGGGCGCCGCTGAGGAAAGCATCGATGACCTCGGTATTCATCGCCGACTGAGCCAGCCCGACCTTCTGCTTCACCAGACGAGGCAGGTCGTCGGGGACCTTGAAGTTCTTCAGCACGGGAGCAATAATGGCGCCGTCGCGCAGGCGCTGGGTCGTCTCCGCGTAGCTGTAGAAGTACTGCAGGAACTTCAGCGCGGCGTCACGGACCTTGGGATCGGCGGCGCCCGCCTTGGTGATTCCATAACCGACCGAGATCGCCGCGGCCACAGACCCGGCCGTGGCGGACTTTTCTCCGGGCAGCTTGGGCCAGGCCATCATGAGGGTATTGTTGGCCACCTCCGGATTCTCGATGCTGCCGGCGATCCAATGGCCTTGGACCATGAAGAGGGCCTTCTCGTTGCTGAAGTTGGAGAGGTTGGCGCCGTAGTCCACGAGCACGGACTTCGAAGCGATCGTCCCGTCCTTGACCATCCTCTCGATGAAGGCCAGCGAATCGACGAACACCTTGTCGGAGAACTTGTACTTTCCCTCCACCGCCTTGGAGACCCAGTGCGCATCGCCGGACAGGCGGGCGATGACCATGGACATCAGGCAGGAGCCCCAGGCCCAGCCGTCGGCGCCGTCGATCGAGACCACGTCCAGGCCCTTGGCCTTGGCTGCCGGGGCCATGGCGGCGATGTCCTGGTAGGTCTTCGGGGCGGCGAAGCCCAGGGACTTCACCAGTTTCTCGTTCATGTACAGCACCGTGCAGATATTCGAGGTCCCCAGGGGGATCTCCCAAATCTCGCCTTTGGGTCCCATTTCGGGGATCAGCTTGAAGTCATAGTATTTGGGATCCATGTAGGGCTTGTGGTCGAACTGCTGGCCCGCCTCTTTCCAGGGCGCGCCCCAGCGGGCATCCGCCCCCATGTACGCCAGGTGCGGAATATCCCCGGCGGCCAGCCGGGCGACCACCTTCTGGTGGTAGGCCTCGTCGTAGAGCAGCTCGAAATCGATGTCGATGTCCGGATTCGCCTTCTCGAAGGCGGCCACGATGCGCAGCCAGTTCACGCCTTCCGGATTCGAGTTGTCGCCGTAGCCCATAGTCTTCACGACGACCTTGGGCGCGGCCGTCAACACCACGGCCGCCGTCAGCAGGAGCAGCAGCCCTAGCAGAAGTACTGTAGCTTTTTTCATGAAAAAGCCTCCTTGGTTTCCCCGCGCTGCGGGGAACCCCCTTTCAACGCTGTGGAAAAAGGGGTTTCGTTTTTCTCCCCTTCGACGAAGGGGTTGTCTACCGATGCAAAGTCCTGTGTAGCGCCCGGTGGCTCGCGTTCTTCAGTTCCGGAGGGAGGTACGGCCGACAGGTCCGCTAGTACCCGTTCGAAGCCGGCGGTGATGTGGGTTCCGGCGAACAGGCGGTGCAGGACCATGCCCGCGGCCCCGTAAGCCACGGCCTTCTCGCCCAGCGACGAGAAATGAATGCGGCATTGAACCTCATCCGGGTAGGGCCAGTTGCGCTGGATCTCCTCGGCCAGCACCGCCTGCACCTCCTTGCGATGACGCTCGATGTGTCCCCCCAGGAAAACATGGCCGAGGTTGAAGGTGTTGGCGATCATGGCGATATTTTTAGAGAGCTCCCGGATGAAGCGCGACAGGATCGCGGGATCCTCCTCGATGCGGAAGGCCTCCTCGTCGGTCAGGGAGAACTGGCCCTTGCACTCGGGTGTGCAGAGGACGCTGCGAAACTCCCCCGCCGAGAAGCTATGGCCGTAGTGCACCCGGCCGCCGATCACGATCCCCATCCCGACCGCGGTCTTTTCGTGGTAGCGGCTGCGGTCGCGGATGTCCCGGAACTCCGCCAGCACGAACAGAAAGTCGCGCAGCCGCTTGCTGCGGTGGAAAGCCAGCTCCCCCCAGGCGCAGGCGTTGGCGTCGTTCTCCAGGAACAGGGGCAGGTCGTAGCCCAAGGCGATCTGGCCGCGAAAATCGAACGACCCTTCCATCTGCAGCGGGATCGAGTAGCGGATCAGCCCTTTTTCGGGGTGCACGACCCCGGACACGCCTACCCCCATGCCGAGGAGGGGCACTTCGCTGCGCCGCAGCTCTTCCCGGATGCGCCCGGCGATGTCGAAGAAGCCGTCCCGGAAGCCGGCGCCCGCCAGCTGCGCGCGCTCGAACTTGGAGTAGAGGATGCTGCCTTCCAGGTC
>CAZMWZ010000134.1:0-2409 GCA_964570045.1 uncultured Spirochaetaceae bacterium
CCGACGGGGATGGCCAGGATCGGCCGGCCGTCCCGCAGGCGCTGGGCGGGCAACTGGAGGCTCACGCGCCCTCCTCGCCGAAGACCTCGGCGCTGAAGATCTCGATTTCCGTGTCAGGCTCGCGCCAGCAGTCTCCTGGTAGGCCGGCCTTGGCGCAGGCGTGGGAGAGGAAGGTGTCGCGGTCCCAGCCGTACTCCGTGGCCACCTGGGGTAGGAGCAGGCCCGAGCGGACGCCACGGCGTACGATCAGACCGTGCGTGCCCACCAGGATCTGCTCCAGGCTCTGCACGGGCCTGGGCTCGCTCAGCACGGAGATCTCCAGGCGGATTTCAGGCAGCTCCGCAGCCCGCAGCGGCGGGAAGCGCGGGTCCTGGAAGGCGGCTGCTCGGGCCGCCTCCCGCACGGTTTCCAGCAGGGGCCGCTCCGCGACCACGAAGCCGATGCAGCCCCGCAGCCTGCCCTGCCGCGTCAGGGTGACGAAGGCCCCGCATTTTTTTTTTAGGTTGCCGCCGACCACGTGGGCTTCCGCGCCCGCGGGCTCAGCCGCCTGGAGCTGCGATTCAATCTCCTCCCGCGCCGCGCTCAACAGCGCGCTGCGTTCCCCGGCTGTCAGGAATTGTTCCATGGTTCGCTCTTTCGAAGGCGATCGCCCCGTAGTGGACGACCTTGCGCTCGTCGTCGCTTGCGGCCAGGGAGCTGCCCAGCTTCAAGACCTCGGCCCGGGACCCCAGCTCCTGCTCGAGGGCAAGTATAGCAGCAATACAACCGGCGCCACAAGAGCTGATGCTTTTTCGGGCGGTCTGCTCGACGATGGCCCGCCAATCGCCGGCGCGGATCAGGTCCAGCAGCGCCTGCGCTTCCCGCTCCCCCTCCGCCCGGGGGCGATAGGAGGTGAGGTTGGCGGAGACCGCGACCAGGGTAGCTCCCGGCTCGAAGGCCAGCTCCCGGCGCAAAGCCCCGGCCAGCGCTTCCACCAGCCTGGGAGCGGGACGCCCCATGAGAATGGGCACCAGGCGCGCGCCCGGGAACAGGGTCTGCAGAAAAGGCAGCTGCACCTCCAGGCAATGCTCCTCCAGGTGGGGGATGTCGTCCAGCGCGAAGCAGCTGTCCTGCGACGCCAGGCGGTCGACGGTCTGGCGGTCGACGGGGGTGGTGGCCAGAGGGGTCTGGAAGGCTTCGGACTCGGGCAGCAGGAGGCGGTCCACGGGCTCCCGGTGCACCGGCCCGAGCAGCAGCACGCGCTCCACGGGGCGGCCCGCGGCCGCCTGGAAGGCCGCGGCGGACAGGGCGCCGGAGTAGTCGTAGGCCGCGTGCGGGCTGATGATGCAGCTCGCCGTGCCCGCTACCCCGGCGGCGGCCAGCAGGCCGCCCACCCGCTGGGCGAGCGCGGAGCGCTCGGCGGGGTAGAAGATGCCCTCCACGGTGGCAGCGCGTACCTTCATAAGTAAAAGTATATGGATGGACCGGAGAGTTTCAATACGGGCCCAGCAGGCGCGCCAGGCGCTCAGGCTCCAGGCGGACGTGGAGGTTCTTCTCCTGCGTGGGCAGCACCAGCCCCGGCGCCCCGTCCCGGGCCCGGCGCAGGTATTTCACCCGGGTGTAGTAGACCTCACCCTTGCCCGAGCTGCGGGCCTTGCTGAAATGCAGGGCCAGGTTGGCGGCGTCCAGGAAAGCGTCCAGGGGCACGCTCTTGCCGGAAGGGGCCCGGACGAAGACGTAGGCGCCCGGCACGTCGCGGGCGTGGAGCCAGAAGTCGTTGCCGCGCACGTGCCGCCGCAGCAGTGCGTCGTTCTCCGCGGCGCTGCGCCCGACCAGCAGGCGAAAGGGGCCGGAGGCGAACTCCAGCCCGGGGGCCTGCTCCTTGGACCGCTCACGCCGGGTCTTGCTCTGGGCCAGCGCCGCCGCCCGGGCGGCGAGCACGGCCGTGTCCTGCGCCCCGTCCAGGGACTCCAGCTCTCGGCGAACCTCCGCCAGTTCACGCTCCTGGGCCCCGATGTCCTCCCCCAGCCGCTCCAGCGCGGCCTTGGCCTTGCGATAGCGCCGGAAGTAGCTCTCGGCGTTCTGCGCCGGGGTAGCTCGCGGGTCCAGCTCGATGCGCACCTGGCGCCCCGGCGCCCCGTAGTCCTCGGCCGAGAGCCAGCGGGACCCGGGTTCCACCGCGTGCAGGTTGGCCAGGAGCAGCTCGCCGCAGCGCTGCCATTGAGCCGGCTCGCCGTGCTGCGCCCGGCGCTGCCGCAGGGTTTCCAGGCCGGCCAGGATGCGGTTCTCCCTGCGCTGGAGACGGGTGCGGATCGAGGAGAGCAGGCGCTGGCGTTCGTGAGCGCCCTCCAACTCCGCGTAGAAGCGCTCCACGCGCTGGTTGAAGCTGCCCTCGCCCGGAAACTCGCGGACCTGGTAGCGTTCCAGTTC
>CAZMWZ010000134.1:2509-8551 GCA_964570045.1 uncultured Spirochaetaceae bacterium
GGGACGCCGATACAGGGCGTCCAGCACGTTTCCTTGAGGGTCCGTGACGATCAGGTTGGCTGCCCCGCCCCACAGGCGTGCCCACAGCAGCACGCGCTCCTCCCCATGCGCCACCTCCAGGCGCACGATCCGTTCGCGGCCCAGCTGCGTTGCGCTGAGGATGCGGCCGTTGCGGATGCGGGAGCGCAGAAAGGCCACGAAGCGCGGCGCCGGGGTCGGGTTGGCCGGGCTTTCCGAGGTATAATGCAGGCGCAGGTTGGGATTGGCGAAGCAGAAACGCAGGCGGCTGGGTGCGCCCCGGCGGTAGAGCTCCAGCACCACCACGGGGTGGCTGGGCTGGTAGATCTGCCGCACGATCGAGCCCTCCAGAGATAGCTCGGCGAGGATGCAATCGATCTCGCGCCAGTTGAGCGACAATCCCTACGGCTCCTCACCCGCCCACGGCCTGGAGGAACAGCCCGGCGTCCGCGGGGTTGAAGAAGACGAAGGTGACGTTCTCGGGCAGGCGGTTTTCCTCCAGGAACTCGCGCACGGTGTTGGAGGCCACGCGCGCGGCGTTTTCCTTGGGGTAGCCGTATACCCCCGTGGAGATGGCGGGGAAGGCGACGCTGCGCAAGCCCAGTCGCGCCGCCTCCTCCAGGCTGCGGCGGTAGCAGAGGGCGAGCTTGGCCGCCTCGCCGTGGTTCCCGCCGTGCCAGACCGGCCCCACCGTGTGGATCACGTAGTGGCAGGCGAGGCGGCCGGCCCCGGTCACCGCCGCCTCCCCCACGGGCAGGCCGCCCGGGTAGCGCCGGGCGCGCAGCTCGCGGCACTGCGCCAGGATCTGCGGACCGCCGGCCCGGTGGATGGCCCCGTCCACGCCCCCGCCGCCCAGCAGCGAGGAGTTGGCCGCATTCACGATGGCGTCGGTTTCGCAGGCGGTGATGTCACCCACGGTTACGAGCAGCCTGCCGCCGAGCAGGAGGTTTTTCTCCAAATTAACCCCCCCCCAGCGCCGCGAGGCCGGTAGCCAGTGCGGCCGCGATCAGGGTCAGGTTGAGCGCCGGCAGCAGCCAGGGCCACTCGCTGCGCCGGCGCAGAACCACGCGCCCCGCCAACACCAGGAGGATGGCCGCCAGCGGTGAGAGCCCCAGGAGCAGGTGCAGCAATTGCGGCCGGGACCCCCGGCCCCGGAAACCCAGGAGGCCGGCGAGGGCGGCGACGGGCAGCAGGAGCTGGGACAGCGTGCGCAGCAGCCGGTCCAGCGGGGCCGGTCCCCTGCCCGCGCGGCGCAGATACAGGCCGCGGCCCAGGAAGACGCCGTGCGCCGCCAGCAGCGCCAGGGCGGTGACCAGGTGAAGGATTCGCAGCATGCGTTAGCCTCGATGATAGCCTACTGCACGGGGGATTGTCCACGCAGACCCGGCATCCGCCGGCGCACTTCGCCGGCCAGGTAGAAGGAGCCCAGGACCAGGAGCGGCCGCCGCGCCTCGGTGAGCTCCAGGGCGAGCTGGAGGGCCGCTGCGGTGTCCGGCTCCAGGCGGGAGGCGGGCTGCAGGGCGAGGAACAGGCGGTGCATCTCGGTGGGGTCGCTCTCCTTGAAAGCGCCCGGGGTGGTGATCACGATGCGCTCGAAGGCCGGGGCGAGCAGGGCGGCCATCTCCTGGATCTTCTTTCCCCGGGCCGCGCCGAACAGCAACACCCCGTCGCCGCCGAACAGGGTGCGGAACACGCTCAACACCCGCTCCGCGGAGCGGGGGGTGTGCGCCCCGTCCAGGACCACGGGCGGGCGGGTGCGCAGGAGCTCCAGGCGGGCGGGCAGGCGGGCGGCGAGGAAGCCCCGCTCCAGCGCCTCCCCGCCCAGGCCCAGGGTCCGCCGGGCGGCCAGGTCCACCAGGGCGGCGTTCTCGGCCTGATAGTCCCCGATGAGCGCGAGGCGGTAGCGCCGCTGCCTCTCGCCGCGGAAGCGCAAGGAAAGCTCGGTGCCCTCCGGCGAGTACTCGCTGGAAAGCTCGGCGAGCTCCTCGTCCACGAAAGCGATCGGGCTGCCGCGCTCTGCGGCGATGCCCCGCAGCACCCCGCGCACCGCGGGATGCTGGGCCGCGCTGTACACCGGGACGCCCGGCTTGATGATCCCGCCCTTCTCGCGGGCGATGGCCTCCAGGGTGTCGCCCAGCACGTCGGTGTGCTCCCGCTCGATGGGCGTGAGCAGGCAGAGCTCGGGGGTCACGACATTGGTGGCGTCCAGGCGCCCGCCGATGCCGGTCTCCAGCACGGCCGCCTGGCAGCCGCTTTCGCGGAACAGCTCGAAGGCCAGGAGGGTGAGCAGCTCGAAGGTGGTGGGCTTGCCCAGCTCCGCCTGTAGCTCCCGCGGCAGGGTGTCGATGCTGCCCCGCAGGCGCGCGCCCAGGGGCTCCAGGAGCCGCGGGTGAGAGTCGCTTGTCCCTTTTTCCAGAACGGCGAAGCGCTCCAGGTAGCTCTCCACGTGGGGCGAGGTGTACAGCCCCGTGCGCAGCCCGGCGGCCTGGAGGGACCAGGCCAGCAGGGCGGCCGTGGAGCCCTTGCCCTTGGAGCCGGCGACATGGGCCGAGCGGAAGCTGTCCTGCGGGTTGCCCAGGCGCTCGGCCAAGCGCCGCATGCGCTCCAGCTGGTAGGCGCGCGCGGAGAACACGGCCCCGGAGCGCTCCAAGTTCGTGAAGGACTCGATCCAGCCGAACAGCTCCTGCAGGCGCTCCAAGCCTCAGCCCCCCGGCTCCTGCGGCCCCGCCCGCCGGCTCACGGCCAGGGCATGGCCGGGGAAGCCTTCGTAGTCCGCCAGGCGGGCCACTGGCCCGGCGAGTTCCGCCAGCCCCGCCGCGGTGACGTGGACCACCGAGCTTACCTTTAGGAAATCGCGCAGGGAAAGGGCGCTCGCGGTGCGGGCCCAGCCGCCGGTGGGCAGCACGTTGTTGCAGCCCACCGCGTAGTTGGCCAGGGAGAAGGTCGCCTCGCCACCGAGCAGGATCTCCCCGGCGTTGCGCACCAGCTCCAGCACGGCGAACGGCTCGCGGCAGGCCACCAGCAGGTGCTCCGGGGCGTAGGCGTTGACGAAGTCGGCGGCTTCCCGGAGGGAGGGGGCGAGCAGGATGCCGCCGAAGCCCCCCAGCACCTCGCTCACGTAGGCGGCACGCTGCGGGTCGCGGCGGTCGAGCTCGGCCAGCAGGCCGGGCAAGAGACGCTGGACCGCCTCGGCCAGCGCGGCGCTGGGGGTGGCCAGGAAGGCGCTGGAGTCCGCGCCGTGCTCGGCCTCGACCATCAGGTCCAGGGCGACCCGGCGGGGGTCGGCGCTTTCATCGGCCAGCACCACCGACTCCGAGGGGCCGGCCGGCAGCCCCACGTCCACTACGGAGCTCAAGGCCCGCTTGGCCGCGGCCACGTACAGGCTGCCGGGGCCCAGGACCTTGTCCACCCGCGGGATGCTCTCGGTCCCGTGCGCCAGGGCGGCCAGGGCCTGCACTCCGCCGACCCGGTAGATCTCGCGCACCCCGCACAGCTGGGCGGCGAACAGCGTGGCCGGGTCGGCGCGGCCTTCGCGGTCCGGCGGGGTAGCCAGCGCCACGCGCGGCACGCCGGCCATCCCCGCGGGCACGGCCAGCATGTAGGCCACCGAGGGGAAGCTGCCCCGGCCACGCGGCACGTACAGGCCGACCGCATCGACGGGGGTCCAGCGCTCGCCGGCGAACACGCCCGGGCGGATCTCGTGCAGGGCCAGGGGAGGGGGGGCCTGGGTTTCGTGGAAGGCCCGCACGTTGCGCACGGCGTACTGGATCGCGGCGCGGACTGCCTCCGGGACCAGCCCGACGGCCTCCGCGATCTCCGCCTCGCTCACGGCCAGCGGCCTCCCCGCCAGGTCCGCGCCGTCGAACTCGCGCGTGTAGCCCCGCACCGCCGCGTCCCCCCGCGCGCGCACGCCGGCGATGATGCGCTCCACGGCGGGCAGCACCCGCTCTAGCCCGGCCTCGGCCCGCCGGCACAGGGCGCGGCGCTCCGCCTCGGACAGCGCCGCCCAGCGGTAGACGTTGATCTTCATGGGCTTCCCCTCTCAGCGCTTTAGAAACAGGTGGTCGTCGCGTTCCAGGTCGCGGAAAGGCTGGTAGGCGAGCAGGGACCACTCCGCGTAGAACCGCACCGGCTCCTCCCGCAGGCCGTTATCCACGCTGAAGCGCGAGACCGCGCAGTTGCCCATGGGCATCACCGGCATCCAGGCGCGGCAGCCGAAGGTGGTCTTGATGATCCACTGCATGGTGCCGGAGTGCGTGACGCATAAAAGCGAGCGGCGACCTGAGCGGGCCCGCGCGGCCAGCTCCTCCCAAAGCCGCCCCGCGCGCGCTGCGAGGTCGGCAGCCCGCTCGGCGCCCGGCACCCCCTCCCAGCTCTCGCGCTGGAATGCGCTCCAGGCCTGCGGGTAACGACTCCCGATGTCGGTGACCGCCAGCCCGGTGAAGAGCCCCGTGTCCAGCTCGGTGAGCTCCTCCCGCGTCTCGGGTTCCGGCAGCCCTAGGGCGGAGGCCACGATCCGCGCCGTCTCGGCCGACCGGGCCAGAGGCGAGGCCAGCACGCACTGGATCCCCTTGTCCCCGAGCCAGCCCGCCACCCGGAGGGCCTGCTGCCTCCCTGCCTCGGACAGGGGGTAGTCTCCGCGCCCCTGCAGGAGCCGCGCGCTGTTGCCTTCGCTCTCCCCGTGCCGCAGGAAGTAGAAGTCGGTGCGTCCGTCCAGCTCGCGGAAGTCGGTCATCGACGGATGAGATCCCGGTACCAGTGCGCGCTTTTCCGCCAGACGCGCTCCTGGGTGGCGAAGTCCACGCGGATCAGGCCGTAGCGCATGCTGTTGCCCAGGTGCCATTCGAAGTTGTCCAGCAGGGACCAGGCGAAGAAGCCGCGTACGTCGGACCCAGCGGCGCGGGCCTGCAGGGTCTGTTCGATGTGAGCCTGCAGATAGTCGATGCGCTCCTGGTCGTCCAGGGGATCGGCGCCGGGGCGCTCGGGAAGGGGATAGCCGTTCTCGGTGATGTACACCGGCGGGTTGCCGTACTCTTCCCGCAGGCGGGCGAGAATGACCTGCAGGCCATGCGGGTCGATGTCCCACATGGCGCTGCGCCGGGCGCCCGGGGTGGGCACTTCCCGGCCGTGCAGCAGCGGCACCAGCGGCGCGTGCCGGTAGGTGGCGCGGTTATAGTAGTTGATCCCCAGGAAATCCCCGGGCTCGCGCATCTCGCCCAGGTCGCGCTCCCAGCCCCTGGGCAGGAAACGCCCGAACCCGCGTACGGCCTCCTCGGGATAGCGGCCGAAGTAGAGGGGGTCCAGGTAGAAGCGGTTGACGACCGCGTCCAGAAGCCGGGCGGTCTGAACGTCCCGGGGATCCTCCGCGCGCAGGGGCGTGGGCCACAGCTGGTGGTTGGCGATGCCGATCCTGCCTCCCATGCCGCTTCCGCGGAAGGTCTTCACCAGCCGGGCATGCCCCAGCAGCTGGTAATGGCTGGCCGCAAAGGCGGAGCGAAACTGCAGGCGCTTTCCCGGCGCGTAGAGGCCGAATATGTAACCGTAGATGGCGTGCGACACCGGTTCGTTGAGCGTAAGCCAGTTCCTGACCCGGTCCCCCAGCGCCTCGAACACGGCCCGGCCGTAGAAGTCCAGGTGCTCGACGGCTTCCCGCCGCGTGAAGCCGCCCAGGTCCTCCAGCCAGGCGGGCAGGTCCCAGTGAAACAAGGTGGCGAACGGGGTGATCCCGGCCTCCAGCAGGGCGTCCACCAGCCGGTCGTAGAACTCCAGTCCCTTGGTGTTCACCCTCCCGGGCTCCGGCACCACCCGGGGCCAGGCCACCGAGAAGCGGTAGGCGCCCAGGCCCAACTCCTTCATGTGCCGGATGTCCTCGGGCCAGCGGTGGTAGTGGTCGCAAGCCACGTCCCCATTGGTCCCGTCCTGGATCCTGCCCCTGCGGTGGGCGAAGCGGTGCCAGTTGGAGGGGCAGGCGCCGTCGGCCAGGGGGTGGCCCTCGATCTGGTAGGAGGCGGTGGCCGCGCCCCA
>CAZMWZ010000135.1:0-8548 GCA_964570045.1 uncultured Spirochaetaceae bacterium
CCACCGCCACCCCGATGTCGAAGCCGATGCGCCGCTCCTCCAGGAAACGCATGACTCCGCCGGCGCAATCCAGTCCGTAGGCGCTGCCCCCGGTCAGGAACACGGCGTGCGCCGCGGGGACCATGTTCTCCGGGCGCAGGCAGTCCGTCTCGCGCGTGGCCGGGGCCCCGCCCCGCGAGTCCACGCCCGGGACCGCTCCCTGGCGGCACAGTACGACCGTGCAGCCGGTGCCGCCGTCCGGGTCCTGGGCATGCCCTACTTCGATGCCCGGAACATCGGTGATTGATCCACTCATACTTGCAACCTTCTCCTGCCTGCCGGTGTCGTACCTATCCTAAGCCAGGGACTAACCATATGAGGGCGAGGTCCGCTTTGTCAATTGAACAGCCGCGGCTTTTCGGATAATACTACCGCAAAAGCCTTACAGAGGAGTGCGTATCGTGAGCGTGCAGCCGGAGCCGGTGAAAAAGCTGTTGATCGCGGATTTGTGGAAAATGAAGGAGGAGGGCCGGAAGATCACCATGATCACCGCCTACTCCTTTCCCCAGGGGCTGATCGTGGACGAGGCGGGGATCGACGTCATCCTGGTGGGTGATTCCCTGGGCATGGTGGAACTGGGCTACCGGGACACCATCCCCGTGACTATGGAAGAGATGCTGGCGCATACCCGGCCGGTGGTGCGGGCGGTGAAGCGGGCCCTCGTGGTGGGGGACCTGCCCTTCATGTCCTACAACATCTCCCTGGAGCAGGCGGTGACCAACGCCGGGGTGCTGTACAAGGACGGCGGCGCCGACTCCATCAAGCTGGAGGGCGGCCAGGAGATGGCCAAGGTGGTGGAGACCATCGTCAAGGCCGGCATCCCGGTGTTCGGGCACATCGGCCTGACCCCCCAGACCGCGTCCCTGATGGGCGGCTTCAAGGTGCAGGGCAAGTCCCTGGACCAGGCCCGCAAGGTTTTCGACGACGCGCTGGCCCTGGAGGCGGCCGGGGCCTTCGCCCTGATCCTGGAGGCCATCCCCAAGGAGCTGGCCGCGCTGATCAGCGAGCGGGTGAAGATCCCCACGGTGGGCATCGGCGCCGGTGTGGGCTGCGACGGGCAGGTGCTGGTCCTGCACGACATGGTCGGGTTGTTCCGCCGCTTCACGCCCAAGTTCGTGAAGGTCTACGTCGACCTCTACAACCCCCAACTGCAGGCCGTGCGGGATTTCATCGGCGACGTGCAGGGGGGGCGCTTCCCGGCCGACGAGCACTCCTTCAGCCTGAAGGCCGAGGCCGTGGCCGAGCTGCGTAAAAAGCTCGCGCTGTAGGCGGGAGGGTCCGTGCCGAAGGGAAGACCGGAAATCGATCCCGACCGCTGCAAGGGCTGCGGCCTGTGCGTCGCGGCCTGCCCGGAGAAGATCCTGAAGCTGGCGGACTCCTTCAACAGCCAGGGGCACCACTTCGCAACCTGTTTCGCGGAGGAGCGCTGCACGGCCTGCACCTCCTGCGCCGTGATCTGCCCGGACAGCGCCATTCGCATCTGGCGCTTCGCCAAGGAGAAAGCCTGATGGGCAAGCCCATCCTCATGAAGGGCAACGAGGCCCTGGCCGAGGCGGCGATCATCGCCGGCTGCCGCCATTACTTCGCCTACCCCATCACCCCCCAGAACGAGATCTCGGCCTACCTGGCCATGCGCCTCCCGGAGGTGGGGGGCACCTTCCTGCAGGCCGAAAGCGAGATCGCCTCGATCAACATGGTCTTTGGAGCGGCGGCCGCCGGGGCCCGGGCCATGACCTCCTCCTCCTCACCGGGCATCAGCCTCATGCAGGAGGGCATCTCCTACCTGGCCGGCGCCGAGCTGCCCGCCGTGGTGGTCAACATCATGCGCGGCGGGCCCGGGCTGGGGAACATCTCCGGCGCCCAGGGCGACTATTTTCAGGCGGTCAAGGGCGGGGGGCACGGGGATTACCGCAACATCGTGCTCGCCCCGGCCTCCGTTCAGGAGCTGGCCGACCTCATGGTGTTGGCCTTCGACCTGGCCGACAAGTACCGGATGGTGGCCATGGTGCTGGGCGACGGCTACCTGGGACAGATGAGCGAGTCGCTGGTGCTGCCATCCCCCTCGGGGCTGGCGGTCGACAAGTCCGGCTGGGCGCTCAGTGGGGCCCGGGACCGCGAGCACCGCATCCTATACTCCCTGCGCCTGTCCCCGGAGGACGCGGTGGAGAAGATCAACCTGCGCCTGCAGGCCAAGTACCGGGAGGTGGAGGCCGCGGAAGTGCGCTTTGAGGCCCACCGTGCAGAGGACGCCGAGGTGCTGCTGGTGAGCTTTGGCCTGTCCTCGCGGATCTGCCGCGCCGCCATCCAGACCCTGCGCGAGCGGGGCGTGCGGGCGGGGCTTTTCCGCCCGATTACCCTCTGGCCCTTCCCCTACCGGGAGCTGGCCGCCGCCGCGGCCGGGGTCCGCCGCGTGCTGGTGGTGGAGATGAACGCCGGCCAGATGCTGGAGGACGTGCGCCTGGCCCTGGGCGAGCGCGTTCCCATCGAGTTCTACGGGCGCATGGGCGCCATGGTTGTGGAGGAGGAGGAGATCGTGCGCAGGTGCACGCCCGCATGAGCGACGCGAAGCTGGTGTATTCCCGGCCGCAGGCCCTGGTCGACACGCCGAACCACTACTGCCCGGGGTGCGGGCACGGCATCATCCACAAGCTGCTGGCCCAGGCCATCGACGAGCTCGGGATCCGGGAACGGACCATCCTGGTGGCGCCGGTGGGCTGCGCGGTGCTGATGTATTATTATCTGGACCTGGACAGCTGCGAGGCGGCGCACGGCCGCGCCCAGGCGGTGGCCACCGGGCTGAAGCGGGCGCGCAAGGACCTGGTGGTGGTGAGCTACCAGGGCGACGGCGACCTGCTGGCCATCGGCACGGCTGAGACCGTGCACGCCGCCAACCGCGGGGAGAACTTCACGACGGTCTTCGTGAACAACGCCATCTACGGCATGACCGGGGGGCAGATGGCCCCGACCTCGCTGGTCGGGCAGAAGACCAAGACTTCGCCGTACGGCCGCGATCCGGCCGAGGCGGGCCAGCCGATCCGGGCCTGCGAGCTGCTGAATACCCTGGAAGCCCCGGTGTTCATCGAACGCTGCGCGGTCAACAACGTGAAGAACGTGCTGCGGACCAGGAAAGCCATCCGCAAGGCGCTGGACAACCAGATTGCCGGCAAGGGGTATTCCTTCGTGGAGGTGCTGTCCATGTGCCCCACCAACTGGGGCATGGACCCGGTGCAGGCGACCGCCTGGGTAGAGACGGACATGATGCCGTTCTTCCCGCTGGGCAACTTCCGGGACCGGTAAGGGAGGGCCGATGCGCGAGGGGATTGTTTTCGCGGGGTTCGGCGGCCAGGGGATCATCCTGTCGGGCCTGATCCTGTGCCACGCGGCCCTGGAGGAAGGCAAGCAGGTGTCCCACATCCCCTCCTACGGCGCGGAAATGCGCGGAGGCACGGCCAACTGCTCCGTCGTGATTTCGGACCTGGGGATCGGCTCGCCCCTGGTGCCCCGCCCCGAGGTCTGCGTGGTGATGAACAAGCCTTCCCTGCTCAAGTACGAGCCCCAGCTGGCGGCCGGCGGGCTCCTGCTGTGGAACTCCTCCCTGATTGACATCAAGCCCACGCGCGCCGACGTGCGCGCCGTGGCCGTGCCCGCCAACCAGATCGCCGAGAAGGAGGGCAGTGCCCGGGCGGCCAACATGGTCATGCTCGGGGCGCTGGCCAGGCTGAAGCCGGAGCTCGCCTCCCTGCAGGCCGTGATCCACGGGCTGGGCGAGGCGGTCTCCGCCCGCAACAAGCAGCTCAATGCCATCAACGTGGCCTGCCTGAACAAGGGTTACAGCCTGTATTAGGCCCGAAGCCCGGAGGTGGCAAGCCCGTTGGAGCTCTCCTATTGGCTCACCCTGGCGCTGGCGGTTCCCGCGGGGGGCCTGTTGATCCGCCTGTTCATCATCCTTCACGACTGCGGGCACGGCTCGTTTTTCCGTTCCCGGAAGGCCTGCGACGCGGTCGGGGGCGTCTGGCTGTTCTACGTCCATCACCTGAGCCTGCGGCTTTGGGATGAGTCCGCGCGCCGGCTCATCGGCTTCCGGCAGGTGGGCGCGGTTTCGGGCCGTTGAGCCGGGAACCCGACACGACCTGATTCCACCGCTTCGCTTAATTTATTGTGTGAGATAGATTATAGTCACCGATTCCGCTCTCGTCGATCTTAGTCCAGAAATCAGCTGGAGGGTGAATCCTTCGACCAGGCCAGTCTCCATGATAGATGTACATACCGACAGACGGCACTCCGGTAGAAGTGACAATTAATCCAAAAATGTCTTGGTCAACTGCCCTATCCTTGATGTCAACTCGCTGAAGATTGAAGACCATGTAGGCACCTCCTGTAGAGGTCTGGGCCCCAATCAGTATCGCCGAATCGAGTTTTTCACGGTACGAAAGTGGGAAAAAACCTGGCAAGGAACTCCAAGAAACCATGCGCCAACCAGGTGGAGAGACATACTGCGCCAATTCGGCCTGATGATAATCGGAAATGGATTTGAACTTCGCTGTCGGCATCGTATCCCTAATCTTATAGGGAATCTGAAATCCCGTATAAAAGGGGCCGGACTTGGCTCCCGAACCTTTACCACGTCGCTACGCCATCTGGGTTCGATATCAAGCGGTTGCTTTGCCGTGAGCGGCCTTCATCCAGGAGGGCCGTCACATCATTGCCGAGGAGAAGAACCTCCCCAAGACGTTTCAGCTATTCAGGCACTACTTGATCGACCTCTTCCATTCTCCTTGTATTGCTAAGAAACACAAATCTCGGAAAACGCTTATGCTTTAGCAACAGCCTGGAGCTCCATTATCAGTTCCTTCGCCCTTTTCTTAATCTCTTCAAACCGTCGGCGCAAAGAATCAGTGGAGGAACCTTGAGCATTTTCCCGCGCCGGGTCAGCAAGAGAGGGCTCGATCCCTTGGACGGTAACCAAGGCTATTAGAGCAGTGAACGGGAATCCGTGCCGCTTGAGATTGATGACGGCCTCCGCGCCAAACGGAGGGGTGTCTGCAGCCGAGAGAGCCAAATCCACGTAGGTGGCCTGCAGCAGTAGGTGCCGGCCGCGTTCTCTTAGCGCTTCCCTGCGGGCTTTAAGTCGCAGGCCGGTAACAGCAAGCTCTTTCGACTTGATTCCCGCGACCCAACGCTCAAAGGTGTGAAAAGCCAAGGTACGGGCGGAAGGGTGAGGCGAAACCGCCGCCTTAGGGGGTGTCTCCATAAGCACCTTCAGGCTGTCAACCAGGACAGGTTCCGCCTCGTCCAGGCGCCACCAGCCGCAGAAGGGAGGTTCCTGTGATCTGAACCGAACGAGCCAAGGTGGAAGCTCTGGCTCGTCGGAAGGACTGAGCCTTTCCAGTAACCCGTGAAATATAGGTTCACCGTAGGTTAACAGGTGAAGCGCCTCTGGGTGAGCGGCAAATAGCTCGCGGTCGAATGTCACGGGAATCGATTGGCCAGCATGGTCCAGCAGGTACGCACCAGCAATCTGGGGGTGTAATCTAAAAAGTTGCTGCGCTGTCTGCGCCCCTAAAAGCGTTCTCTCGATATCTTGCTGTGTTACAGGGAGCAAGGCTGACGTTGAAGGTGCGCTCCTCATCCAGACCGAGCCAGCTGTCCAGGTCCAAAGCATCGACCTGTTGCTCGTTAAGCTGGCGTTTGAGCTCTTCGAGTGCAGCGGATAGGCGCTGCGGCCGCGCATCACGACCAGTCATAGCTGCTTCCTGAATAGCGCGGGCTACCCGGGCCAAGATGGGCTGCAGGGTGCCGACCACAGTCTCGAACCAAGAAATCCGGCCTTCCAGAGCTTTGTAGACCTTGGCCTCGACGGTATCGTCCGGAAAGGAAATCCTTGCGGCGAGCATGGTGAGCTTCATCTACGAGCACGAGGTCCCAGGGCTTGGCGTCTAAAAGTTGGGACACCCGTTCGCGGCGCTTGACGAGCTGGCTGGAGGCAAGAATTAGAGGAAATGCCTCCCAAGGATTTTCCGTAGAACCTACCAACTCACGCTGGAAGTAATCGTGGCAGTCAGATGCAGCCAGGGGCCGGCCGCCCTGCAAAGCTTCGATGTCCGCTTCCGCAAGCTGGGCGCCAGCTAAGAGGCGCATGCGCCCCTGGTTAGCGATGAGGTGGGCTATTCCTGAGGCGGCAACGGATAGCGCCGATGAGGAAAAAAAGCCAGCAGAAGTGAGGGAACGTAGAAGTCATTGAGCCTGTCGTCTTGGGGTCCATACGTGTAGCGGAAGGGATGTTGCCTCAGATCCACATTATGTCCTCTTCTTGGGCGGCAGAAAAGCGAGGATGGTTTCAATCCGCGCCCTTACTCCCGCCGGAGATACCTCCAGGAGCCCCAAGTTGCGCAGGGCGTTCAGATCACGACTCACGGTCTTGCGAGTCTTCCTGGCGTAGGCCTGGGCGATCTCGGGCGTTAGCAATATGACCTCAGAGAGAGGCACAAATTGCTCCCGGTTTGAAATGGCTACTACCAAATCCCGCTGGCGCATTCGCACCTCTGCAGAGCCGGAACCGCCTTCGGTCTGGAGGATCCGGTTAATGTAGTCGCGCCAGATCGTCTTGTGTTGGAAGCGGCGGATCTCGTCGAGCTGTTTCTTGAGTCCGTCCACGAAGCCTTGAAGTGCATAGAGAAGGAAAGGAAGCACCTCCCCGCCGGAACCACTGGCACGGTCCAGCTCAGCGTAGTAGCTCTGCCGGGTCTGGTTGTAGTGGTTGCTCAGCAGATGCGAGGCCGGGGCCGGTACGCCCCCGTCCAGCAACAGCAGAAACTCGACCAGCCGGGCCGTCCGACCGTTTCCATCGCCGAAGGGATGGATCCAGGCCAGGTAGAGATGGGCTGTGACTGCAAGGAGGACAGAGATGGAAAGACGGTCCAGCCCGCTCTCGCGCTCCCGTACTGCATTCAGAAAGGAGCAGAGCCTTTCCAGTAAGTATTCGCAGTCTTCAGCAGGCGCACCCCGGTAGGAACCGACCCCTACGGAAGTCTTACGAATCTCTCCAGGGGCTACATTGTCTCCAAGAGGCAGCCCCGCCAATACCAGCCCGTTGAAGCTCTTGATGAGTGCAACGGTGAGGTCGGCAGGCTTGCCGGCTATCACTCCTTCGAGGATGGTATTGCAGGCGGTCACGATGTTCTTCACTTCCTGACCCTGGTACGCCGTGGAAGGTGGAAGCTGAAGCTTTCCCTCGATCTGCTGCTGAACCTGCTCTTCGGTTAGGGTGTTACCTTCAATTGCCGTTGTGGCCTGTACCCCCCGCGCCAGGTAGAGCTGGTAGAGCTGTTCAGCGGTCTTTTTATCGAGGGGGACGCCGGCGATGTGCTCACACTTTGAACGGATCTCCCCAAGAATCAACCAGAGTGTCGGAGGCGCCGGCCGCAGATCCAACTCAAATTTTAGCCAAGAATGTGACGTCTCGTATGTCCGCATCAATTCCTATTATAACACTATTAACTACTTTTATGCTAACGAGTTGGGCTGTTCCATAAGATTTTGAGTCCAATTATGTCCAGCAGAATGTCCGGAAGAAGGTCCAGCATCGGCTGTCTGCCATTATTCTGCCTCCTCCTCGGCGAAATCGAGCTCCTGCTCACGAGGCGACTTGGGGAGTTCCTCTTCTGGGGGAACGGAGAGGCCGTCGAAGAACTTCAGCCTGATGTCGTCGAGCACCCGAGCTTCCGGCCGCAACAGCTCCCCAGACTTGCCCCGAGCCCGAGGGATGGCGTTGATCATGGCCTGCAGCACGAGCTTGAAGGTCGAGTCGGTGAGGAGGCCTGAGTTTTTAAGGAAAGTCTCGCAGGCATTGCTCCCGTCCTCTTCAAAGGCGAGCATAGCCGTATGGGCCGCATCCAGCCAGCAGTCGAATTCCGGCATTGTGGGGTCGACCATGCCCTTCTTCCGCCGAGCGCCCGGGAGCTGCAGGATCACATTCGAGCCTTTCTTGGCAATGATCCGCTTGTGCTTGACCAGCTCCTCTTCCAGTCCGTAACGGGATCGAATTGGACCGCCCTGCCCAGAAGAAGCTCCTCCTTGCGCAACGCGATGACCTCCTCCCGAGCCAGGTCCAGAGCGACGTCAGGCTTGAGAGGCAAAGGCTTGCCAGCCTTGTCAGTCTCCGCGGACAGCACTGGCCAGTTCTGAGAGAGGTATCGAAAGCACTGGGCCGAAGGTGCTGATGTAGAGATCCACCCCCGAGATTCCCTGGCTGTGGAACAGCCGCGCCTTTTCTCGCGCCTCCTTCCGTACTTGGCCCCGAATGTCCTCCCACCAGACGGGTTCCTTTTCGGGCCCGTTCTGCAAGGTGTAGGTCCTTGCAAACAGGACGGCAGGCTGTCGGAGATTCATGACAAAGGAACTTGACGAATCCTGGCTCCGCGGAGCCGATGGAGGTGGCGGGAGTCGAACCCGAATACACCGGATTACCGAAAGTAAGCCTTGACCTTGCAGGAAGTCTCTTCTATAATCT
>CAZMWZ010000136.1:0-8486 GCA_964570045.1 uncultured Spirochaetaceae bacterium
GGGTGAGCTCGATGGGAAAGCCGTAGGTGTCGTACAGCCGGAAGGCCACCCGCCCCGGCACCACCGGCTTCGGGTTCTTCAATAAATTGGGCAGCAGCTTCTCGAACTCGTGTTCGCCCTTCTGCAGCGTGGCCAGGAAGCGTTTCTCCTCCTGGGCCAATTCCGATACAACCAGCTCCAGCCGGCGTTCCAGCTCGGGGTAGTCTTCGCGGTTGATCTGGACGGCCGCCCGCGCCGGGGCGTCCAGAAAATCCCGCTCCACGCCCAGCTTGCGGGCGTGACGGATGGCCCGCCGGACGAGGCGCCGCAGGATGTAGCCCTGGCCGAGGTTGGAGGGCTTCACCCCCTTCTCGTCCCCGAGGATGAACACCGCGGAGCGGATGTGGTCGGCGAGGATGCGGATGGAGCGGTCCGCCGCCGCCTGCCTGCCGTAGACGGCCCCCGATACGGACTGGATGCTCTGGAGGATGGGCTGGAACATCTCGGTCTCGAACACGCTGTAACGGCCCTGCAGCATGGCGCAGGTGCGCTCCACGCCCATGCCCGTGTCCACGGTTTTCTGGGCCAGGGGCAGGTAGGCGCCCTCGGCGGTCTTGTTGTACTGCATGAACACGTTGTTCCAGACCTCGAAGTACTTGCCGCACTTGCACCCCGGGCGGCAGTCCGGCGAGCAGGGCGGAGAGCCGGTGTCGATGAACATTTCGGTGTCCGGCCCGCATGGCCCGCTCTGGCCGGCGGGCCCCCACCAGTTGTCCTCCCGGCCCAGGAAATAGATGCGCTCCCGGGGGATGCCCAGGCGGCGCCAGACGGCCGCCGCCTCCTCGTCCGGCGGGACCTCGCCGTCGCCGGCGAACACGGTCACCGACAGGCGGGCCGCAGCGAAGCGGAGCCACTCCCCGGAGGTGAGGAACTCGTAGCTGAAGCGGATGGCCTCCTCCTTGAAGTAGTCTCCCAGGGACCAGTTGCCCAGCATCTCGAAGAAGGTCAGGTGGTGGCGGTCGCCCACCTCCTCGATGTCCCCCGTGCGGATGCATTTCTGCACGTCGACCAGCCTGCGACCGGCGGGGTGCGGCTCGCCGAGGATGAAGGGGACCAGCGGGTGCATGCCCGCCGTGGTGAACAGCACCGTGGGGTCGTTCTCGGGGATCAGGGACTTGCCGGAGATCACCGCGTGCCCCTTGCCGCGGAAAAAGGCCATGTATTTCTGCTTCAACTCGCGCCCGGTCATGCGAGTGATCCTACGGGCGCGGGACCTGCGTGTCAACGTGGGGGCCGGTCGCCGCAGCCGCCTGCGTGCGCAACGCTTGCCCGACGGCCCTGCGAACAATACTATAACACCCATGCGCCGAGGTTTCGCTCCGCGGGAGCGCGGGTTCCGGGGGGTGCTTTTCGACCTGGATGGGGTGGTGGCGGATTCCGAGCCGCTACACGTCCAGGCCTGGGTGGAGGTCCTGGGGAGGCTGGGTGTGGGCCCGGAAGCGATCGGGGAAGAAAGCCTGGCAGCCTGGGTGGGCGTCCCCGACGTGCAGATCGTGGCCAGCCTGGTCGAACGGCACCGGCTGCCGCTCGCCCCCGCAGAACTGCTGGCCGGCAAGCGCGCCGCCTACCGGGAGTTAATCCCGCGGGCCTTGACCTCCTTCCCCGGCGTGGCCGAGGAACTGGCCTCCTGGGATGGGGTGCCCCTGGGCATGGTTACGGCCACGCCGCAGCGCGAGGCGCAGCTGATGCTCTCCACGCTCGGCCTCGACGGGGTGTTCCGAGTCCTGGTCGCGGGGGACGACGTCCAGCGGCCCAAGCCCGCGCCGGACTGCTACCTGCTGGCCGCCGCGCGCCTCGGGCTGGATCCTGCGCGGTGCGCGGCCGTGGAGGACGCCCCCTACGGGGTGCGCGCGGCCCGGGCGGCGGGCCTGCACGTGCTGGGGGTCGCCACTTCGTTTCCGCGCGAGAGGCTGGCCGAGGCGCACCGTCTGTTTTCCACGACCCTGGAGGCGGTCCGCTGGCTGAAGCCCCGGACTGCGAGCGCTTGACGTTCGGCCCCGGGAACGGGCAAAGTAAAGAAAGGCAACGACAGCGAGGAGGCTACGACAATGGACCTGTCCAAGTTCCGGATCGAAGAGGTGTACCAGTTCGCGGTGACGATCGAGCAGGGCGGTTTCGACTTCTACGGGAAGCTGATCGAGGCCTGCGACAACACGCGCGTGAAGAACGAGCTGAAGTTTCTCCGAGACGAGGAGGCGCAGCACAAAGCATTCTTTCAGGGCGAGCTGCGCAAGAAGGGCAAGGGCGAAGTCACCCTCAGCCCGGGCCTGGCCGGGGTCATGGACGCGGAGTTCCTCAAGCCCATGGAGGAGTTCTACCGGGCCAAGAAGATCACCCGCACCGACGAGGCGCTGCGCTTCGGGGCCGCGGTGGAGCAGAAAACGATCGACTTCTACGGCGACCTGCGCAAGCAGTCCGGGGACGCCGGCTTCCTGAAGGACCTCGACGCGATCATCGAGGAAGAGAAGAAGCACAAGCAGAAGCTGAATATCATTCTCGCCTATTAGCTCACTCGAGCTCCACCCGCTCCCCGTAGGAGGGGATATGCACCTCCCAGCCGCGGGAGCGGATGGAGGCGGCCAGCGCCTCGGCGGCGGCCGGTTCGCCGTGGGTCAGAAACAGACGCCGCGGTGGCTGTCGCTGGGGCTGGAGCCAGCGCTCCAGCTCCCCGCGGTCGGCGTGGGCGGAGAAGCCGCTGATGCGCCGCACGCGCGCCCGCACGCGGTGGGTCTGCCCGAGGATGCGCACCTGCCTGGCCCCCGAGAGGATCTCCCGGCCCAGGGTCCCCTCCGCCTGGTAGCCCACGAACAGCACCGTGCTCTCGCGCCGGCCGATGTTGGCGCTCAAATGGTGCTTGATCCGGCCCCCCGTGCACATCCCCGACCCGGCGATGATCACCGCGGTGCCCCGCAGGTGGTTGAGGGACTTGGACTGCGCGACGCTGCGCACCATGGTCAGGCCGGGGAAGGCGAAGGGGGAGGCCCCGGTGAGCATCAGCCGGCGCATCTCCTCGTCGAACAGGTCGGGGTGGTGAAGGAACACCTCCGTGACCTCCACGGCCATGGGGCTGTCCACGAACACCAGCACGTGCGGGATGCGGTCCGCGGCCAGGAGGCGGCTCAGGTAGTACAACACCTCCTGCGTGCGCTCCAGGGCGAAGCTGGGGACGAGCAGGTTGCCCCCGGCCCTGCGGGTGGACACCACGGCATCGGCCAGTGCCTGCTGGATGCCGGCGGTGTCCTCGTGAAGGCTTCCCCCGTAGGTGGACTCCAGCAGCACGTAGTCGGAAGGCTCCAGGGGCGCCGGATCGCGGATGATCGGCCGGTCCCAGCGGCCGACGTCCCCTGAAAAAAGCACGGAGCGACGCGCCCCGTCGCGGCCGTACTCCAGCCGCACCGAGGCGGAGCCCAGGATGTGCCCCGCCTCTCGGAAAACGGCGGTGAGGCCCGCGCCGACTTCCAGGGGCCGGCCGTAGGAGGCGGCGGCGAACAGGGGCAGGGTCCTCGCGACGTCCTCTTCGCTGTACAGGGGAACCGCCGGGTGCAGCCCCTCGCGCCCTTCCCTCTCGTGCCGGGCCCGCTTGAACGCCGCATCCTCCGCCGCGAGGCGGGCCGAGTCCAGGAGCACGTAGCGGGCGATCTCGGCGGTGGCCGGCGTGCAGAAAATCCGACCGCGGAAGCCCTCCCGTACGAGCTTGGGCAGCAGGCCGCAGTGGTCCAGGTGGGCGTGGGTCAGGAGCACCGCCTGGAGTGAGGCCGGCTCGACCTGGAAGGGATTCCAGTTGCGCTCTTGGTATTTGCGCTCCTGGAAAAGGCCGCAATCCACCAGCACCCTCGCCCCGCCGGTCTCCAGCAGGTAGCAGGAGCCGGTGACGCCTCGCGCCGCGCCCAGGAAGCCGATGGTGGCCAGCGGCGCCTCCTTCAGGGGTACAGGCGGGCGATGGTCCGCGGGAAGGGGATGGCCTCGCGGATGTGGTGGATGCCGGTGAGCCAGGTGACGGTGCGCTCCAGCCCCAGGCCGAAGCCGGAGTGGGGCACCGAGCCGAAGCGGCGCAGCTCCAGGTACCAGGTGTAGGATGACTCCGGCAGCTTCTGCTCGCGGATGCGGGCCAGAAGCTTGTCCAGGTCGTCCTCCCTCTGCGAGCCGCCGATGATCTCCCCGTAGCCCTCGGGGGCCAGCAGGTCGGCGCAGAGGACCGTGTCGGGGTTGGCCGGGTTCTCCTTCATGTAGAAGGCCTTGGCCTTCTTGGGGTAGTTGGTCAGGAACAACGGCTTCTCGTAGCGGCTGGAAAGGACGGTCTCCTCCTCGGCGCCCAGATCATTGCCCCACTCGAAGGGGTGGCCCTCCTTGCGCAGGATCTCCACCGCCTCCCCGTAGTCCAGGCGGGGGAAGGGCGGCTTCACCCGGGCCAGCCTGGAGGTGTCCCGCTCCAGGAGCTTGAGCTCCGGCCCGCACCGCGAGAGCACGTCCTCGACCAGGGTGCCGATCATCTGCTCCTGCAGCTCGAGGTTGCCCTCGTTGTCCAGGTAGGCCACCTCGGCCTCCAGCATCCAGAACTCGGTCAGGTGCCGGCGGGTTTTAGACTTCTCCGCCCGGAAGGTGGGGCCGAAGTTGTAGACCTTGCCGAAGGCGGCGCAGGCCGCCTCCAGGTACAGCTGCCCGGTCTGGGCCAGGTAGGCGGTGCCCAGGTCGAAGTAGGGCACCTCGAACAGGGAGCCCGCGCTCTCGCCGATGGCCCCGGTCAGGATGGGCGTGTCGATCAGGAGGAAGCCGCGGGAGTTGTAGAAGCCGCGCAGGGAGGCGATGGCCTCGTGCCGGACGCGCAGGATCGCCCCGGGCAGTGAGGAGCGCAGCCACAGGTGGCGGTTCTCCAGCAGGAAGTCGATCCCGTGCTCCTTCTTAGCGATGGGGAAGTCCTCGACGGGGTTCTGCACGACCTCCACAGCGGTCACGGCCAGCTCGTAGCCGCCGGGGGCGCGCTCCTCCAGGTGCACCCGGCCGCGCACCTTGAGCGAGGCTTCCATCTTGAGGGCCCCTATCGAAGCGAAGCTCCCCTCGTCGCACTCCCCCTGCACGGCGACCGCCTGGAGGCGGCCCGAGCCGTCGCGCAGCTGCAGGAAATGGATCTTGCCCTTGGAGCGCAGGTTGAACAGCCAGCCGGCGATCTCCACCTCGCCGTCCACGTGCTTTCCGACCTCGGCGATCAGCGTTCTGGGCACACTCATACGACTTGTTCCCCCTCCTGGATGATGCGGATCTCGCCCTTATCCCGTTGGCTGCGGATATAGTCCATGAACTCCGCGAGGGCTCGGTCGATCTCCGAGCGGAACACCGAGCCCAGGCGCACCGACTCCTGCTCGACCAGCTCCCAGCGCCGCTCGGAGAGGTTGGCCTGCAGGCGGGCCAGCTGCGTTTCGGTCAGGCCCCTGGCGATCCGGGCCAGCTCCGTCTCGGAGAAGTCGCGCAGCACCTTTTCCAGGTCGCGGTCCGGGATGGCGAACAGCACGTCCATGGTCATGAGGCGCTTGGACAGCGCCTGGGCCAGGGTCCGGTCCTGGCGCTGGAGGCTTTCCATGATCGCCCGCTCCGGGCCGGGGGCCATGTTGCGCAGAATCTCGGCCAGGACGGCCTGGCCGTCGACCTCCTGGGTGACGATCTGGCCCTGGGCGCGCACTTTCTCGCGCAGTGAGCCCTCGGCCCGCCTCAGGACCTCCGGGTTGATCTGCGTCAGATGGGCCATGCGCTGCACCACGGGCACCTGCACCTCGGGGGGTAGAGAGCCCAGCACCTGGGCCGCGCGCTCCGGCGCCAGGTGCGGGATGATCACGGCCAGCACCTGCGGGGACTCGTTCTTCAGCAGCAGCTTGACCTGCTCGATGTCCAGGTCCATCAGGAAGGCGAAGGGATGGGGCGCGGTCTTCAGGGCCAGGCGGTCGATCAGGACGCTGGCCCGGTCCTCGTCGAAGGCGGCGCGCAGGATCTCCTTGGCCATGTCCACGCCGCCGCGGGCGACCAGATCCTTGGTCTTTACCAGGTACCCGAACTCCTCCAGGATTTTAGAGGCTTCCTGGAAGTCCATCCGCTGGAGGGCGGCGATCTCCCGGGTGATGCCGGCCACCTCCTCCTCCGACAGGTGCTTGAGCACCTCGGAGGCCTGCTCCTTGCCCAGCAGCACCAGGAAACGGGCGGCCTTCTCGTAGCCCTTGTCCCTGGCCACGTCCCGCGGGTTACCCGGATTCATGCCAACGATAGTACCGTGAAGCGGAGGGCCGGTCAATTCGCAGGCGAGGAAGGCGCCTGGGCCCGCAGGTACAGCGCCTCGAGCAGCTCCGGCAAAGGCAGGGGGGCGCTGTGCTGCAGCAGGCAGCGCTGCGAGCGCTCCAGCCCCGTGTTCAGGGAGGCGTTGCCCACCGCGGCTTCCACCTCCTCGGGTCCGCGGCGGCCTGCCAGCGCCTCCTCCAGCAGGGCGAGCGCCGGCACCGCTTGGGCCAGGGACTGCGCATACAGCTCCGGGAAGCTGGCGCAGGATGTGCGCTCCCCGCGGCAGGGGTGGCGCCAGGGCGCGTGCGCGGAGTTGAGGAAGTCGATGTCCGCCGGCAGCTGCCGGGGGTGAAACAGCGCCAGGCGTCGGCGCGGGGTCTCGCGGTCCCGCTCCAGCGCCAACCGCAGGTAGCGGGGCTGCGCCGGATCGGTGTAGGTGTAGAAGAACATGGCGTCGGCGTAGGCGTTCTGGATGCGCCGGCGGTCGCGGCTCTTGAAGGCCATGCGCGGGTAGGCGGCATTCAGAGCCTTGAGCAGCGCCTTGACCAAGGGGTAGGGCAGCACCGGCCCGCAGCCCAACAGCTCGGGCAGGGGGAAGGCCGAAGGTTCCAGGCCCCGCCGCTCCCGCAGCGTCAGCACGTCCAGGATGCGCTCGTAAAAGATGTGGCAGCGGAAGTACTTCTCGGTTTCGGGCCGTGCGCGGTCCACCCAGCCGGAGAAATACACGATGAAGGGGTGCGTGCCGCGGTCCAGGAAGGCGTGCGTCGCCCACCCCAGGGTGAAGGCTTCCAGCTCGCCCCGGACCTCCTCGTCGAGGCCGCGCTCCTCCAGGCGGCGGATCTCGCGCACCAGGTTGGCGGTCAGGCGGCCGTAGCCTTCCCGGTGGGCCGCAACCCCGTATTTCAGGCCGGTGGGCCGGGTCCGCTGGTTATGATAGAAGAAGTCCGGTCCCTGGGCCCCGAAGCGGAACAGCTTTCCATGGCGCTCCAGCAGCGCCGGCGCGCGGGCGCCCAGCGCGGCCTGCAGGGCCTCTTCGGCGAAAAGGAGGTGGCAGATCTGGGCAGGCATGGGTCAATACCCTCGCGGCTGGAAGGAGGACACCCGCGACAGTTCTTCAAACAGCTCCCGCTCGCGCGTGCTCAGGGAGCCGGGGACCACGATGCGGATGACGGCGTACAGGTCCCCCGGGCCGCCGCCGCGGCGGGCCAGGCCTTTGCTGCGCAGGCGCAGGCGCTGGCCGCTCCGGGCCCCCGCGGCCAGCTTGAGGGTCGCCTTGCCCTCCAGCAGCGGTACCTCGATGCGCGAGCCCAGCGCCGCCTCCCAGGGGGTGACGGGGACCTCCACCTCCAGGTCCTGGCCGTCGAACCGGAACAGCGGGTGGGGAGCCAGGCGCACGCGCAGGTAGAGGTCCCCCGCCTGGGCGCCGCCGCCGCCGCCCTGACCCCGCAGGCGCAGACGGTGGCCGTCGGTCGTGCCGGCGGGGATGTTCACCTCCAGGGTCTTGCCGCCCTCGAGGGTCAGGGTCTTGCGCACCCCGCGATGAGCCTCCTCCAGGCTGATGGCGATCTCCGCCTCCTGGTCCTCGCCGGGGGTCGCGCGCGCCCAAGCCGACCGGCCCGATCGGCCCGCCCGGCCGCGGCCATTGGGCTGCCCGCCGAAGAGAATCTCGAAGAAATCGCTGAACCCCGAGAAGGGCGACTCCTCGAAGTCCCCGCCGGTCATGTCGAAGCGGAAGCCCCGCCCGGCGCCCGGCCGCGAGCCGAAAAACTCCCACCCCGGCGGCGGGCTGAATTCCTGCCCGGCTTGCCAGTTCTCGCCCAGCGAGTCGTAGCGGCGGCGCTTCTCCGGGTCCTTGAGCACCTCGCTGGCCTCGTTCAAGCGCTTGAACTTCTCCTCCGCGTCCGGGCTCTTGTTAACGTCCGGGTGCAGCTTGCGGGCCAGCTTGCGGTAGGCGGTCTGGATCTGCTCCTGACTGGCCCCGCGGTCCACGCCCAGAGTCTCGTAGTAGTCCTGAAATTTGACTGCCATGTTCGTTTGCACTCAATGTACTCATCCTGAATTTCAGCGTCAATGCGGACGCTTGACAACGCCGTTGCCGCGGCCAATATATTCTAAGGTTTCGTGGCATAGGAGGACCGTTTGCTCACCACCTCCCGCTTCGCCCTGAACCGCATCGCCAGCCCCGG
>CAZMWZ010000137.1:0-5339 GCA_964570045.1 uncultured Spirochaetaceae bacterium
GCCGGCGAGCTGCTGGCCGCGGCCGTGCTGCGACTGATGAAGCGCATCGGCCTGCCCAACGGCCTGGCCGCCGTGGGTTACACGGAAGCGGACGTGCCGAAGCTGGTCGAAGGCACCCTGCCGCAGCACCGCGTCACCCGCCTGTGCCCCCGGCCGTTCAGCCCCGAGGAGCTGGCGGAGGTGTTCAGGAGCTCGCTGCGCTGCTGGTGATGGAACCGCTGATCCGGCCGCTCGCCCCTGACTTCACGGACTACCTGCACGACGAGTCGCGCCTGACCGGACAGGCGGAGACGATCTCCTTCCCCCGCACCGAAGAGGAGGTCCGCGAAGTCCTGCGGCGCACGGCCGCGGCGGGCACGCCGGTCACGGTCCAGGGCGGGCGCACCGGCATCACCGGCGGGGCGGTGCCCCGCGAGGGTCACCTGCTGAACCTGGGCCGCCTGGACCGCATCCTGACCCTGCACCGAGTAGAGGGGCGCTGGCTCGCCCGGGTCGAGGCCGGCGTGCCGCTGTCGGCGCTGAACGCGGCCCTGGCCGCCGGGACGATCCCCGGGGACGTGCCCGGAAGCCGCGGCGCCTTGTTCTTCCCGCCGGACCCCACGGAAGCGACGGCGACCCTGGGCGGCATGGCCGCCACGAACGCCTCCGGCGCCCGCTCCTTCGCCTACGGGCCCACCCGCGCCCACGTGGAAGCCCTGCGCGTCGTCCTGGCCGACGGGTCGGTGCTGGACCTCCACCGCGGGCGGGAAAAGGCTCAGGGGGGTAGCTTCCGATTGACCACGGACTCAGGGCGTGTGCTGGAGGGGGAGCTGCCCGGCTACCGCCCGCCGGCGGTGAAAAACACGGCCGGCCTGTACGTGCAGCCGGACATGGACCTGTTGGACCTTTTCATCGGCTGCGAGGGGACCCTCGGGGTGATCACCGAGCTGGAGCTGCGCCTATCCCCCCTGCCGGCCTGTGTCTGGGCCTGCCTGGCTTTCTTCCCGCGCGAGGCCGACGCCCTGCGCTACGTGGCCGCCCTGCGCGCCGGCGGCCGGGGGGCGCGGCCGGTAGCGATCGAGTACTTCGACCGCCAGGCGCTGGGGCTGCTCGCCGACGAACTGGCTGCCTTCCTGCCCTCGCCCCCCCAGGCGGAGGCCTGCCTGTACGTGGAGTACCACCAGGACCGCGAGCCCGGCGAGGAGGAGCTCATGATTATGCTGGCGGCCCTGGAGAGTTTCGGCAGCGGAGAAAAGCTGGCCTGGACCGCGGACACCCCGCGCGAGCTGGAGCTTCTGAAAGGCATCCGGCACGCGCTGCCGGAAAAGCTGAACCGGCTCATCGCGGAGCGGCAGATGCGGCTCCCCGACATCACCAAGCTGGGCACCGACCTGGCGGTGCCCGCCGCCGTGCTGGAGCGGGCCCTGGCCATGTACCGCCTGGACCTGACGGAAAGCGGGCTGGAACACGTGCTGTTTGGCCACATCGGGGACGCTCATGTGCACGTGAACATCCTGCCCCGGTCCGAGGAGGAGTACGTACGCGGGCGAGAGCTCTACGCGCGCTGGGCCGACGCGGTGATCGCCTGGGGCGGGACGATCTCCGCCGAGCACGGGGTGGGCAAGCTCAAGGTCGAACTCTTGCGCAAGATGTACGGCTCGGATAGCATCGACGGCATGCGCCGGCTGATCGCGCTGTTCAATCCGGGCCGGCGCCTCAACCGGGGGAACATGCTGCCATGAAAAAAACGATCCTCATCACCGGGGCCAGTACGGGGATCGGGGCGGAGACCGCCCGGCTGCTCGCGCCCGGCAACCGCATCTTCGTCCACTACAACGCCTCGCAGGCCGAGGCCGAGCGTACGGCCAGGGACGTGGAAGCCCGCGGCGGCGAGTCCGTACTGCTGGGGGCGGACCTGACCAGCGAAGCGGGCTGCCGTTCCCTGTTCGACGGCGTCGCCGGACAGACGGACCGCCTGGACGTGTTGGTGAACAACGCGGGTGGCCTGATCCGCCGCCTGCCGGCGCGGGAGCTGGACTGGGAGCTGATGAGCCGGACCTTCTGCCTAAACGTGTTCTCGGCCATGCTGGTGAGCCGCCTGGCGATCCCGCTGCTGGAGAAGGGGGCGAGCCCAGTGATCGTCAACATCACCTCGATCGCCGCGCGCACGGGTGCCCCTTCGGCAACGGTCTACGGCGCGGCCAAGGGGGCGCTGGACTCCTTCACCCGGGGGCTGGCCCGCGAGCTGGCACCCGCCATCCGGGTCAATGCCGTGGCCCCCGGGGTCATCCGTACCCCTTTCCACGACAAGGTCTCCACCCCGGAGTTCATGGAAACCTCCCGGCAGAACGCTCCCCTGAAACGCGTCGGCGAGGCTCTGCAGGTGGCCGAGGCCATCCGCTTCCTGATCGAGGCCGAATTCATCACCGGCGAGACCATCGACGTCAACGGCGGCCTGTTCATGCGCTGAGGGCGGCTTGAAGAATTACTGCGCTTTTTCCAGGAACTCTTGGAACTGCCTGATTTCCAGTTCGGCGGCCAAGGCCTCGCTGAGCACTCGCGGTCGAACGTCCGGGATCGGGTTGGTCATTCGCACCAGCAGGGATTTATGCCACTGGTCACTTTCCTCATGACCACCGTTTACGTCATTGGCGATCGCTTTGAAGATCCTCTCGCAGCCATTGTAGAAGTCGTGCAGAATCGAACCCATGACCGAGTTCTCGCTCGATCGCGGCGATGAGGTTGCGCACTGTATCCTTATCCAATCGAAATCACCTCTTGAACGATCCGTGACTGTTCATCCGGCGAAAGATCTTCATAAGGTTTCAGGTCGATGTCCGATCGCGAACTGAATCGGCCTTTTGCCAACGAGCCGATCAGATAGAGGAAGCGAAAAACGAAGCGCTGACGGAGCTCAGCGGCGAGCTTCCGGATTTCGGCCCGCGCTTGTTCCTGCTTGGATCGGCGACCCCTATTCCTTTCCTCCAACACGCTTTTCAGGCTCATCACCGCTATCTTATTGCCAAATCCTCCAGCATTCAATAATCTAACCCATACTTATGCGTATTCTTATTATCGGCGGCACGGGACACATCGGCACCTACCTGGTGCCGCGCCTGGTCGAGGGCGGGCACGAGGTGACCTGCGTGTCCCGCGGCGCCCGCGCTCCCTACCTGCCCCACCCCGCCTGGAAGGCGGTCCGGCAGGCGGTCCTGGACCGCGAACGCCTGGAGGCGGAAGGGCGCTTCGCTGGCGAGATCGCGGCCCTCCAGCCCGACGCGGTGATAGACCTGATCTGCTTCACCCCGGAAAGCGGGCGGAACCTGGCCGAAGGCCTGGCCGGGCGCGTCCAGCACTTCCTGTGCTGCGGCACCATCTGGGTGCACGGCCACAGCGTGGAGGTGCCGACCAGCGAGGCGGCCTCCCGGGCCCCATTCGGGGAGTACGGCATCCTGAAGGCAGCCATGGAAGCCTACCTGCTCGACCAGGCGCGGCGGCGGGGCTTTCCGGCCACGGTGCTGCACCCCGGGCACATCGTCGGCCGGGGCTGGGTGCCGCTGAACCCGGCCGGCAACTTCAACCCGGCGGTGTTCCGGACCATCGCCCGCGGCGAGCCGCTCTGCCTCCCCAACCTGGGCCTGGAGACCGTGCACCACGTGCACGCCGACGACGTGGCCCAGGGCTTCCAGCAGGCGTTGGAGAACCGCGGAGCGGCGGTGGGCGAAAGCTTCCACCTGGTCTCCCCGGCCGCCCTGACCCTGCGCGGGTACGCCGAGCGGCTGTACGCCTGGTTCGGGCACCAGCCCGCCTTAAGCTTTTTGCCTTGGGAGGAGTGGCGGCGGACTGTCGCGGAAGAGGACGCCCGCGCCACCTGGGACCACATCGCCCACAGCCCCAGCTGCTCGATCGACAAGGCCCGCCGCCTCCTGGCCTACGCACCGCGCTACAGCTCCCTGCAGGCGGTGACCGAGAGCCTGGAATGGCTTCTGGCGGACGGCACCCTGTAAACCATAGGAGAGTCCACGAGCGATGCAAACCTACGAGTTCGACGTGGTGGCGGCCGGCCACCTGTGCCTGGACATGTTCCCCCGCTTTGAGACCGAGATCGCCACAGGCCGGATCGGCGACATCCTGCGCCCCGGCACCCTGGTGAACATGGGCGGGATGGCCTTCGGCACCGGCGGGGCGGTATCCAACACGGGGATCGCCATGAAGATCTTCGGCTGCCGCGTGGCCTTCGTGGCCAAGGTGGGCGACGACCCCCTCGCGCGGATCACCCGCGAGGTCATCCAAAAGCACGGCAGCACCGAGGGCCTATCCGTGTCCCCGAGCTCCGACAGCTCCTACTCGGTGATCCTGGCCCCGCCGAACATCGACCGGATCTTCCTGCACTGCCCCGGCGCCAACGACGAGTTCACCGCCGCCGACCTGAACCAGACCGTGCTCGAACGCGCACGCCTGTTCCACTTCGGCTATCCCACCCTGATGCGTTCCATGTTCGCCGACGGGGGCGAGGAACTGACCCGCATCCTCCGGCAGGCCCGCGCCGCCGGGCTGACCGTGTCCCTGGACACCTCCCTGCCGGACCCCACCTCCCCGGCCGGCAAGGCCGACTGGCGGCGCATCTACGAAAAGGCTCTCCCGTACGTGGACCTGTTCCTGCCGAGCATCGAGGAGACTTTCTACACCCTGCACCCCCGGGAATATCTGGAGCGCAAGGAGCAGGCCGGGGGACAGGAGCTGATCGACCACATCCGGCCCGAGGAGTTCAGCCGCTTCGCCGAGGAGTACCTGCAGCTGGGCTGCCGCATCGCCGTCATCAAGGCCGGCCACAACGGCTGGTATGTAAAGACCTCCGGAAGGCAGCGCCTCCAGGAGCTGGGGCGCGCCCACCCCGCCGACCCGGCGGCCTGGGCGGACCGGGAGCTTTGGTGCCCGGCCTTCGTCGTGGAGAAGATCGCCAGCGCCGCCGGCTCCGGAGACAGCTCGATCGCCGGCTTCCTGACCGCGCTGTTGAAGGGGCACTCGCTGGAGGAGTGCCTGAAGCTGGCCAACGCCGCCGGGGCTATGAACCTGCGGGCCCTCGATACCCTCTCCGGGTTGTCTTCCTGGGGGCAGCTACAGGAGGCGGCGAACACCATGCAGGTGCGCGAGCTTGCCTTCCTGAAAGCCCCTTGGAAATGGGACGGCCAACGAAAACTCTGGGATACAAGGAGAGGGGCATGAACGTCCTGGCCATCGGCTCCAACCTCATCGAGGGGCGCGAGCGGATCGCCCGCTTCCTGCGCTCCGAGGACGAGGGCCTGCTCGACAGCCAGGAGCTGCGCCGCCAGGTGATCAACGTGATCCGCTGGGCCGAC
>CAZMWZ010000137.1:5439-8399 GCA_964570045.1 uncultured Spirochaetaceae bacterium
GCGGGCTGCAGGCCGGCTGCCGGTATGCCGAGGGCTTCCGGGCTTTCCGCATCCACGGCTTCATGCCGGATTTCAATCTACTGCCGTGAACGGCCCAGGATGAACCGCTCCGAGCTGGTCGGCGCCCTGAAGCGTGAAGGCGCGGCGCATTGCCTGCTGGAGACCCCCTCCGGCGGCTGGGCCCTGGTGGTGTCGGCGCTGGGCGCCCGGGTCCTGGGGGCGGGGGTGGATGAGCTCAACGCCTTCTGGGTCTCCCCCTCGCTGGAGCATTGCCTGGCGGGCCGCGACTGGAACGCCGGCGGGCAGCGCACCTGGCTTGCGCCGGAACTGGGGCCTCTGGGTTTCTTCGGCACGGGTGAGAGCGACTGGGCGGTGCCGCCGGAGCTGGACCCGGGTGCCTACCGCCTGCAGGAAGCCGACCGCCGCTCAGCGAGGAGCCGCGGTCAATGCCGCCTGCGCTCCGCCGACGGGACGGAGTACCGCCTAGAAATCGAGCGCCGCGTGGAGGTCCTGGATTCAGCCGGGGCGCGACCCGGTACGGGCACGGTTCAGCTCCGCCTCCGGCACTCGCTACGCAACACCGGCGATCGGCCCATTCCGGCGCGCGTCGGGCTCTGGGGCATCGTCCAGATTCCCAGCAGCCCGGAGGGCAGCCTGCTGCTCCCAGATGCCCCGCTCCGGCCGTACTTCGGGGAGCTGCCTCCCTCCTGGGTGCGCCGCGAGGCCGGCCGGCTCGTGCTGCGGACAGCCCCAGCCCGGCGCTACAAGGTCGGCCAGCAACCCATGGGGACGGAGGCCGTCATCGCCCACCACCGGCCGGAAGCCGGCCTGCTGGTCAGGATGTGCTGCCCCTCCTCTCCCGCGGGTCCGTATCTGGATGGGCCTCCCTCCGAGGCCCCCGGTGATGCGCTGCAGGCGTACAACAGCCCGCTGACCGGTGATGAGGCCTTCTGCGAGCTGGAGTGCCATGCCCCGGCCCCGCACCTGGAACCGGGTGCGGAAAGCGGTGCGGAACTGGAGATCGAAATCCTAAGAGCGTGAGGTGCAGACGATGGGATTCCTGCAGAAGAGGACGAGGCTCGGGCTGGCCCTGGGCGGCGGCGGAGCGCGCGGCCTCGCGCACATCGGCGTGCTGAAGGTGCTGGAGGAGGAGAACCTGCGCCCGGACTTCGTGGCCGGAACCAGCGTGGGCAGCCTGGTCGGGGCTCTGCACTGCTGCGGTTACACCTGGCGGCAGATCCACGACGTCGCCGCCTCGACGAACTGGAACGACCTGGCCTCCGTCGTGGTGCCCCGCATGGGCCTGGTCAACACGAAGAAACTGGAGCGCCTGGTGGACCGGCTCGTCGGCGGCAAGAGCTTCGAGGAGCTGTCGGTTCCCTTGCGCGTGGTGGCGACGGACATCACGCGCGGCGAGGAGGTGGTTCTATCCCAGGGGCCGGTGTCCCGCGCCGTGCGGGCCTCCGCGAGCATTCCCGGAATCTTCGAGCCGACCCGCTGGGAGGGGCGGCTGCTGGTCGACGGCGGGTTGCTCGACAACGTGCCGACCGGGGTGGTCCGCGACATGGGAGCGAAGGTGGTCATCGCCGTGAACTTGAGCGGCGAACGCTCCGCCACCCGGCCCCCGGAGAACATCCTGGACGTGATGCTGTACAGCCTGCAGGTGCTGATTTACGGACAATCCGTGCGCGGGACGGCGGAGGCCGACGTGCCGGTGGTCCCGGACCTGGTGGGCTTCAGCTACCGCAATCTGGGGCGCCTGGAGGAAATGGTGGAGCGGGGGGAGACGGCAATGCGCGCCGCGCTGCCGGCCCTGCGCCGCCGGCTGCGGCGGCCTTAGCGGGCGCGGTGACCCCTGGCCAAAAACTCGCGCAGCTGCTTGAGCTGCTCCTCGCTGCCCAGGGCCACCAGGGCGTCGCCTTCTGTGATAGTCAAGCCCGACAGGGTCGTGGCGGAGGAGGGATTCATCAGCACCTTGCCGGCCGTGTCCACGATCCCCACGATGACCGCGCCCGTGTGCCTGCCGATTCCCGCGTCGCACAGCGTTTTTCCCGCCACAGGGGAGCCGACGGGTATCTCCACCTCCTCGATGCGCATGCTCAGGCGGCCGCCTCCGGTCATGACGTCAAGGAAGTTCACCAGCGAAGGCCGCAGGATCAGCGAGGCCAGGCGCCGGCCGGCGATCTGCTTGGGGGAGATGACCTTGTCCGCGCCCGCCTTGACCAGCTTGCGCACCGCCCGGCCGTCGGAGGCCTGGGCCACGATCTTCAGGGACGGGTTGAGCTGCCGCGCGGAGAGCACGATGAACACGTTGTCCTCGTCGTCCGGGAGCGTCGCCACCAGGCCTCTGGCGCGCCCGATCCCCGCGCGCTCCAGGACCTCGTCCTCGGTGGCATCCCCCTCTAGCAGCAGGACCGAGGAGTCGCCGGCGAGCAGGCTGCCTCCGAGGTCCCGCTCGATGACCACGAAGCGCTCCTTGGCCCTCCGCAGCTCCTGCGCGACCTCGCTGCCCGTGTTTCCGCCGCCGCAGACGATGTAGTGGCCTTTCAACCTGCGTAGAGCATTCCTCATGCGCCGCTCCTTCAGGGTCTGGAGGATTTGTCCTTCGAAAATGAAGCCGATCAGCACGGTGACCGAGTAGCCGAGCGTGAGCACGCTGCACACCAGCAGCAGCATGGTGAACTGCCGTCCGGGCGGGGACAGCGGGCGAACCTCGCCGAAGCCCACGGTCGTGATGGTGATGATGGTCATGTAGAGGCTGTCCGGAAGCGGCCAGCCCTCGATACGCGAAAAGCCGAGGGTTCCCCCCCCGACCAGGACGGCCAGGAAAAGGAAAGCCGCCAGGAAGCGGACGAACGGCGGTAGGCGCTGCATGAACCCCTGCGGGACGGGCCGTCAGCCCTTCAGGCCGGTCATGGTGATGCCCTGCACGAAGTACTTGGACAGGAAGATGTACAGGA
>CAZMWZ010000138.1:0-8329 GCA_964570045.1 uncultured Spirochaetaceae bacterium
CAAGAGCGCTATTTTATCTTTACTTCCCTGTGAAGGGTGTGCTTCCTGTCGAACTTGCAGTATTTATTAAACTCCAGTTTCTCCTGGACGTTCCGCTTGTTCTTGTAGGTCGAGTAGTTGCGCCGATCGCACTGGCTGCATTGCAGCGCCACGAGCTCTACGGTTTTGCCCTTCGATTTCGCCATGCCGAGAACATCCTTTTCAACTGACGTGAGTTAACGCGTCAATATATTAATAAAGTTACACCCGTGTCAACGGCTTCGGGGCGAAAATGACTAGCCTCCGCTCGGAATTGAACCGAGGACCCCCTCCTTACCATGGAGGTGCTCTACCGACTGAGCTACAGAGGCGCGGGAACGAGCGTAAACGTAGCAAAAAACCGGCCGGTGTGTCAACCGAGGCGGTAGAATAGCAGCACCGAGCGCCCGTAGTCACGGCGGTCGGCCAGGGCAAGGCCGGACAGCCGCTCCGGCAGCAGCTCCTCTCGGGGCATGTGCGCCAGCAGCAGGCCCCCGGGGGCCAGCACCCCGCGCTCCTGGAGCAGGCCGACCAGCTCCACGGTACCTTCCTGGCGGAAAGGCGGGTCCAGGAAGACCGTGTCGAAGCGGCCCGCCTTCCGGGCCAGGTAACGCTCCGCGGGCATGATGTGGATCTCCTTAGCCTGGGTGACGAAAAAGGTGTTCCGCAACAGTGCCTTCCGCTTACCGGGGTCCTTCTCCACGAAAACCACCGGCTCCGCCCCCCGGGAAGCCGCCTCCACCCCGACCACCCCCGAGCCGGAGAACAGGTCCAGGAACGAGGTACCCGTGAGGTCCCCCAGGATCGCGAACATGCTCTCGCGCATCCGGTCCATGGCCGGCCGGATCACCCCCGGCGGGCAGACGATCGTGCGTCCCTTATAGGATCCACCCGTGATCCTCACTCTCCCCCCCACCGCCCGCCAGGAGCTCCAGCACCTCCCGCACCAGGGCGTTTTCCGGCCTGCCCAGCCCGGGGTCTGCTGCGGCGATCGCCAGTGCGTCGGCGCGCGCCGCCAGGCAGATCTCCCAGTCCCGCTGGAGGTCGGCGATGCCGAGACGCAGCGAGCCGGACTGCCGAGCCCCCAGGAACTCCCCCGGGCCGCGCAGGCGCAGGTCCTCCTCGGCCAGGGCGAAGCCGTCGCCGCTGGCCAGCACAGCCTTGAGGCGCGCGGCGCCCGCGTCGCTCAAGTCCTCGCCGTAGACCAGGTAAGCGTACGACTGCCGGGGGCCGCGGCCCACCCGCCCCCGCAGCTGGTGCAGGCTCGCCAGCCCAAAGCGCTCCGCCTGTTCGATCACGATGCAGGAGGCGTTGGGAACGTCCACCCCCACCTCCATGACGCTGGTGGCCACCAGGATATCCACCCTGCCGGCGGCGAACTCGGCCATCGCCCGGATCTTGACCTCCTCCGGCACCCGGGAGTGCAGCAGGGCCAGGCGCAGCTCCGGGAACACCTCGCTCGCCAGCCGGCGGTACATACTCTCCGCCTCCTTCACCCCGCCCGCTTCCATGCCGGTAGCCTCACCCTCAGCGGCAGCCGCCTCGCCGATCAGCGGGTAGACGAAGTAAGCCTGTCCGCCGCGCCGCACCTCCTCCCGCACCCGCTCGTACACCCTGCCCTCGTTGCCCTGCCGGGTCAAGTGGGTGACTACCGGCAGGCGCCCCTGCGGCATCTCCCGCAGCTCCGAAAGGACCATATCCCCGAACAGCACCAGCGCCAGAGACCGCGGGATCGGCGTGGCGCTCATCATCAACAGATCGGGCGCCGGCCCTTTGGCCAGCAGGGCCCGGCGTTGCCGCACGCCGAAACGCTGCTGCTCGTCCACCACCGCCAGGCCCAGACTGCGGTAACGCACCCCCTGCGAGAAAAGGGCGTGGGTGCCCACGGCCAGGTCCACCTCGCCGCTGTACAGGCCCGCGAGCAGGCGTTCGCGGGCCTCCCCCTGCACCCCCCCGGTGAGGAAGGCCACGCGCAGGCCCAGGGGCTCCAGGAGGCGGGCCGCCGTGTCCGCGTGCTGCCGGGCCAGGAGCTCCGTGGGGGCGAGCAGGGCCGCCTGCTCGCCGGCCTCGATCACCGCCAGGGCGGCCAGCAGGGCGACCAGGGTCTTGCCGCTGGCCACCTCGCCCTGCAGGAGCCGGGAGGAGGGGTGCGGGGAGAAAAGGTCCGCCTCGATCTCGGCGAGCGCCCGCTCCTGGTCGCCGGTCAACCCGAAAGGCAGCCTGGCCAGCAGGCCGGCCTTGAGGCTCTGGGCGTGCCGCTCCCGCCGGCGCAGGCAGGCCTGCCGGGCCCGCCGCGAGCGGTCCAGCTGCAGCTGGTAGTAGAACAACTCGGTGTAAACCAGGGCCCGGCGGGCGGCCGCCTGCTCGCTTTCCGACTGCGGGAAATGCAGGCCGCGAAGCGCTTCCCCGAGGCCCGGCAGGCCGTGGCGCAGGCGCAGCTCGTCGGGCAGCTCCTCGGCAAGCTCGCCCGCGGCTTCCAGGGCCTGGGCCGTCAGCCTGCGCAGCGCCCGCTGGCTCACCCCCTCGGTCAGGGGGTAAACGGGCAGGATCCGCCCCACGATCCGGCTTTCCTCCTCCGGTTCGAAGGGCTCCAGCTCGAAGCTGCCGCAGGCGAGCTCGCCGTGCTGATGCTGGAAGCGTCCGGACACCCAGAAGCGCCGCCCCGGCTGAAGCACCCTGGACAGGAAGGGCCGCCCGAAGCACAGCAGCGCGGCGCGGCCGGACTCGTCCTGGACCTCGGCCTTGAAAACCCGGGGCGGGCGCCGGCCGAACCAGTGCCCGCAGACCACCCGCACCAGGACGTTGGCCCGCTCCTTGCCCCCCGCCTCGGCGAGGGCGTCGCGCCGGCGGCGGTCCTGGTAATCCCGCGGGGCGTAGCGCAGCAGATCGGCGAGCGTGCGGATGCCGAGGCGGGCCAGGCGGCCGCCCAGGACGGGCCCGACCCCGCGCAGGGCCGCCACCGGGCGGGTGCATTCCGCCAGGTACAAGGAGTTTAAAAGGGCAGAGCCAGCAGGGAGGCGCGCAGCACGCGGAAGACGAGCCCCCCCAGCAAGTGCACGACAGCCAGCACGGCGATGAGCGCCAGGAGTAGATGGGTTTCCTTCAACGCCAGGCCGCGCGGCAGGAGACCGCGCACCAGGGAAACCGCGGGCCGGACCATGGCCTCCAGCAGCTCCCCGACCGGGTTCTCGTAGCGCCGGGTGAAGAGGCGCAGAGCGAGGCGCAGCGCCGCCAGCAGCAGGAAAAGCAGGATCAGGAAGGAAAGCCCGGACCACACCGCGCCCACCACGGTGCCGAGGGCCAGCCCCAGGGTGACGCGGCCGTAGCGCGCTGCCGCGCCCACCAGGTCCAGGGCGACTATCAGCAGCAGGATGGCGGCCACGGCGGTGAAATCGAAAAGCCCCCGGCGCAGGAAGGCCAGGCCGTGGAAAGCCTTGAGGTAGGGATCGGTGATGCGCAGCAGCAGCTGCCAGTAGCGGCCGGAGGCCGCGCCCGGGAACCAGGAAAGCAGCAGGCGCATGGAAAGGAGGATGATGTAGACCACCAGCAGGGCGGAGAGGAGGCGCCAGATGAACATCGTTGCCCCTCCTAGGTCGGCAGGATGCGATAATAGCGCGAGCGCTCGTCGATTCCGGAGGCGGCGCGGATGTCCGCGAGCGCCTTGCGGGCCCGGACCTCGGGGGCTTCGTCCACCAGGACGTACAGGTCGGAAGGCAGGGTGCGGTCCTCCCACTTCTGGTGCACGCTCTCGATGTTGATGCCGTTGTCCGCCAGGCGCGTGGTCACGGCGGCCCAGATTCCCGGGCGGTTCTCGGTGATGAAGTGAAAGAAATACCGATGCTCCAGCTCGCCGTACGGAAAAAGCTCTAACTTGCGGGTGGTGTCGAACTGGGCTGTATCCCGCCGCGCGGCCAGGGTGTGGACCAGGTCCCCAAGGTCGGAGGCCACCGAGGAGGCGGTGGGGTTTCCTCCCGCCCCCCTGCCCACGAAGACCGCCGGCCCCATATGGTCGCTCTCGGTCATCACCGCGTTCATCTCGCCGCGCACGAAGGCCAGGGGGTGCTCCCTGGGGACCAGGGCCGGGAACACGGTGACCGCCGGCCGGCCGTCGTTCCAGCGGGCCGCGGCCACCAGCTTGAACACGAAGCCGGCGGACAGGGCGAACTCGATTTCCCCCGGGGTGATGTCGGTGATACCCTCGCAGAGCAGCTCCCGGTAATCGATCCACCCGCCGAAGGCAAAGCTGGCCAGCAGGCTGATCTTGTGCGCCGAGTCCCCGCCGCCCACGTCCAGGGTGGGGTCGGCCTCGGCGAAGCCCGCGGCCTGCGCCTCCCGCAGGGCCTCGGCGAAACCCAGCCGCCCCTCGGTCATCCGGGTGAGGATGAAGTTGGAAGTGCCGTTCACGATGCCCATGATCGAGCTCACGCGGTTGGCCAACAGGCTTTCCCGCACCACCTTGATGATGGGGATGCCGCCGCACACGGCCGCCTCGAAGCGCAGCTCCAGCCCACGCCGCCTGGCCAGGTCGAACAGCTCGTTGCCCCGCAGCGCCAGAAGGGCCTTGTTGGCGGTGATTACGTGCTTGCCCGCCTCCAGCGCGCCGCGGATGATCTCGTAGGCCACCCCGGTGCCGCCCACCAGCTCCACGACCACGGCGATGGACGGGTCGGCGAACAGCTCGCGGTAGTCGGCGACCACCCGCTGGCCCGGGAAAGCGGCCAGGACCTTGCCGGGATCCTTCTCCGCCACGGCGGCGATCCTGGCCGCCACGCCGAGCTTACGCTCGAAAAGCTCGCCGTTGTCCTGCATCAGCTTAAAGAAAGCCCCGCCCACGGTGCCGAAGCCCACCAGGCCGACGTTCACTCTTTCCATACATCCTCCACCAGCGGGGAGGAGCGCACGAGGGACAGAACGTCCTCTGCGGCTGCTAAAGCGAGCTGCGGGGAGGCCTTGATGACGATCTCCCCGCCTTCCCCGTCCCCGCGGATGTGGAAATATACGTTACAATCCCCGGGTTTGCCAACCATGAGGTCGCGCAGGCGCAGGAACTCCTGTTCGTCGGCGGCGGCCCCGGCGAAGCGCACGTGCACCGCCTTGGGCGGACGCGGGGCCAGGTCCTCCGGGGCGAGCAGGCGCTCCACTTTCAGCTTGGGCTCCCCCCGGCTGCGGTCCAGCTTCCCCACCGCGGCCACGACCCGGTCGGTGGCGAGCAGGGCTCGGGATTTCTCGAAAACGTCCGCGAACACCACCAGCTCCAGAACCCCCCGCAGGTCCTCCAGGGCGGCGAAGGCCATCCTGCGGCCATTCTTCGTTACGATTTCCTTCACCTGGGACAGCAGGCCGATCACCGTATAGCTGCGCTCGGTGGACGCCTTCTCCAACGCGCCCAGGTCCAGGTCCGCGCAGTCCCGAATCTGCTGGCGATACTTGTCCAGCGGGTGACCGGAAAAATAGAAGCCCAGGTTCGCCCGCTCGTGGTTCAGGGACTCCAGCGCCGGCCATTCCGGCACCCTCTGCAGTGCGATGCGGGGGGCCGCCTCCTCCCCGAGGGCGTCGAACAGCACGGCCTGGCCGAAGCGCCGCGACTCCTTGGAGCTGGCCACCGCCTCCAGCAGGCGGTCCAGGTTGTGCGCCAGGGTGGCGCGGTTCTCGCCCAGCCGGTCGAAAACGCCGCAAGCGATCAGGGTCTCGATCACCTTGCGGTTCACGACCTTCAAGTCCAGGCGCTCCAGGAAGTCCAGCAAGCCGGTGAAAGGCCCGCTGCGGGAACGCTCCTCCAGGATGCGGTCCACCGCCGTGGTGCCCACGTTCTTGATCCCCAGCAGGCCGTATACGATCCTCCCATCCTTCACGGTGAAGTTGCGGTCCGAGAGGTTGCTGTCCGGCGGCAGGGTCTCCAGGCCCATGGCCCGCGCCTCGGCGATGTACTCGGCGAGCTTGTCGGTGGAAGTGATCTCGTTGGTCAGGTTGGCGGCCATAAACTCCGCGGGGTGGTTGGCCTTGAGGTAGGCGGTCTGGTAGGCCAGCAGGCTGTAGGCGGCGGCGTGGGATTTGTTGAAACCGTACCCGGCGAAGGGGACCAGCAGCTCGAAGATCTTTTCGGCCACCCCGGTGGGGTACCCCTTGGCGACCGCCCCTTTCAGGAACTTCACCTTCTGCTTGGCCATCACCTCATGCTTCTTTTTGCCCATGGCCCGGCGCAGGATGTCCGCCTCCCCGAGGGAAAAGCCGGCCACCTGCCGGGCGATCTCCATGACCTGCTCCTGGTACACGATGACCCCGTAGGTCTCCTTGAGGATCGGCTCCAGCTCCGGCAGCGGGTAGCGGATCGGCGTGCGCCCGCGCTTGGCGTCCACGAACTGGTCTATGTACTCCATGGGGCCGGGGCGGTACAGGGCGTTCAGGGCGATGAGGTCGGAGATCGTCTCGGGCCCGGCCCGCTTGAGCACCTCCTGCATCCCCTGGCTCTCAAACTGGAAAACGCAGGTGCTCCTGCCCTGCCCCAGGAGGCGGAAGGTGGCCGGGTCCTGCTCCGGGATGGCCGTGATGTCCAACTCCACCCCACGGGCGCAGAGCAGGGTCAGGGTCTCCCGGATCAGGGTCAGGGTCTTCAGGCCCAGGAAGTCCATCTTCACCAGGCCGCACTCCTCCAGGTAGTCCATGGAGTACTGGGTGGTGATGATCTGGGTCTTGGGGTCGCGGTACAGGGGCACGTAGCTGGTCAGCTCGTCCCGGCCGATCACGATCCCGGCCGCGTGCGTGGAGGCATGGCGCGCCAGGCCCTCCAGCTTCAGGCTGGTTTCCAGGAGGCGCCGGTAGACCTCGCCGCTCTCCGAAATCCTGGCCAGCTCGGGCTCCAGCTCCATGGCCTTGGTCAGGTCCATTTTCGGCCCAAAGGGGATCAGCTTGGCGATGCGGTCCGCCTCGGCGTACGGGATGTCCAGCACCCGGGCCACGTCGCGGATCACGGCCCGCGCCTTGAGCGTCCCGAAAGTGATGATCTGTCCCACCCGGTCGGCGCCGTACTTGCCGACCACGTAGTCGATCACCTCGCCCCGGCGCTCGAAGCAGAAGTCGATGTCGAAGTCCGGCAGGGACACCCGCTCCGGATTCAGGAAGCGCTCGAACAGCAGGCCGTACTTGAGCGGGTCGATGTCGGTGATCTGCAGGGCGTAGGCGGCGAGTGACCCGGCGCCGGAGCCCCTCCCCGCCCCCACCGGGATACCGTGCTCGCGCGCGAAGCGGATGAAGTCCCAGACGATCAGGAAATACCCGGTGTAGCCCATGGCGGTGATGACCTGCAGCTCGTAGTCCAGGCGCTGGCGCGCCGCCGGGGCGGGCGAGGGGTAACGCCGCTCCAGCCCCCGGCGGGCCACCTCCGCCAGGTAGCTTTCCAGGGAGTAGCCCTCGGGCACCTCGTAGTGCGGCAGCAGCGGCCCGGGCAGCGGGATTTCCAAGTCGCAGGCCTCGGCGATCCGCACGGTGTTGGCCAGGGCCTGCTCCAGGCCGGGAAGGGCCTGGAGCATCTCCTCCCCGCTCTTGAAGTAGAACTCGGGGTATTCGAACTTAAGTCTCTTGCCCTCGCTCACCTTCTTGTTCATCCCGATGCACAGCAGGATGTCCTGGGCGGCAGCGTCCTCGCGCGCGGCGTAGTGCACGTCGTTGGCGGCCACCAGGGGGATGCCGGTAGACCGGGAGATTTCCACCAGTTCGCGGTTGATCGTGACCTGCTCGGGGATGCCGTGGTTTTGCACCTCCAAGTAGTAGCCGCCCTCGCCGAACAGCTCGCGGTAGGCCGCGGCCCGGGCCCGGGCCTTGTCCGTCTCACCCCGGAGGATCAAGGAAGGCAGCTCGCCGCCCATGCAGCCGGAGAGGGCGATGAGGCCCTCGTGGTGGCGCGAAAGCAGCTCTTCGTCGATCCGCGGCTTATAATAGAAGCCCTCGGTGTAGCCCAGGGAGCAGAGTTTCAAGAGATTTCGGTAGCCGGTCACGTCGCGGGCCAGGAGGCCTAGGTGGTGGTAGCGGGCCCCTTTTTCCCCGCCGGATTTGGTATGCCTGGAGTCCGGCGCCAAGTACGCCTCGCAGCCGATGATCGGCTTGATCCCCTCCTTGCGGCACTCCTTGTAGAAGCGCAAGCTGCCGAACATGTTGCCGTGGTCGGTGAGGGCCAGGGCCTTCATGCCCAGGGCCTTGGCCCGGGCGACTAGGTCCTCGATCGAGGCCGCCCCGTCCAGGAGCGAAAAATCCGAATGGGTGTGGAGATGTACGAAATCGGGCATAGGGACGAAGCCATGGTACCGCAGAACGGCGG
>CAZMWZ010000139.1:0-8069 GCA_964570045.1 uncultured Spirochaetaceae bacterium
CTTCGCCATCGTCTACTTCCGCTTCCCGCTGCGGGGCTTCTGCTTCTGGACGATCTTCATCACCCTGATGCTCCCCGTGGAGGTGCGCATCATGCCCACCTACAAGGTCATCTCCGACCTGGGCATGCTGAACAGCTACCCGGGGCTGATCATGCCGATGATCGTCTCGGCCACCGCCGTGTTCCTATTCCGGCAGTTTTTCATGTCCGTGCCGCGGGAGATGGCCGAAGCCGCTCAGATCGACGGCGCCGGGCCCATGCAGTTTTTCGTGCGCATCCTAGTGCCGATGAGCCGTACGCCCATCGCCGCCATGTTCGTCATCCAGTTCATCTACGGCTGGAACCAGTACCTGTGGCCGCTCATGATCACGACCAAGCAGCAGTACTACACCCTGCTCATCGGCATCAACCGCATGCTGGCGGTGGGCGACGCCCTGGTGGAATGGCCGGTGGTCATGGCCACCACCCTGCTGGCCATGCTGCCGCCGGTGGTGGTGGTGATCGTCATGCAGAGGTCCTTTATCGCCGGGATGACGGAAACGGAGAAATAGTGGCGGCAGGCCTGGCTCTAGTCCAGGTCCTTCAGGTTGGCCGTCGGGATTGCGTACACCTCGACGAACAGCCGGTCGTCGACCTCGTCGGACCCGTACAGCCAATAGGACAAGGAAAAGTACAGCTTGAACTTGGGATCGATGGGGTCCGGGTCCCAGCGCTCGTAGCAGAACCTCAGGCCCCCCAGGGGGAAGCGGTACAGCTTACTGCCATCGCCGTTGTACACCGTGCAGGCGCCGTCCTGGAAGCTCAGGAGTTCACCGGAGCTCAACACGGCATCGATCCGCCCCTTGATGCCGGAGAGCGCCTTAACGCCGGTTACATCAACCGTAGAGGAGACCCAGGAGTAGCTCTTGTACTCCCGGGCGGAGTCCAACCAGTAGCTCAGGTACCCCCGGTCTTTGGCGGGGTCGATGTCGTGGTACCGGGAGTAGAAGACGCTTTTCAGGCTGGCGGGCAACACGGCCAGGTCGACGGGGACTCCGCCGCTGTTGATGACCGCGCCCCCCTCGGTCACAGTGCACTCCACCTCCACCCACGGCCCGCTGGGGAGGCTCTTGCATAGGAAATATTGCAGGTTAGATCCCGCCGTGCTGTCGGGAAAAATACTGGAGCCCATGACGAGAGCAGTGAAAATGCCGCTCAACGCCGTGGGGCCGTTAGCGTTTACGACACCAGGGCCCGATGCCCAAACCTGGAAATAGTCATTTTGCAGGTAGCGAAGCAAGCCCAAGTAGTGGTCGGCCGCGGACTGGATGGGCTGCAGCAGGTAGTTGTTGGCCGTTTCGTCATCGTTGTCCAGGTTGATGGCCCACCAACCTTCGAAGGTGCTGGAGTCATCCCTGAAGTACCGGACCTGCATTCCGTAGCTCGCCGCGTTCACGAAGAAGCCGCCGCCGTTCACGGGGTCGTTGCGGTCCGGCAGGAAGTAGTACTCGGTTTCGGGCGCGTCGTCGTCCAGCCAGGCGTGGACCGGTCCGATGACGTTCACGAGCTGCATCTTCGACTTGGTGATCAGCGCCAGGGACAGGTCCTCGTTGTATGGCGGCAGGCTGCAGGCGGCCAGGAAAGCGAGGAGCGCGAGCAGCGCTGCAAACGCGGGGAACCGGACGGACATTCTCATAGCTGCCACCGGAACCCCAGCCGGAGGTTCAGGAAATAGGCCGCAAACTTTTCGAAAAAGATGTAGCCGATGTAGTCCCGATTGGAGGAAAGCGAGGCCACCAGGAGGTCCGGATGGCTGGTGAAGTACAGCAGGGGATCGAATTCCAGGTAGAAGCGCTGTTTCCACCGCCGCGAGTACTCCAGACCCAGGATCGCCTGCAGGCCCCAGGGGGCGATGGGCTCCAGCCCGAAATAGGCCAGGGAGGTGATCAGGCGCAGGAACACGCCCGCCCCCGCATAGACGCGCAGGTTGCGGTCCGCGTCGTTCAGGTACGCTCCGATCCCCAGGTCCAGCAGGTTCAGGGTCATGCTCACGAACAGGCTCGTGTCCTGCCCGCGACCCGAGAAAAGCAGGCCCGCCAGGTACGTCGTGAACCCGGTTCGGACAAACAGCGTGCTGGGCAGCGGGAACCAGGAAAACTCGAATCCAGGGAAAATCATGTTATTCAGGTACACGTCGAAAGCGAAGCGGGCTCCCCGGGTTTGCTGCAGCTCCAGGGTGGTGAGCTCCTGGCTCAGATAGTATTTACTCTCCAGGGGAAAATGGCCCGGGAGTCGGGCGCGGATCGATAGGGTCAGCGGCAGCTGCACATCCAGTCGGGCCTGGCCGTCCGCATCCGTGCGCAGGATGTCTGCCCCGGGCATAGCGATCCGGGTGCCCGGAGGAGCCCGGAACACCACTGCGCCGGGAAGCGATTTGGCGGCCGCCGCCTGGCTGTAATAGCCCGCGGTGGCTTCGAGGACCTCGTTCCAAAAGCCCCGCTCCAGATCCACCGCCCCGCGCAGCAGCCGTTTTCGCATCTCGAATTGAAAGACGGTCTGCCCGGTGAGCAGATCGTAGGAGCCGGCCGCGACGGCCACGGAGGTCCAGTCCCCGGCGAGGCTCACCCGCAGCCAGGAATCGGCGCCCAGCGAACGGGCCAGGGTGGAGCGGTCTGGGTCGGAGGCAGCCGGCTTGCGGTCGGGCGCTTCGATCACGGCCACCTTACGGCTGGCGCTGCCCACCTGCACGAGCAGCGACTCGTACAGCAGCAGTTCCTCCTCCTGGCTGAAGTTCGCGTCCGCCGCCAGGTCGAAGCACAGCAGCAGGCGCCGGGTCTCCTCGCCCGCGACCGGTTCCTGGGGGACCTGCTCCTGCGCGGGGAGCCGCGGCAGGGGCAGGGCCAGCAAGACCAGGACTAGAGCGGCCGCCTTGCGTCTCACCATCCGGTTTTCCCCCGGTATAGGACGCGGTCCTCCGCGTTGAAGGCGAAGAAGTTGTTCCCTTCCAGGTCGAAGGCCACCCGCACTTCCTGGCGCTGCCCCAGGTCCAGTCCCTTGCCCGTGTCCGCGCCGCTGAAGTCTTTCAGAACCGCGCGGCCGTCCCAGTCGGCCACCACGATGCCCTTGCGGGTGTAGATCACGTTGCTCGCGTCCACGTCCTCCAGCTCCAGGTGCGGATAGTTGCTCAGCAGAGGGATGAGGAAGGTTACGGTTCCGTCGAACCCGTCCACGGGAGTGAAGAACACGTAGACCCGGTTAACCTGGTAATTGAAGAAGACCAGGACCACTTCCTTGCCAGCGGCCCCTTGGTCGTAGCAAACCCCCCGCAGCTCGTAGCCGTAATTCGTGTCCAGCTGGGCCGAGTTGTTGGTGGCTCCGCCCCAGCCGGCTCCGTACCGCGCGAACTGCAACGAATTCGAGGTGGCGCTGTCGGTCCAAAGCAAGTAATTGTTGGTTCCAGCGGAAAAACCCAGGGCATAGTAATTGGTGATGCCCAGTATGGAGAAGGCTGGCAGTGTGGCGGGGTCGAAGGCCAGATTGCCGACCACGAATCGGCCGCTGGCGTCCGTCAGGTGCAGCCGGCCCAGGCTCTGGCTGGAAAGCTCCCGCACGCCTCCCGTTGGACCCACCAGCATCAGCAGCTTGTACGGGAGGTTTTCAATGCCGATCAGCACGGCGCCGTAGTCGACGCCCGCGGCGGTGCGCAGGACGAACACCTCGCTGTGCCAGGGGTAGTCCTGGCCGCTCAGGAAGTCGTCGACCCGCGGCCCCAGGTCAAACGAAGCCTCCACCTGGGCCAGGTACCCCGGGAACAGCGAAGCGGTGAAGAAACCGCAGCCCGTGAGCAAGGCCGGGAGCACGAGCAGCAGCGCCAGGAGGAGCTGGGCGCCGGGCAGGGCTCTTCTTGCCGGTCTCACCATTTCCACATGAACCCCACGGTGATAGGCGAGGGCCCTCGGGTCAGGCTCAGCCAGCCCTGGCCAAGCAGGTTGCGTCCGATGCCCATTGCGTACTTCCCCTCGCCGCGCAGGTACAGCAGCCAGCGGCGATAATTGAGCTCGAAGGTGGCGTTGATCAGGTTCAGGTACCAGTCGGCGTACAGGCCCTGGTCCTTGATGGTGAACCAGGTCAGGATCACGCCGGCGCCGGTGGACCAGCCCAGGCGGAACACGTTGTCAGGCCCGGTGAACAGGTAGCCGCCGTACAGCAGCCTGAAGTCGTGGTGGACCAGCGGGTGGCTGTCCGTGAAGTTGGTCTGCAGGTAGTTGTACAGCTCGGCGGCGGCGAAGGAGACGTCGGGCTGGAAGTAGTAACGCTGGGCGACCCCCAAGCCCAGCACCTGTCCCACGGTCCAGTTCAGCTCCGTGCCCCAGCGCGTCTGCGGGCGCAGGGGCCGGAGCCGAAACTCCTGCACGGGCTTCTCCAACAGCAAAGACTCCCGCGAGGGGTGGAAGCCTTCCTTGCGCTTCTCCACGGTGATGGCCGAGCCCAGGGGGAAGGGGATGGGCGGCAGCAGCAGCGCCCCGTCGCGGATGCTGCCCACCGGCTGGCTGCCGGCCAGCAGGATCTCGGCTCCCTCGTCGGCGGACAGCAGGGTGACCTGCTCGGCCGAGGCCGGGCCCGGCGGGGGAGGGGCCTTGCCGATCAGGCGCACCTTGGGCAGCAGCTCCTTGACCGCCCCGTCCAGCAGGTTGTACATGGCCAGGTTCAACCGCCCGGTCTTGAGCACGCCCTGGATAAAGGCCCGGGCTTCCACGTCGTAGCACTTGATCGCCAGCACGAACTGGCGGTCCTCCACCCGGTAGAAGCCGGTGACGGCCAGCCGGGCCCCGGCCTCCGCGGCCACCTCCAGCGCCTTCCCGCCCTCCAGCAGGTCCACGTCGTCCAGGCCGCGGCGCTCGCGCAGGGGGTCCCAGGCGGAGTCCGGCAGCACCTGGAAACCGGCGTTGCCCAGCTCGGCCTGGAGCATCCCGGTGAGGATGTGCTGGTACTCGCTGTACTCCTGCGTGGGCGAAAGATCCACGGCGCGGAACACGCAGGCCGGGAGGGCCGGCGCGCGGACCCCGGCCCCGAGGCACAAGAGGATGAACGGCAGGACTGGCCACCGGCTTGACGCTTTCAACACGATTCCCCGTATTCTATCGTAAAAAATAGCACTGGCAAGAAGAAAAAAACGGTGATATTCTCCGGGTCAAGCCGGATCAAGATGAATACATCGAAGGTTGCCGTGGTGCGCTGCTCCTCCTACGACGAGGACGAGCTGTTTTCCGCGCTCAAGAAGGGTGTGGACCTGCTGGGCGGGGCGGGGCAGTTCGCCGCCGCCGGGGAAAAGCTGCTCCTGAAGCCGAATGTGTTGACTGGGGCCCCGTTCGAGAAGTGCGTCTGCACCCATCCGGCCGTGGTCAAGACCGCCGGCCGCCTGTTTCGCTCCGTGACGGCGGATCTGTGGTACGGGGATTCCCCCGGGGCCGGCCGGTCCCAGGCCGCCCTGGAGTCCTGCGGCATCTCGCCGGCGGTGCGGGAGCTGGGTTTGAAGCTGGTCGAGTTCGACCGGGGGCGCACCGTGGAGCTGCAGGGCTCCCCGCACCGCCGCAGCTTCACCATTGCCGAGGGCGTGCTGGCGGCGGATGGGATAGTCAACCTGGCCAAGTTCAAGACGCATAATTTGACCCGCATGACCGGGGCGGTGAAAAACCTGTACGGCTGCATCCCCGGTTTCCAGAAGAAAGCTTTGCACATGTTCTACCCCACGCCCCAGGAGTTTTCGCGGATGCTCGTGGCCCTGAATCTGCTGCTCAAGGCGCGCCTGCACATCATGGACGGGGTCATGGCCATGGAGGGCAACGGGCCCGGTGCCGGCCAGCCGCGGAAGCTGGGAGTGCTGCTGTTTTCCACCGACCCCGTAGCCCTGGACGCGGTGATGTGCCGCCTGGTGGAGCTCCACCCGCTGTACATGGGCAGCGCCCGCCCGGGCCGCGCCTGGGGGCTGGGCACCTACAAAGAGGACGAAATCGAGCTGTTGGGCGACCCCTGGACCGCAGCCGTGAACGGCGATTTCAAGGTGCCGCGCGGCCCGGTGCTGGACCTGGCCGGCGGCGGGGCGCTCACGTACGTAAACCATGTTATAGGCCGCAGGCCCGTGATCGACGGCCGGAAGTGCACGCGCTGCGAAGAGTGCGTCCAGGCCTGCCCGGTCACTCCCAAGGCCGTGGACTGGCACGACGGGAACCGGAAGCGGCCGCCGTCCTACAAGTACCTGCGCTGCATCCGCTGCTACTGCTGCCAGGAGATCTGCCCGGAAGGCGCGATTTCCGTCAAGCGGACGATCCTGAAAGTATAGGAGAAGCCCATGGAGAGGGTGCTGGCCTTCGGCTGCCATCCGGACGACATCGAGTTTTCGGCCGCGGGCACCCTGGCCCTGCTGGTCCAGCGGGGCTACGAAGTACACCTGGCCACCATGGCGGGGGGCGAAGCAGGTTCCCCGGATCTGCGCCCCCAGGACATCCGGGCCAAGCGCCTGAAGGAGTGCGAGGCCTCCGCCGCGGTGCTGGGGGCCCGCTACCACTACGCCGGCGGCCACGACCTGGAAATCCAGTACTGCCAGGCGCAGCGGCGGCAGGCCGTGCGCGTGCTGCGCGAGGTGGACCCGCAGATCGTGCTGACCCACCCGCCCACGGACTACCTGATCGACCACGAGGAGACCCACCGCCTGGTGCGCAACGCCGCCTTCATCGCCTCGGTCCCGCTGTTCGACTGCGGGGTACCCACCCGGCCTATGGGGAAGATCCCCTATCTGTATTACTGGAACGCGGCGGGGCAGGCAGACATCTTCGGCCGGCCTCTGCCCGTCCACTTCGGCGTCGACGTGACCTCGGTGATGGACACCAAGATCCGCATGCTGGCCGCCCACGAGTCGCAGCGGGAGTGGCTGCGTTTCATCAACAAGTGGGACGCCTACATCGAGAACATGAAGGAAGGCACGGCCCGCGACGGCCAGCGCATCGGCCGGCCCATGGGGGAGTGCTTTATCCAGCACCGGGGCATGGGCCACCCGACGGACAATATTCTGAAGAAGGTACTAGGAGAGCTCTGTGTAACGCTGGAGGGCTGAGCCGCTAGCGGCCGCCACCCGGCGGCTTTCAGAACAGGCGCCCGGTCTGGTAATCGCGGAAGGCCTGGCGGATCTCCTCCTCCGTGTTCATGACGAAGGGGCCGCCGCGGGCCACCGGCTCGCCGTGGGGCACTCCGGACAGGAACAGGAAGCCCCCCTCCGGCTGCCCGGTGGCGGCTTCCACCCGCACCTCCTCACCCGGCCCTAATAGCACCAGGTCGCCCGTGTCGGCGGTGTGCCCCGCCGCAGGCCCCGTCGCGCTCCCCGCCGCCGGGCCGGCTCCCCCGACGTACGCCTTGCCGGTATGCACGAACAGGAAGCAGTTGCCCTCGGGCCTGGGCGCCTGAAACGTGGCGCCGGGTGAAAGGCGCACATCCAGGTAGGTCACGGGGTACCAGGTCCGGGCCGGGCCGTCCACCCCGGCGTAGCTCCCGGAAATGACCACCACCCGGACTCCTTCCTGCCGGACCGAGGGGATGTCGCGGGCAGCCAGGCCCTGGTAGCGGGGTTCCACCATCTTGTCGCGGGCGGCCAGGTTCAGCCAAAGCTGGTAGCCCCAGAGCTTCTCCTCGCCCTTGCCCCCCATCTCGGGCATCTCGCTGTGCACGATGCCGCGGCCCGCGGTCATCCACTGCACGTCGCCGGGCTGGATCAACCCGCCCCCACCGCGGCTGTCCCGGTGGCGGAAGCGGCCTTCGACCATGTAGGTGATGGTTTCGATGCCCCGGTGGGGGTGGTCGGGAAAGCCCGCCATGTAGTCGCGGGGATTGTCCGAGCGGAACTGGTCGAGCAGCACGAACGGGTCGACCTGGTCCAGCCTCGGGGAGCCGATGATCCGGGTCAGGCGCACGCCCGCCCCGTCCGTCACGGACATGCCCCGCACCGTGCGGGTCGCTTCGCAAACCCTTGGCTCCATGAGCGCCTCCTTCAGCCGCAGCAGTCCGAAGAAGACCCCGAGGGGCCGCCGCAGTCGCAGCTGG
>CAZMWZ010000140.1:0-2884 GCA_964570045.1 uncultured Spirochaetaceae bacterium
CGGATGCTGGCCCGCCGCCTCGTGCCGGCTGCCGGCCCCGTGGAGCGCGCGCGGGAAGAGGACCCCCAGGCCAACCGGCTTCTTGCCGGCGCCGCCGCATATGCCTACCTGCCGGCGCTCCCGGCGGGCGTGTCGCTGCCGCTGCGTTCGGCCTGGGTTGCCGCCCGCCGGGAGGGGGACCAGTACGAGCTGGGCGTCCTCGCGGCGCTGGCCGGGGAGCCCAACCCGCGCGCGCTTGCGGGCCTGGTGCGCCTGGCCGCGGCGGCCTGGCTGCGCCTGGCCGGCCTGCCGGATATCGTGGGGCGCCTGCGGGCGCTGCAGATCGAAGCCGGCGGCGGCAGCGTTATGGTGCGCGGCCTGCGCCTGAGCGAGGCGGAACTGCTTTCGGCCCTGCAGGCCTGGGTGCACCCGGAGGCCCGGGAGGCCGGCGATGCGCGCAGCGGTGATTGACTACCGGGCAGGGAACCTCCGCAGCGTGGAGACCGCCCTGCGGCACCTCGGCGCGGATTTCCGGATCACCGAGCGCCCCGAGGAGGTGCTCCGCGCCGACCGCCTGATCGTGCCGGGGGTGGGGGAGGCCAGAGCGGCCATGGAGGTCCTGGAGCCCGGCGGTTTGGCCGCGGCGGTGCGCGAGTTCGTGGCCTCCGGCCGCCCCACGCTGGGGATCTGCCTGGGCACTCAAGTGATCTTCGAGCGCTCCGAGGAGCGCGACACGCCCTGCCTGGGGATCCTTCCCGGCACCGTGCGCCGCTTCCCCCCGACTATGCGCGCGGCGGGGCTCAAGGTGCCGCACATGGGCTGGAACCGGGTTTTCGCCCGCGGCGCCCACCCGCTGCTGGCCGGTGTACCCGACGGCAGCTATTTTTACTTCGTGCACTCCTACTACCCGCAGCCCGCGGACCAGGTGATGGTCCTGGCCGAGTGCGAGTACGGGCTGCGCTTCGCCGCGGGTGTGGGCAGGGGCAACCTGGCCGCTTTCCAGTTCCACCCGGAGAAATCCGGGGAGACAGGCCTGCGCCTGCTGGCCAACTTCCTGGAATGGAGGCCGTAGGCGTGGCGGACGGGGGAGCGATGGCGGGCAAGCCGGCGACCGGCGAGCCGCTGCCCAGCGGGCTGGCGCGGCGGATCATAGTGTGCCTGGACGTGCGGGAGGGGCGGACCACCAAGGGGGTGCGCTTCCGGGAGAACGCGGACGTCGGGGACCCGGTGGCCATGGCGCGCTTCTACTACGAGCAGGGCGCGGACGAGCTGGTATTCTACGACATCACCGCTTCCGCCGAACGGCGCGGAATCTTCCTCGATACGGTGGAGAGGGTGGCCGAGGTCCTGTTCGTCCCCTTCGCCGTGGGCGGGGGGATCGGGACGGTCGAGGACATGCGGCGGGTGCTGTTGGCCGGGGCGGAGAAGGTGAGCGTGAACTCCGCGGCGGTGCGCCGGCCGGCCCTGATCGAGGAGGGCGCCGGCCGCTTCGGCGCCCAGTGCGTCGTGCTGGGCATGGACGCCGCCCGGGACTCAGGGTCGCCCAGCGGCTACCGGGTGTTCATCGACGGGGGGCGCACCCCCACCCCGCTGGACGCGCTGGCCTGGGCCCTGCGGGCCGAGGCGCTGGGCGCCGGGGAAATCGTGCTCAACTCCATCGACGCGGACGGGACCCGGCAAGGCTACGAGCTGCCGCTCACGCGGCGCGTCTCCGAGAGCGTGGGGATCCCCGTGGTGGCTTCCGGGGGCGCGGGCTCGCCGGAGCATCTGGCCCGGGTGTTCGGGGAGGGGCGGGCCGACGCGGCTCTGGTCGCCTCCCTGGTCCATTTCGGCAACTATAGCGTGACCCAGATCAAGCAGCATCTGGCCGCGCGGGGCATCCCCGTGCGGCTGGAGAAGGAGGTCGCATGAAGGCGATTCAGATCCGGGCCCACGGCGGGCCGGAGGCTTTGGAGCTCGTGGATCTTCCCGTGCCCGAGCCGGCGCCGGACCAGGCGCTGGTGCGGCTGGAGGCCGCTGGGGTGAACTTCATCGACGTGTACCACCGCACCGGCCTGTATGCGGTCAGCCTGCCCTACGTGCTGGGCCAGGAGGGTGCCGGCACGGTGGAGGCGGTGGGTGAGGAGGTCACGGGCCTGGCTCCCGGCGACCGGGTGGCCTACGCGGGGGTTCCGGGGGCCTACGCGGAGTACGCCCGGGTGCCCGCCGAGAAGCTGGTGAAGCTGCCGGAGCACGTGGACTGCGAGCAGGCGGCGGCGGTGATGCTGCAGGGCATGACCGCCCACTACCTGGCGCACGACACCTTCCCGCTCGCGCGCGGCGACACGGCCCTGGTGCACGCGGCGGCCGGGGGGGTGGGGCTGCTGCTGGTGCAGGTGGCCCGGCAGCGAGGCGCGCGGGTGCTGGCCACCGTGGGCAGCGCGCGCAAGGTGGAGCTGGCCCGCAAGGCGGGCGCCGACGAGGTGATCCGCTACGACGAGAAGGACTTCGTGGCCGAGGTGAAGAGCCTGACCGGGGGGCGCGGCGTGCAGGTGGTCTACGATTCGGTGGGGCAGGCCACGTTCCTGAAGAGCCTGGACTGCCTGGCCCCGCGTGGCATGCTGGTCTCCTTCGGGCAATCCAGCGGCAAGATCGCCCCCTTCGACGTCGCGCTGCTCGGCGGCAAGGGCTCTCTCTTCCTGACCCGGCCCACGCTCTGGCACTACATCGCCGACCGGCCCAGCCTGCTCGCCCGGGCCGGCGACCTGTTCGACTGGATCGGCTCGGGGCGCCTGTTGCTCTACATCGCTCAGGTGCTCCCGTTGGAGCGGGCCGCCGAAGCGCACCGTTTGCTGGAAGGCCGCCAGACCGCGGGCAAGGTTTTGCTGTCGCCGATCGGCGGCGGCTAGGCCGGCAATAGCCGGGT
>CAZMWZ010000140.1:2984-8027 GCA_964570045.1 uncultured Spirochaetaceae bacterium
CCGCCCGGCGAGTTGTCGCGCTCCGGAATTTTCATTACATTACGGACTCAGGAGCCGCACATGCCCACCTACGACTACGAATGCAGGAGCTGCCACCACACCTTCGAGGCTTTCCAGAGCATCAAGGAGGAGCCGCTGAAGAAGTGCCCGAAGTGCGGCAAGGGCTTGCGCCGCCTGTTCGGCGGCGGAATGGGGATCATCTTCAAGGGCAGCGGCTTCTACACCACCGACAATAAGCGCTCTTCCGCGCTGAGCGGCAGCGGCAACGGCTCCTCCCGCAGCGAGACGAAGAGCGAGCCCAAGAGCGAGCCGAAAAGCGAAGCCAAGCCTTCTTCCGAGAAGTCCGAGTCCCCGGCCAAGAAGTAGCTCACCTTCAGCCTTCCGCCTGCGCGTCCCGCAAGGCCTGTTCCAGCAGATTTTCCACCTCCAGGCCCGCGAAGGAGGCGCGCATCCGCTGGTGGTCCGGATTGACCAGCGGGTGGGGCGGGGCGAACAGCGCACAGCAGTCGGGGTACGGCAGGATGGAGGTCTCGAAGGTGCCAATGCGCCGGGCCAGGGTGACGATCTCCTCCTTGTCCATGCCGATCAGGGGGCGCAGCAGGGGCAGGCTCGTCATGCCGCCGGTGAAGCGCAGGGCAGGCAGGGTCTGGCTGGCCACCTGGCCCAGGCTCTCGCCGGAAATCAGGCAGCCGTGGCCCTCCCGCCGGGCCAGGTTCTCGGCCGCGCGCACCATGCAGGCGCGGATAAGCAGGGTGCTCTGCTCGCGCGGGGCCCGCTCGCGGATGCGCACCTGCACGGCCGTGAGCGGCACCACGAACAGGCGCATGTCCCCCAAGTACTCCGCCAGGATGCGGCGCAGCTCCACGACTTTCAGGCGCGCCTGCTCGGAGGTGTACGGAGGGGTGTGGAAATAGACGGCATCCACGGCCAGGCCGCGCTTGGCCAGCAGCCAGCCGGCTACGGGGGAGTCGATCCCGCCGGACAGCAGGAGCAGCCCCCGGCCGCTGGAACCCACGGGCAGGCCCCCGGGCGCGGGGTTGGGCGGCCCGTACAGGTAGGCGCGCTCGCGGATCTCCACGTTGAGCACCCAGTCCGGGTGATGCAGGTCCACGGTCAGCCCCGGCAGGCTTTCGCGCAGCAGCGCGCCCAGGTCGCAGGCAATGCCGTAGGAGTCCAGCGGGAAGCTCTTGTCCGAGCGGCGCGCCTCGATCTTGAAGCGCCCGCCGTGCGCCGCGGCCAGCCCCGGAGCCAGCGCGAGGGCGGCCTCCCGCAGCAGGGCGGGGTCCTTGTCCACCTGCAGGGCCCTGGAGAACCCCACGATGCCGAAGGTGCGCTCCAGGGTCCGCCGCACCGCCGCCTGCCCGGCGTCGGTGCGCAGGAACAGGCGCCCGCGCCGTCGCTCCAGCTCCGCGACGGGCCCGCTCGCGCCCGCGGCCCCGAGTGAGTGGCGGATATTGGCGCACAACCTGCGCTCGAACTGCCCGCGGTTCTGCCCCTTCAACTGGAGCTCGCCGTACTTGATGAGGTACAAGTCCTGCATCGCGGAGAGTGCCGTACTCGGCATGGCTTCACAGCCCCGGCAGCCGGCGGCGGAGGGCTTCCAGCAGCCCCTCCAGCTCCGCGGCTGGCGTGGCCGGCCCGATGGAGATGCGCACGCTGGAGGCGGCCAGCTCCCGGGCAACGCCCATGGACTCCAGCACCCGGGTGCGTTCCTTCTTTCGCGAGGAGCAGGCCGCCCCGGTGGAGATGAGAAAGCCCTCGCTCTCCATGACGCGCACCAGCACCTCCCCCGGGACCGGGGGGAAGGCGGCGGAGAGGATGTAGGGGGAGAAGCGCTCGGGGGGGAGCCCTGCGCCCCGGCCTTCGGGCAGGATGCGGCAGCCGGGGAGCGAGAGCAGGCCGGCCAGAAGACCGTCCATCAGCCCCCGCGCCCGCCGCGAGCGCTCGTCCAGACCGGCGACCGCCCGCTCGCCGGCCTCGGCCAGGGCCCAGGCGCCGGCCAGGTTCTCCGTTCCGGGCCTGCGCCCCGCCTCCTGGCCCCCCCCGGCGTTCAGGAACTCCCGCACGCCCGGCTGGCGCACGTACAGGGCGCCGACTCCCCGCGGCCCGCCGATCTTGTGCGCGCTCACCGCCGCCGTGTCCACGCCCAGCTCCGCGGGGCGGAAGGGGACCTTGCCGAGGGCCTGCACCGCGTCGGTGTGCAGCAGGATGCGCCTAGCGCCCGTGCGGGCGATGCCGGCCAGGCCCGCCGCCACCTCCGCCACTTCCTGGAGCGCGCCGGTCTCGTTGTTCACGAGCATGAGGGCCACCAGGGCGGTGCGCTCGTCCACGGCGCCCAGCACCCGCGCGGGGTCCACCCGCCCGTCGGCGCCTGCCGGAACGACCGACGCCTCGCCCCCCAGAGCCTCCAGGCGCCGGGCCGCGAGGAACAGGGAATCGTGCTCCAGGCCGCTTAAAACCACCCGCCGGTCGCGCCGGCGCAGCAGCAGGGAGAAGAGCACCAGGTTGTTGGCCTCCGTGCCCCCCGAGGTGAACACCAGCTCCTGCGGCGCGCAGCCCAGGGACCCCGCCAGGCGGCGGCGGCAGTCGGCCAGCAGCTCGGCGGCTCGCCTGCCCTCGGCGTGCGGCGCCGAGGGGTTGGCGTAGTATTCGCCGGCGATCCGCGCCGCGCCCTCGAGGATGTCGGGGTCAGGGCGAGAGGTGGCCGCCCAGTCAAGGTATGCCGGGGTCATTCACACTCCGATTCACTATAAAACGGCTTGCGCGATTTGAGCAAGCAGGATATGCTATATAGGGAATATGGAGAAGGTAAACGAGGTAGCGTCCGTACTGAAAGCCTGCGGGCACCCCCTGCGCCTGAAGATCCTCTGCGCGATCGAGAAGGGCGAGGAGGCCTGCGTGTCCGAGCTGTGGGCCTGCCTGGAGCAGTCGCAGCCCGTGGTTTCCCAGCACCTGGCCGTGCTGAAGAAGCGCGGGATCGTCACCTCCCAGGTCCAGGGAAACAAGCGCGTGTACAGCATCGCCAACCCCTTCATCCGGGGGCTGATCAACGATCTGCACAACTCCGTGAAGGAGGTCCGTACCCAGCGCCGCAAAGGGTGAGCCTCGTGCCGGGTAGGCACGTCCCCTCCTTCCGGGTACATTGCTGCGGTGATGTTTGTCTTTTCTTTCGCCTTCCTATTGTTCCTGGTCGCGGTGTTCACCTTGACCCGCTTTGGCCTGCGCTACTTCCAGCGCTTCTTCCGCGGAGTGGAGGGCGAGGAGCGCCTGGAGGAAGGCAGCCGGGGGCGGTTCCTGCGCTGGCTGCCCGCGGAGCGTCAGGGTACCCCCGTGCGCAAAGCACCGGACCTTGAGGCCCGCGTGTTTCGCCTGGCCTACAAGCGCAAGGGCCGGCTGACGGTCTCCGACGCGGTCATCGATATGGGGCTTTCCATCCGGCAGGCCGAGGAGCTGCTGAACAGCCTGGTGGACGGGCTGCGGGTGCGCAGGGAGGTGACCCCCAACGGCCTGGAGGTCTACGAGTTCCCGGAAATTATTGCCCGCTTGGCGAGGTTCTGATGCACGAGTGGGCGCTGGCCGAGGCGGTGGTGGCCACGGTGGAGAAGATCAGACGGGAGAACGGCGGTCGTCCTGTGCTGGCCGTGCGCCTGCGCTTCGGCGAGCTGCAGAACATCGAGATGGAGGCGTTCCGGGAGGGTCTGCGCGCCAGCCTCGGCGGCCTGCAGTACGGTCCGGAGGTTTTCCTTTTCCTGAACGAGCCGGCGGCTTTCCGCTGCCGGGCCTGCCGGCACGAGTGGCCGTTGGCCGGGGTGCCGGGGATCGGGGAGGAGGAGCGGGAGGCCATCCACTTCCTGCCCGAGAGCGCCCACGTGTACCTGCGCTGCCCCGGCTGCGGCAGTCCGGACTTCGAGCTTTCGGCCGGGCGGGGAGTTTCCATCGAGTCCGTGGACCTCGAGGATGATTGACCCGCGTCCGGCCGTGATCCGCAAGCGCCTCGCCCCGGTCCGACGCATCCTGGCGTTCGCCAGCGCCAAGGGCGGGGTCGGTAAGAGCGTCTGCTCCGTGCTGTCGGCCCTGGCTCTGCGGGACAGGGGCCGCCGCGTGGGACTTCTGGATCTGGACTTCCAGGGGGCCTCCGCCCACCTGCTGCTAGGCGCCGAGCTGCGGTTCCCGGAGGAAGAGGGCGGCATCCGGCCGCTGCGCGTGCGGGGATCCCTGGACTTCATGAGCTTCGCGGCCTTCTCCCGCGAAAGAGCCGTCCCGCTGCGGGGCAGGGAGGTGTCCGAAGCCCTGCTGGAGCTGCTGGCCGTCACGGTCTGGGACCCCCTGGACTTCCTGGTCGTGGACATGCCCCCCGGCATCGGGGATGAGCTCCTGGACGTGCTGCGCCTGCTCCCCGGGCCGGAGTTCGTGATCATCGCGACCCCCTCCGCCTTCGCGCTCCAGGTGGTGGAGCGCCTGTTGGCCCTGCTGCAGGAGCTGCGCCTGCCGGTCCGGGGGATCGTCGAGAATATGGCCCACCCCGGGGGGGATGCCGCGGTGGCTGCGCTGGCCGCGCGCTACTCGTTGGCTCTCCTGGGCTCCATCCCGTACCTGCCCGAAATCGAGGCCCTCCTGTCCTCGCCGAATCCGCTGGCGGGCGTCCTGGGGGAGCCCATGCGCCGGGTCGCGCGAAAGCTCCTCGGGGATGCATCCGGGGAAATTTCGTAATATCTGATTGCTCCAGCAGCCTACGCCATGATCGACCAGGGGCTGGTTTGAGTGGTATAATGCCCGCTATGGATCTAGACCAGCTCAAAGGCCTGCAAGTCAAGTTCCGCCAGGGCGTCGATAAGCTCCACCTGCTGGGCAAGTGCCTGGAAAAGCTCGGCCAGAACCAGGGCCTGGATCTGCGCGTGCTGGGCGTCGAGGAGGAAGAGGGGGAGCTTGCCTTCCGCTTCGCCGGCACACGCTACTACGTGCGCGCCCGCCTGACCGACCGCAGCGTGGGGGACCCGGGCATGAGCTACAGCGTGCCCATGGGCTGGCTGGACTGGGGGCGCT
>CAZMWZ010000141.1:0-5039 GCA_964570045.1 uncultured Spirochaetaceae bacterium
TGTGCACCAGGGGTGGCTCCAGCCCCAGACCCTTCAGGATCTCGCGGGCCCGGCGGAATTGCGCGATCTGCCGTTCGGCGTAGCCGTGGTTCAGGGTGTCCTCGATGTTGGCGAAATGGGTGGACACTCCCACCAGCTCCGCGTCGGCCAGGCCCCGCAGCTTGCGCGCGAAGCCCTCGATTTCTTCCGCAAGCACCCCCTGCCGTCCCGTGCCCGTCTCCACCTTCAGGTGCACCCGGATCGGCCGGCCCTTGCGCCGCTCCCGGTCCAGCCAGGCCAGCGCCTCCAGGCTCTCCAGGTTGTAGAGGGTCAGGTCCAGGTCGTGGGCCACGGCCTCGCCCAGGGCGGACAGAGGCACGTGCCCCAGCACCAGCACGGGGCGCTTCTCCCCCAGGGCCCGGATTTCCAGACCCTCCTCCAGGCAGTTCACCCCGAACCAGTCCGCCGAGGCGAGGAGCTCCACCATCCGGGCCACCCCGTGGCCGTAGGCGTTGGACTTGACCACCGCGCACATTTTAACCCCGGGGGCAGCACACCGGCGCAACTCGCTCAGGTTATGGTCCGGCGCACCGCGCTCCAGCTCGACCCACACCAGGTTGCTCATCGAGTGCAGGATACCGGAGACGGGCGGGCTTATCAACCGCGGGCCCCCGGGCTATGATGGCCGCGTGAAACCTGCCGCGCCCCCCACCCTGCAGTCCCTCTGGCTGCGCGACGACGGCCGGGCGGTCTGCATCATCGACCAGCGCGCCCTGCCCTTCCACCTTCGTATTGAGGAGCTGAAGAGCGTGGAGGAGGTGTGCACCGCTATCCGCGACATGCACCTGCGCGGCGCCCCGCTCATCGGCGTGGCCGCGGCCTACGGCATGTACCTCGCGGCGCTGGAGGCCGCCCAGGGCGGGGGTCCGGAGCTGCTGCACGAGGCTGCCCGGAAGCTGGTGGCCACGCGCCCCACGGCGGTGAACCTGGCCTGGGCCGTCCGGCGGCAGCTCGCCGAGCTGGCCGAAGCCGATGACCCCGAGGCCCGCGTGCGCCTCAGCCTGCGGACCGCGCGCGAAATCGAAGAGGAGGACATCGAACGCTGCCGCCGCATCGGCGAGCACGGCCGACCGCTGCTTGCGGAGGCCTTCGCCCGCGGGCGCGAGCGGGTGAACGTCCTCACCCACTGCAACGCCGGCTGGCTGGCCTGCGTGCGCCACGGCACGGCCACCTCGCCGATCTACGCCGCCCATCGAGCCGGCATCCCCGTGCACGTCTGGGTCGACGAGACCCGCCCCCGCAACCAGGGCGCCCGGCTCACCGCCTGGGAGCTGGAGCGCGCGGGGGTGCCCCATACGGTGATCGCCGACAACACCGGCGGCCACCTGATGCAGCGGGGCCTGGTGGACCTGGTTATCGTGGGGGCCGACCGCGTGAGCCGCCGCGGGGACGTGGCCAACAAGATCGGCACCTACCTCAAGGCGCTGGCCGCGCGCGACAACGGCATCCCCTTCTATGCGGCCCTGCCCACCTCGAGCATCGACTGGTCGATCCGCGACGGCCTCGCGGAGATCCCCATTGAGGAGCGCGACGCGCGGGAAGTCCGCTACGTGGAGGGCCTCGCCGGCGGCGAGCCCACGGAGGTGCTGGTGACCTCCCCCTCCAGCCCGGCGGCCAACTACGCCTTCGACGTGACTCCGGCCCGCCTGGTCACCGCGCTGATCACGGAGTCAGGGGTGGTGCCGGCGACGGAGGAGGGGCTGGCCGGCCTGCGCCCCGGGGACAAGCCGAAGGATTAAGCGGGGGCCGCGAAGCAGACGCGCACCGCCTCGGCCAGGGTGGCCGCCGGGCAAAGCCCGGCGAAGCCGGCGCGGCCGAGGCCTTCCGGCGCGAAGCCCGGCGAAGCCGGCGCGCCCTGCAGCTCGGCACCGGCTGGGTGCACCAGGCGGGCGAAGGACATCTCGGCAACGGCGCGCGCCCGCCGGTCCAGGTGCGGGACGGGCCGGACCTCCCCGGCCAGGCTCACCTCGCCCACCACGGCGGTCAGGGCGGGCACCGGTTGGTTGAGGCGTGCGGAGTACAGGGCGATGGCCAGCGGCAGCTCGATGCCCACCTCCGCGATGCGCAGGCCGCCGCCCACGTTCACGTACAGGTCCTGGTCGGCCAGGCGGGCCTTGAGATGCTTCTCCAGCACCGCGGCCATGCGCGACACCCGACCGGCGTCGATGCGGTCGGAGAACACCCGGGAAATCCCGCCCTTGGCCGGAACCACCAGGCTCTGGATCTCCACCAGCAGCACCCGCGTGCCCTCGTACACGGGTGCGACCACCACGCCCGGAGGCTGCTCCCCCTCACGCCGGGTCAGGAACAGGGCGGCGGGGTTCGGCACCTGGGTCAGGCCCTGCTCGCCCATCTGGAAGATGCCGATCTCGTCCACCGTACCGAAGCGGTTCTTGGCGGCCCGCAGGAGCCGGATGCCGGAGCTGCCCGTCTCGAAGTACAGCACGGTGTCCACCATGTGCTCCACGACCTTGGGACCGGCGATGTAGCCTTCCTTGGTGACGTGTCCCACCAGGAACAGGGCCGCCCCGTGGGTCTTGGTCCAGCCGATGAGCTCCTGGCCGCAGAGGCGCACCTGGTTCACCGTCCCGGGCACCGTGCCGATGTCCTCGGCGAAGAGGGTCTGGATCGAATCCACGATTAGCACCACGGGCTTGAGGCGGTCGCAGACGCGCAGCACCGCACTCAACTCGGTGCCGGGGAACACCTCGATCTGCTCGCCGGCGATCCCCAGCCGATCGGCGCGCAGGCGGATCTGCGCCGGGGACTCTTCACCTGAAACGTACAGGGTCCTGCCCTTGGTCTGCACCCGCGAGGCCAGCTGGAGCATGAGAGTGGACTTCCCCGTGCCCGGCTCCCCGGCGATCAGCACGGCCGATTCTTTCATGATGCCGCCGCCCAGCACGCGGTTCACCTCCTCGATGCCAGAGTCCAGGCGCAGGCCCTCCCGGGGCTCGATGGCGGCCAAGGGGACGGGCCGCGGCTCCTCCCCGCGGACGGGGGAGCGGGACGCGGCTGCGGGGCCAGCGTCGCGGAAGCTGTTCCAGCTGCCGCACTCGGGGCAGCGGCCCAGCCACTTGGGTTCCTGGTGCTGGCAGGCTGAACAGACGAAGGCGGATTTGGGCTTCGCGCTCAACGAGCCAAGCTACACCGGGGGCGGTCGGCCGTCAAGGCGGGCCGCCGGAGAGCGGAAGGCTGGCATGGGCTGCGCATTGCAGGTAGTATGGGCGCATGCGGATCACGCAGGCGGACTTCCGCACCGTGCGCATCGCGGCCGACGGGCTCACCGTCCTGCTGCGCTACAGCCTCTACCAGAACGGGGACGAGCGCCTGCCGGAGAGCATCACCTGCCGGGGGGATCAGGTCATCGCCTACTTCCTCACCTCCACCATCCGGGACTTCATCGCCCCCGGGGAGGGCGGCTTCGCCATTCTGCGCAACTGGGCCGTGCTCCAGGAGGGGAGGGTCGGCCTTTCCTTCTGCCTGGAGTTCCCGGAGCTCACAGGGGCCGCCTACCTGCTGCCCGGGGTGGCCTGCGGCCAGTCGGCGCCCAGGCAGGTCGAGGCCGCGGACGGAGCTCTCACCGCGCTGCCCAACGCCGTGTACCTGCTGGCGAGCAACCGTTCCGTGCTGGTTTTCACCGACCCCCCGCGCAGCGAGCTGGAGCGCGGCAGCGTGGAGTTGAGGCGCCTGGTCGAGGAGGAGGAGCCGCTGGTGCGCGTGGAGGTGCGCTACCCGCCGCGCCTGGTCGCCGGGGTGAAACCCGGGCTATGGCCCGGCACGAAGCCCGGCCTACGCGCCGAACCCGCCCTGACGGTCAGCGGCAGCTTCGAGCACGCCGCCAGGCTGAACGTGGTCATCGCGCCGGCCCGGGAGCTGTACGCACAGGGTGCCGCCGCCGCGCTGGCCCGCTTCGCCGCGAACCCGTCCGCCCCCGCGCCGGCGGACCTCGCTCCCGCCGCGCTGCTGGCCCGCACCCGGGAGGAAATCGCACGCTGCCGCGAGAGCCTGCTCGTATGCGAGGGCGGGGTCTGCGGCTTGCGCCTGGCGCCGGAGGAAGAGGTGCTGTCGGCTAGCGCCGGGGCGGGGCTGGCCCTGCTGCTGTTGAAACTCTTCCCCGCCGAGGAGTCGATGGGAGAGCTGGCCAGCGAGCTCGCGGACTTCGCGCTGCGGGCGCAGGTCCCCTCCGGCCTGTTCTACGAGCGCTACCACCTTCGGCGCTCCTCCTGGCTGGACGCCGACGGGAAAAAGGAACGTGCGCCCTCGGTGCTGGCCGGCGAGAGCGCGGACACCGCCTACGCCCTCCTGGTCCTGGTCGGGCTGCTGCGCCGCCGGGGGCTGCCGCACGCCCGCTACCTGCACGGCGCCGCCCGCGCCGTGACCGCACTGTGCGCCGCCGCGGCCGACAACCCAGACTCCGAGGAGGACGCCCTGGTCCTGCCGGAGCCGCTCGTGGAGCTGTTCCTGCTCACCGGCAAGGATTCGGACAAAAAGATCCTCGCAGGAATCAAGGAGCGCTTTTTCGCCAACGTCCGGGAGCCCGCGGTCTCGGACTCCGTGCACCCGGCGCTCCTGCGAGCCCGCGCCGCAGCGGCGTTGGGCGCCGCTGGCTTCGCGGTGAAGGGGCTGGACGCCTGCCTCAGCTCCCTGCTGCCCTGGATCTACCTGAACCGCTTTCCGGGGCAGGAGGGCGCGGATCCCTGCGGCGGCCTGCTGGAGAGCTTGGGCGCCCACCGGCTGCTGTTCCGCGGCTTCGAGTTGTCCCATCTGCTCGCGCGCCTCAACGCCCGGCAGCCGGTCGGGGTCCCGGCCCTGCGCAGCCTGCTGCCGCATCTCCTGGGCTTCACTCTGCAGCAGCCGGCCGGCGCCTCGTACCTGTGCCTCACGGAGCCGGCGAGCAGGGCCCTGGGCCCGGTGGACTCCCGCGTCCTGGTACGGGAGCTCACCTCGCGGCTCCGGTTGCTGGAGGAGTTCCCCCAATACTTTCGCAGAAGCGCGGC
>CAZMWZ010000141.1:5139-7806 GCA_964570045.1 uncultured Spirochaetaceae bacterium
CCTCGCGGCTCCGGTTGCTGGAGGAGTTCCCCCAATACTTTCGCAGAAGCGCGGCTAAAACGCCGGCGCGATAAGCGAGGATCCGGCCAATACCTCGCGCCCCTCTCCGCTGGCCGTTCAAGAAAACCGCAACAACGATCTCCCGGCGCTTTCCGACGAAGCACAGACAGAAATTGCCGGCGACAGCCTGGAGGATTCGACGGAAGCCGCGCTGAGGCCAGGAGCCTGAAGTAGTTCTTGGATCGTCGCTCGATCAAGTCCTTTAAGCCCACAAAAGTCCTTGAGCAGTACACGGGCGAGAGCTTGCGCATTTTGCCCGACCTCCCCTTTCTTGAAAGTATCGCGGCCCACTCGGAGAATAACCGCCAGGAGGTTAGCGTCTGTCTGTTTCTCCGCACCCTCGGCAAGCAACTTTTCCCGCGGGCGTTCAGCTTTCGGCCAGTTCTTGATGCGGTCGGATTTCTAGCATCACCAAATGGCGGCTTGCTGTCGGGTTGCACGGGAGTTGTTTATCCATGGTTGATTGTCTCCTCAATGCTCCTGAGTTGCCGCAGAAGATCATCGAAAGGCGGCGGGGGTTCCGTGAACATTTCCTGCATCTGCTGATAGTCGGCTTTCAGATCCGCGAGGCGGTGGGCTGGTGGGACAAGCCGCAAGGAGCCGGGTTTGGCGGTGTCATAATTCGCCCAGGCGGAATAGAAGTAGGTGCGTTTGTGGCGCACGACACGCGCCAGCAGGTCGAGGTCTTTCATGGCCCTCTCACCGGCGGGGTGTGCGGCCATCCGGCACACGTCGTAGCAGTCTCGTGAGAACCGGCTGCGCATGGGTTTTTCCACCGGCCGGTGATACTCGGTGTGCAGGATGGTGGCTTTCTCCCAGAAGGTCCGCTCGATTTCAAGCGCAACCACACGGCAGGTCGGGGCGGTAAAAAGGGCTGGGAACTCCTCAGCGACCCACGGCGTGATTGTGTGATTTCCGATTGGCCGCTGATCCGTGAGGGACCCGAGTTCGAGTTTGACCTGGGGATGAAAGTATCCGGGTCTGTCCGGCTCGATAGTGGGGTAGCGGAAAACCAGGATAGGCGACTGCGTCTGTTCGTCGAGCTTGAAGATGGTATACGGAGACCCGTCCCGCGTTGGGCCAAGTGCATCCTGAATCGCCAGTTCGAGCGCCGTCCGAACCTTTTAGTCGACCGCGGCGGCGCAGGCGTCGTTGAGTTTTTTCCAGCGCTTTTCGAACTGGGACCGGGCCCGAGCGGCGTCCGGCCGGTTCTCCCCGCCGAAGCCCAGCCAGCCGGGATCAACGGAAAGGTCGATGTCCTCGGAGAACCTCTGAATGATGCCGAACACCTTAGAAAGTGATGTGCCGCCCTTGAACACGAGCTTTTCCTCGAGTGCACGGGTCGAGAAGAGAAGGCAGAGCGAGAAACAGACCCAGAAGTCTTTCTCCACGATGAGGCGCGAAAGTCCACGCCGATTGGCCACTTCCTGGAAGTATGGGATTTGCTCATCGAGTGGGAGTCTGGCGAAATCAAGCACGGTAATCCTCCGCGATGGCGTTGAGGATTCGGTGCATCCAACCAGGGGCATAGATCCGATCGCGCTTCAACTGGGCTTTATCGCTTGAGGGTAGCATTTTCCGCAGGTGCGCAATGTGTTGTTTGCCGATCTGCCTGGCGCCGAGATGTCGGAGAGCCTGGATGACCGTGCCGCTGATCCGGCCCGCTGTGGCCGTGTTTCGGGTGGGGGGGTTCTTCAGGATGATTGCCTGGCCGCCGATTCTGACGTGCCGGGAAGGGCCATCTGTAAGAAAGACAATTCTGGCCGGGACCTGTTCGGACAATCCCAATAGGTTCGCGGCATACCCGCCGGAGGGCTGCAATCGCGAGGCGTCGCGCTCGGACAAGGCCTTGGCCACTTGTTTAGGGCTCGGGGAAAGTAAGCCGATGGTCGGGTGTTGTTTGGGGAAATCGTAAAGCCCACGGGCCAGCCGGCGGACAGTGCCGCGCTTCTCCATGCGGTGCAGCGCGATGCGAACCGCCTCCGGACTGCCAAGGTCGAGAAATGCCTTGGCCGTGAAACACGTACCTCTCCCGTTGGCTTTTATACGGCTAGTGATGCTTTTCTCAATAGACTGCATGGCTGCTGGTCCCCGAGCTTGTAACGAAAAATATCCTATTTTCGTTACAAGCTCAAGGGGGCGAAACGGCGCGATAAAAAAAGCCGGCTCCCTGTACGGGACACCGGCCTGCACGGTCGCGGCCCTCGTCGCAGCGAGAATCGCTGCGACGGGGCACGCAGCCCCCTACCTGAACTTGGTGTGCCCTTCCTTCATCAGCGCCATGATCGCGGCCACTTCGGTCTTGAGCTGTTCGAGGTTCTGAGCCCCGCAGGCTCCGACCCCGCGGAAAGCCGCCCGGATCAGATCGCCGTAGATGCGGTCCCACTCGGCCTCAATGCCCTTGGGCGGGTCGGTGGCTTGCAAAGCCTTGAAGTTCTGGGCCAGGTCCACCAGACGAAGAGCGCTCGTGTAGAAATCCCCGGCGCCCATCGCGGCGTTGAGCTGGCCGAGCAGCCCACCGTTGGAACGCATTTTCTGCACGACCAGATCCTTGTTGTACTGGGCGGACAAGGTGGGCACCAGCCCCACCAGGAACAACAGGGCCAG
>CAZMWZ010000142.1:0-7787 GCA_964570045.1 uncultured Spirochaetaceae bacterium
CTCTCCAGTGGGTCCATGCCCAGGATCATGTCCGCCGTCCCCCTGGGGATCAGGTCACTGTGGATCGGGCGGTCGGCCAGGCGCAGGTGGGCCAGCACCGCCCCGCCCCGCTGAGCCATGCCGTGCACTTCCGACTGGCGCACCGCCAGGCCGGCCTTCATGGCGCCGGCGGCGATGCAGGCGGCCAGGGACAGCACCCCCTGCCCGCCGACCCCCGCCAGGAGCACGTCGTACTTCATTCGGCCACCTCCAGGCGGCTCTTCTTCTTCAGCGTCTGGACGCAGTCGCGCAGGGCGATGATCACCGACACCCCGCGGTACTCGATCTCCTCCTTGAGGATCCGGGCGTTCTCCTCGGTGTGCCGCTTCAACGGGTTGATCACCCGGATGTGGGCGGGGTCCACGCCCAGCCCGCGGATCAGCTCCGGGATCTGCGGCGAGGCCATGATCGTGGGCTGGGTGCCGGTCATGGCGGTGGTGGAGTTGTCCAAGATGATCAGGGTCAGGTTCGCCCGCGAGGCCACCGCGTCCACCAGGCCGGTCATGCCGGAGTGTAGGAACGTGGAGTCCCCGATCGTGGCCACCACCGGGTGCAGGCCCGCCTCGGCGGCGCCGCGGGCCATACCGATGGAGGCGCCCATGCACAGGCAGGTCTCGATGGCCTGGTGCGGCGGCAGGAAACCCAGGGTGTAGCAGCCGATGTCGGAGGTGACCAGCTTGCGCTCGTAGCCGGCCAGGGCCTGGTTCAGGGCGTCGAAGGTGTCCCGGTGCGGGCAGCCGGCGCACAGCTGGGGCGGCCGTCCCGGCAGGGCGGGGCCGCTGTAGGGGATGCCGGGCCGCGCGCCCAGACCCAGCGCCGGGCGGACGTTGTCCGGGGTGAGCTCCCCGGAAGCGGGTATGGCCCCGTTCTCCTTGCCGTCCACGGCCACGGGGAGGTCCAACAGGCCGCGCAGCTGCCGCTCCAGGAGCGGGTAGCCCTCCTCGATGACCAGCACCCGCCGGACGTGGGCGGTCAGAGAGCGAATCTTGGCCGCGGGCAGGGGATAGACCCCGACGTGCAGGTGCGAAGGCCGCCCGCCCCGCTGGCCCGCCAACTCCTCGAGGTTCTCCTCGTAGTAATTGCGCCCCAGGCCGGTGGTGATCACGCCCAGCTCCCGGTAGCTGTCCGACAGGCTTAGGGGGTTGTAGGGCGAGCCCTCGCTGTACTCCCGCAACTTCTCCTGGGCCTTAAGCAGGCGGTCCCAGCGCTGGCGGGCCAGGTTGGGCAGCAGGATCCAGCCCGCCGGGTTGGCGGACTTGTCCAGGGGTCTGGGGGGCTTGCCCTCCCCCACCCGCACCACGGCGCGGGAGTGGGCCAGGCGGGTGGTGAGGCGCACCATGACCGGCACGTGGAAGCGCTCGGAGGCCTCGAAGGCCTCCAGGGTCATGGCGTAGGCTTCCTCCTGGTTGCGCGGCTCGAAGCATGGGACGCGGGCGTAGTCCGCGAAAAAGCGGCTGTCCTGCTCGTTCTGCGAGGAGTGCATTCCCGGGTCGTCGGCCACGGCCAGCACCAGTCCCCCGTGGATGTCCAGCAGGGCAGAGTTGATGAAGGGATCGGCGGCCACGTTCAGGCCCACGTGCTTCATGGTCACCAGGGCCCGCCGGCCGGCGAGCGAGGTGCCCACCGCCGCCTCATAGGCCGTTTTCTCGTTGGCGCACCAGGAGGCGATGAAAGGCGCGGGCTCCGCGGGGTTGCCCCGCCCGGCCTGCTTTTGCAGAAATTCGAGGATCTCCGTGGAGGGGGTGCCCGGGTAGCCGTAGGCCGCCGAGATGCCGGCGTGCATCGCTCCCATTGCCAGGGCTTCATCGCCCAGAAGAACCATATCCCGCATGAGAACTCCTTGGATTGCAGTTTTAAAGCCGGTACAGCTCGGGACGCCGGTCCTCCCAGAGGTGGTTGCGGCCCGTGACCTTCTTGTTGTCGGCCAGAGCCGGGTCGATCTCCACGACCTCCAGGGCGTCCCCGGCGGCCGGAGCGTGCACCAGGACCTTGCCGTCCGGGGCCGTGACCTGGCTCGCGCCGGTGAAGTCCAGCTTCTTGCCTCCCCGGTCCTCGCTGCCGTAGCGGTTGGCCAGGATCCAAAACACCCGGTTCTCGATGGAGCGCACCCGGGTGGAAAGCTGGGCGTACTCCGGCAGGACCAGGTTGGAGGGGTGGCAGATGAGCTGGGCGCCGGCCAGCGCCAGGGAGCGTGCGGCCTCGGGGAAGAAATGGTCGAAGCAGACCAACATCCCGATGCGGACGGGTCGCCCGCCGACCTCGATCGTAAACACCGGGAAGCCGGTGCGCCCGGCGGCGAAGTGCAGCTTCTCCTCCCCGAACAGGTGCGCCTTGCGGTACACCCCCTCCACCCCGCCGGGACCGATCAGCGCCGCGCTGTTGAAGAACCCCTCGGGGGCCCGCTCCGCGACGCCGATCACCACCCGCCCTCCTGTTTCCCGGCAGGCCTGCTCGAGCAGCTCCGAGGAAGGCCCGGGCAGTGTCTCGGACAACGCCGCGCTCTCCTCCCGGCTGGCGAACACGTAGCCGGAGGTACTCAACTCCGGTGCCACGAGCAGGTCCGCCCGGGCCTCGCGCAAGGCCGCGGCCACCGCCTCGGCGTTCTCGCGCGGCCGGCCGAAGCGCGGCTGGAACTGGTAGAATCCGACGCGCATAACCTCTTATACTACAATTCATCCCCAGCGTCGAGGAGGAGCGCAAAGCGATGAGCGAAGCCGTAAAGACCTTCGTAATCGACACCAACGTGTTCATCCACCGGCCGGAAGCCATCTTCTCCTTCCGGGACAACGAGATCGTGATCCCCCTCTGGGTGCTGGAGGAGCTGGACAACCTCAAGAAGGAGCGCGACGAGCGCGGGCGCAACGCGCGCGAGACCATCCGCCTGCTGGACGAGGTGAGCCGGCACGGCGACCTGCGGGAGGGGGTGCGCCTGGAGAACGGCTCCACCCTGCGGGTGGAGCTGGGGCGGCACGACAGCCCGGAGAACGTACCCGCGAACCTGGCGGGGTCCAAGAACGACAACAAGATCCTGTCTACCGCCTACGGCCTGCAGCGCGCCGGCAGACGGGTGTTCTTCGTGTCCAAGGACATCAGCGCCCGCCTGAAGGCCACGGCGCTGGGCATCAAGGCGGTGGACTACGAGAAGCAGAAGGTCAACATCCAGACCCTGTACCGCGGCTTCGTGGAGCAGGACGCTTCCCACGAGACCCTCAAGACACTGCGAGCCGACGGCTACGTTGCCTCCCACACCCGCCTGGCGCCCAATGAGTTCGTGGTGCTGAAGGAGGCCAAGGGCGAGGACACCGCCCTGGCCCGCTTCGACGGCAAAAAAGGTCGCCTGGAGCTGGTCGGGGACATTCACTCGGTGAGCGCGATCAAGCCCCTGAACATCCAGCAGCACATGGCCCTGAAGCTGCTGCTGGACGACTCGGTCTCGCTGATAACGCTGGTGGGCAAAGCCGGCACGGGCAAGACCCTGCTCGCGCTGGCCGCGGGGCTGAAGAAGGTGCTAATCGAGGAGCGCTTTTCCCGGGTGCTGGTGGCCCGCCCGGTCATCCCCATGGGCCGGGACATCGGCTACCTGCCCGGGGCCAAGACCGAGAAGCTGTCCCACTGGATGCAGCCGGTGTTCGACAATCTGGAGTACATCCTGGGAGCGGACAAGAAGCTGCGCGACATGTCGATCGAGTCGCTGATCAGCCGCCGCCTGATCGAGATCGAGGCCCTGACCTACATTCGGGGCCGCAGCCTCCCCAACCAGTTCATCATCATCGACGAGGCCCAGAACCTGTCGCCGCACGAGGTGAAAACCATCGTCAGTCGGGCGGGCACCGGCACCAAGGTGGTCCTGACCGGCGACCCCTACCAGATCGACAGCCCCTACCTGGACTCCAACTCCAACGGCCTGACCTATTTGGTCGAAGCCTTCAAGGGGCAGGAGATGTTCGGGCACGTCACCCTGGAGCGCTCGGAGAGAAGCCCCCTGGCGGAGCTGGCCGCGGAGCTGCTGTAGAAGAGGCGTCCGCTCAGGCTCAGCAGCTCAGGCCCCCGAACGCCCCACTGCCTGCATGCATATTGCATGCAGGCGGGATATAGGATATGATGGTCCAGGAGAAATTGCGTGCCCGCCCTGCAGGTTCGTGATTTGCCGGATCACCTTTATCGGAAGCTCGTGGAAAAAGCCTCCGCTGATCATCGAAGCATCGCGCAGGAAACGGTCGTCCTATTGGAAAAGGCCCTGGAAATGGAAACTAACAAGAAAACGGCCCGCAGAATGCTCATCGAGAGGATCCTGAGAACTCCCCCGCCAGCTGATCCGCATAAGATCCCAGATCCCGTCGACCTGCTCCGGGAGGACCGCGGGCGGTGACCCTGGTGCTGGATGCCAGCGCGGCACTTGAGTTGGTCATGGCCCGGCCGGAACGGCTGTCCGTCGCCGCGCTTCTTCAGCACTACGATTGGGTGATCGCCCCCTCGCTGTTCGTCTACGAGGTGGCGAACGCCCTATGGAATTACCGCCGGCTACTGAAGATCAAGCTGAGGGACCTTCAGGAAAGGTTATCGCAGGCCGTCGCGCTCGTCGATGAGCTGGTGCCGGCAAGCGACCTGCATCTGGAAGCTCTGCGCCTGGCCTGCGAAATCGATTCCCCGGCCTACGACGCGGCCTACCTGACGGCGGCCAGGCGGCGCAAGGCGGCGATCCTCTCCCTGGATCGCCGGATCACCGAGGCCGCGCTGCGGCTGGGCATCCAAATCGCGGGGAGCTGGCTCAAGCCTTGACCGCGCCGCCGGCCAGGCCGGCCACCAGGCGCTTTTCGATGAGGTAGAACAGCACCAGCACCGGGATCAGGGCCACGAAGGCGGCGGCACTTAGGAGCTCCCACTGGGTTGAGTAGCGCCCCACGAAGCTGTAGAGGGCCAGCACAAGGGGGAGCCGCGCCTGGGACTGCATGAACGTCAGACCGAACAGGAACTCGTTCCAGGCGGCGATGAAGGAGTAGATCATCGTGGTCACCATCCCGGGCACGGCAATCGGTATCATGATGCGGATGATGGTCTGCCCTCTTGTACAGCCGTCGATCAGGGCCGCCTCCTCGATCTCCACGGGAATCGAGCGAAAGTAGCCGTTCATCATCCATACAGTGAAAGCGATCGTGAACACCGAGTTGGCGAGGATCAGGGAATAATACGTGTTCAGTAGTTTCAAGGCGGCCATAGTCTTGAAAAGGGAGATGACCACGATTACCGGCGAAAACATCTGGATCACCAAAAAAAGGTACAGGATGAATTTGCGCCCCACGAAGCGTAAGCGTGCCACGGCGTATGCGGCCGGGACCGTGAGCAGGGTGTTGAGCGCCATGGTTCCCAAGGCGATGATCAAGCTGCTTTTAAAGTAAATGGCAAAATCGAACTCCGACCAGAGGCGAATTAAGTTGGAGAATTGCGGCCTCTTTGGCAGCCAGGATGGTGGGGTGGTGTAGACCTCCCGGGACGGTTTCAGCATCGTGGAGAGCATCACGAAAAAGGGAAACAGCAGGAAAAGCAGCAGAAGGACCGTCAGGATGATGGCGACGGGCTTACCCCGACTCTTCCACTTCATTACGACTGCTCCTGGCGGAAATAGATACGGGCGTACAGGATACTAAGCACGGTCAGGATGAAGAACGTGACCACGGCCATGGCCGAGGCCGGACTGAACTTCTGGAACTCGAAGGCGCTCCTGTAGATCTTGGTGATCAGGATATCCGTGGTCCCAGCGGGGCCGCCGCGGGTCAGGATGAAAATCGTGTTGAAGTCATTGAAAGTCCAGAGACACGAAAGCAGCGTGGCGATCATTAGCAGATGCCGGATGCCAGGCAGAGTAATATAAGAGAACTTCTGCAACCAGTTCACGCCATCCAAATATGCTGACTCGTAAAGGTCTTCGGAGATGGCCTGCATTCCTGCCAGGAACACCAGGGCCATGAACGGAATGCCGATCCAGATATCCACCCAGATACAGGCCGTGAAGGCCGTTAGCGGATGGCCTAACCAGGTTGGAGGAGCGGGCCATATCCCCGTAGCCTTGAGTGTGGCGTTCAGGAGCCCATATTGCGGGTGGTACACCCACCGCCACAGGATCGAGCTGATCGGCACGGCGGAAGCCCAGGGGATGATGAACAGCATGCGGGCGACTCGCCTCCCTGCAAACTTTACGTTCAGGATCAGGGCGATGACCATGCCCAGGATGGTCTTAACCGCCACGGCGATGGCAGTCCAGTACAGGGAGCGGGCGGTGATCTGCCAGAACTCCTTGTCCGAGAATAAATCGATGAAGTTCTTCAAACCGACGAAGCCCTTGAGCTGGGAAATCCGGTTCGTCTTGGAAAGGGCGATCGCGAAAACATACACGATCGGGTAGAACATGAAAGCGAGCAGCACGACCACCGCCGGCGCCAACAGGATATATGCCAGGCGCGCTTCCGGGTTCCACAACCGCTGCCGCAGGGAAATCGATGCTTCCGCCATTACAGACTCCATGCCTCAAAAAAACCGGGAGGCCCCGGAGGGCCTCCCAATGCTAATAGCGACTACATTCCTCGGATCTCGTCGATTTTGACCGCTGCCTCGTCTAACGCCTGTTTCGGCGTCATCTCGCCGAGGAAGGCTTTGACGTTTGCGTCCCAGACAATACTCGTAACCTCGTTAAATTCAGCAACCAGCGGCCAGCCCTTGGCGGTCATGGCTGCCTGGCCCAGGGCCTTGTACAGCGGGGTCTGGAACTGGGGCAGCTTGGCCGCAGACATGGTCACCGGCGGAAAGCCGATCAACTCGTCGAACTTGGCCTTCCACTCATCCTGGTAGAAGAAGTCAAGGAACTTCCCGGCAGCTTTGAGGTTCTTGGCCTTCTTGAACATGGCGATGGAGTCGGTGATGATCAAACCGGATTGCTTCTGCCCGGCGAACGGCGGTATCAGGGTATATTGGACCTTGAACGTGCTGCCCGCCTGCTTCATGCCGCTTTCTGCCCAGGCGCCGATCATGACGTAGCCGTACTTGCCCTCATAGAACAACGGATGGCTGTCCATCCGGTCCAGACCCAGGTAGCCCTCCTGGACGATCTTGTCCTTGGTCGCCATGTCCACCATGAACTGCAGGGCCTTGACCCCGGCAGGGGAGTTGACCGCGCATTTGCCGTAACTGCCGTCCGCGTTCTTGGCGAAGTAGTCGCCGCCGGCGGAATATAAATAGTAGCAGAAGTCCGTTTGCTCGGTGTGTTTCTTGCCCGGCATGATCATGCCGTACACCTGCGGCGGCTTGTGCACCCGTTTAGCCTCCGCGCGGAGCTCCTCCATGGTCTTGGGCACCTTGGTCGTGATGTCGTTGTTGATCGCCAGGATGCGGGCTCCGGCCGCATCAGGCAGGCCCATGAGCTTGCCTTTGATCCTGGCCTCGACGGCTCCCGGGGCGATGTTGTCGATGGTCTTCTTGCTGACGTACTTCGTCACTTCGTCCACGGCATCCATGTCCATGAACTCCAGCAGCCAGCGGGTGCCGATGATGGACAGCTCCGGCGGCTGACCCCCGGCTATGGAGGTGGTCAGCTTCTCGTACATCAGGTCCCAGTCGGTTTCCACGAGCTCCACCTGAATGTCCGGGTTAGCTTTCATGAAGGCGTCCTGCAGGCTCTGCCTGTAGTCCTCGGTCAAACCGTCATAGCCAGCCCAGAGGAAGGTCACCTTGGCCTTCTGCGCCCAGGCGAAGCCGCC
>CAZMWZ010000143.1:0-7734 GCA_964570045.1 uncultured Spirochaetaceae bacterium
GGCGCTCGCCGGCTTCCTGGCCGCGGCCGCCGCGCTGCACAACCTGGTGCTGGGCCCCACCTTCTTCTATTGCCTGGCCCTCCTGCCCTTCGTGTCCGTCGCGGTCTACGCCTGGGGGATCTTCGCCTCCACTCTCACCGACAACTCCGCCTCGGCGCTGGCCGTGTTCCTGGCGCTGCTGGTGTTCTTCCTGCTGGTGTTCCTGGGCTCCTTCACCATCGCCAGCGGCTACGTGGCCAGCCTCTCCACGGTCCTGGCCTGGGTCGTGCGCTGGGTCTCCCCGCTGTACTACTGGGACCAGGCGCTGCGCTACGCGGAGGTGGCCGCCTGGCCGCTGTTCGCGCTCCACCTGGCGCTGCTGCTGGCCGCCGGCGCGGCGGTGCTCACCGCCAGCCACTTCATCCTGAAAGCGAGAGGAGTCCGACCGTGAGCGCGCGCTTAAAGCCCCTGGCCGCCGCCCTGCTCCTGACCGCCGGCCTGGCCTTTGGCCAGGCCCCGGTGCGCAGGGAACAGTTCATCTACTCGATCCTGGCCTTCAACGGCAAGGATTACGCCGCCACCTTCGCCCGCCAGGGCGCCGACACCCTGTACCTGGTCGCCGACGTGGACAACTTCCTCACCGTCCGCAACGCTTTCGTGTACTTCTGGCCGATCACCCAGGACTGGAAGACGGACACCTCCGTGCTGAACGTGCCCTTCACCGGCACTCTGGAGCTCTCCGGCGGGAAGGTCAGGGAACCGCGCATCCTGACTCCCGTGCGCTACACCTATTACAACACGCGGGGGGAGTACGAGCTGAACTGGCAGGTGGCCACCGGCGAGGAAGCCGACAAGGCCTGGCAGAAGTACCAGGAGGTGATGGAGGACTACTACGTCCGCGTGCAGCAGTACTCCCTGGCGCGGGGGGCCTACGAGGCCATGCTCAACGAGCTGACCCTCCGCATCACCCGCCTGCGCGACCAGGGCCAGGACGTCAGCAGGCTGGTGGAGGTGCTGCAGAGCCTTAGCTCCCCCAAGGAGCCCGAGTACCCCCGCGACTACCTGGTCCCGCCCAGGCCGGTGGAGGAGGCCTTCGTTCTGGCCCTGCCGGTGGGCGAGTACACGATCCGCTTCTTCACCGAGGACGGCTCGGTGATGGAGGGCTCCGAGCGCCGGGTGGTATGCTTCCGCAAGCGGCGCGCCGAGGGCATCGGGCTGGAGGTCATCCCGGGGGACAAGTGGACCCGCCCCGTGGAGTCCACCACCCCCTCCTCGGTGCTGTACGTGGACGGCTCGGCGGACCTGTACGTGCGGCCGTTCTTCGAGCAGGAGTACAACGACCTGTACTACGAGAAGATGCAGCGCAACGACGCCAGGGGCAACCCCAACGTCATGAAGTGGGTGCGCATCCAGCAGGTCCCGCAGGCCGGGATCCGGCTCACCCGCCCCGGCGCCCCGGGCGAGATCATCCAGGAGGAGTCGTTCTTCGTGGAACAGGTCAAGGGGGCTGCGCTGGGCTACCGCATCGTGCCCTTCGACCCGCAGGGGGCCCACAAGGACCGGGAAGCCAGCCTGCGGGCCTTCCACCTCCCGATCCCCAGGAAAGAGCCCGTCCTGCTCCTGGCCGCCCTGGACAAGAACGGCAGCCCGTTGGCCGGCGGCGAGCGCCAGGTCCGGGTCGTCGGCCCCGCGCGCGCGGGCTTCGTGGCGTTGATCCTGGCCCTGCTGCCGCTGGCCGTCATGGCGGCGGTGCTGATCGGGCGCTCGCGGCGGGTCAGCGGCTGAAGAAACTTCAGGCGACCAGGACCAGTCCCATCAGGAGCCCGTGCGGCATGCACCCGGGGCCGGCGTTGCTGCCGATCGGGTAGATCTCCCAGCCCAGCCCGGTGGCAATTCGGTAGCAGTCGATCCCGACCGACTCCATCGAGGGCCGAGAGCGCAGCGCGAGGCGGCACTTTTCGCCGGCTAGCACGGCGCAGGGCTTGTCGAAGCAGTAGGTGCTCTTGCAGCTGCCCGCCGCGAAGCCCACGGACAGGTAGTGCCCATCGTAGAAGGCGGCGCTCTCCACGGCGCTGGCGATCTCGAAGATTTTCTTGTAGGCCTCGACCCTGGGCTGGATCGTGGCCTTGTCCCGGACGACCACCGCGGGCGGAATCTGCAGGCCGAAGACCAAGGCCCAGCGGTATAGCTCTACGATTTTGCGCGTCTCTTCCGGCTTCAGGCTGTGCGGGGGGCAATTGGCGCTGGTCCCGTAGCCGAAGCACTTGGGGATCGAGCACTTGAGGCTGACCCTCTCGTCGACCGGGACGCCGGCCGCCGGGAGCCTGGCGGCGTGGGTGGCCCCCGTTTCCAGGGCCAGGAGCTCGTAGCGCTGGAGGTGTGCCTGGACCTCCTCCTCCGAAATCAAAAGGCGGATGCGTTTCAGCTTCTGCTCGTTCACACGTTTCCCTCCCTGTCGCCACCATAGCACAACGCAAAATCGGCGGGAAGCGGCGAGCCGATCCTGAGAGGCACACCGCTGGCGGGGTGTTCCAGCTCGACCGCGGAGGCATGCAGGTAGAGACGTCCGCAGGCGCCGGGGGGGGCGGGTACCCCGTAGAGCGGGTCGCCGACGATCGGCAGCCCGAGGAAAGCCAGGTGGGCCCGCACCTGGTGGCGGAAGCCCTTGACAATGCGGGCTCGGACCAGCACTCGGGACCCGCGCACCTCTAGGACCTCGACTTGGGTGTGGTACAGCCCGGCGGAGGCCTTCCGCCCGCCCTCCCCGGGCCCCTCTTGCCCCGCCGGCACCACCCGTACCATCCTGCGCCCGGGCCCGTACGGGGCGAAATGGCTTTCCATCGCGCAGCGCTGCCCCGGCCGGACAGCCGTGGTAGGGGCGCACAGGGCCAGGTACTCTTTATGCACGCGGCCCCCTGCGAACTCGGCACGCAGCCGCTGGAAGGCCGCCTCCGTGCGAGCCAGCAGGACGACCCCCGAGGTATCGCGATCCAGGCGGTGCAGCAGGCCCGGCTCGGAGGGCTTGATCCCCGGAAGCGCGGCGATCTCGGGGCAGCGCTCTAGCACCTGCGCGAGCAGCGTGTCCGTCTCCCCCTTGCGCAGCGGGGCGGTGTGCAGTCCGGCCGGCTTGTCGACCGCGATCAGATCCCGGTCCTCGTACAGCACGCGCATGCCGGCTACGCCAGCTCGCGATGCAGGGCCGCCTGCCAGCGGCCGTAAGCCTCCTCGTAGGCGCCCTGGAGCCGGGCGCTGGGTTCCACCACCCGTACGGTTTTTAGGCCGGCGAAGGCCGTCGTCGGCGTATAGAGGCCCGTCCCGATGCCGGCCCCGCGCGCGGCGCCCTGGGCTCCATCCGTGTTGTACAGCTCCACGGCCGCGCCGCTGGCCGTGGCGAAAGCTTCCGCGAACAGCGGGCTCAGGAACAGGTTGGCATGGCCGGCCCGCACTCTGGCCGGGCGGATCCCCATGCCCGCCATGATCTGCAGGCCGTGGCGCAGGGCGAACACGATCCCCTCCTGCGCCGCGCGCAGGAGGTGGGCCTGGCCGTGCCGGGTGAAACTCAGGCCGTGAATCGAGGCGCCCGGGTCCTTGTTCTCCAGCGTGCGCTCCGCCCCGTTGCCGTACGGCAGGATGGTGAGGCCGTCGGCACCCGGGGGGGCCTGGGCGGCCAGCTCGTTCATTTCCTCGTAGGACAGCCCGGCCCCCTTCCCCGTCATGGCGTTGTGACGCAGCCAGCTGTTGAGAATGGCCGTGCCGTTCACGCATAGCAGGGTGCCGTAGCGCGGCCGCGACTGCTCGTGGTTCACATGAACGAAGGTGTTCACCCGCGAAGCTGGGTCGTAGGTAGCGCGATCCCCCACCCCGTACACCACGCCGGAGGTGCCCGCCGTGGCCGCGATCTCGCCGGGCTCCAGCACGTTCAGGGACAGGGCGTTGTTCGGCTGGTCCCCGGCCCGGTAGGTCACCCGTACGCCGGTCGGGATCCCGAGCTCGGCGGCCGCCCCGGCGCTGACCCTCCCCTGGATCGAGAAATTGGGCACCACCGGGGGGAGCATCGTCGCCGGGATGCCGTAGTGTTCCAGCAGGAAGCCGGCGGCGCGGTTCCCCGGGAAATCCCACAGGATCCCCTCGGACAGCCCCGACGGCGTGGTGCAGCACTCCCCGGTCAGCCGCAGGGCGATGTAGTCCCCGGGCAGCAGAATCCGGTGGATGCGGGCGAAGATCGCCGGCTCGTTTTCCTTGACCCAGGCCAGCTTGGAGGCGGTGAAGTTGCCCGGCGAGTTCAGCAGATGGCGCAGGCAGCGCTCGGGCCCCAGCTCGGCGAAGGCCCGCTCGCCGACGGCCACGGCCCGGCTGTCGCACCAGATGATGGCCGGCCGCAGGACCTGCAGGTTCCGGTCCAGGCAGACCAGGCCGTGCATCTGGTAGGACACGCCGAGCGCCTGGACGCCAGACAGGTCCGCCGCGGAGGCCAGCTCGCGGGTGGCCAGCACCAGGTGCTCCCACCACACCTGCGGGTCCTGCTCGGCCCAGCCCGGCTGGGGGGCCTGGATCTCGAGCTCCCGCTTCGGGGAAACCGCCGAGGCCAGACAGGCGCCGCTCGCGATGTCCAGCAGGGCCGCTTTGATCGAAGAGCTGCCGACGTCGTAGCCAAGCAGAGTACCTGACATCGCTTCCTCCTGCCGGGCCCCATGATAACGGAAAGCGGGTGATTTTGCCATTGACGCGGACCCCTATTATGTTACGATCAATACTAAAGCAAGGAGGTACTTATGAAACGGCTAACCTGGGTGTTGCGGCTGGTCTTGTTGGCCGGCGGCGGGCTCCTGTTCGCGGGCGGCGGGAAGCCGGAGGAAGCGGTCAAGCTGCAGTTCGCCAGCTGGATGGTGGCCGAGGCGTCCGGCGGGGAGGTATGGATCCCCGAGCGCATCGCCGCCTGGGAGAAGAATCACCCCAACGTCAAGGTGGAGATTCTCCCCGTCGCCTGGGAGGACACGCCCACCAAATACACCCTGCAGATCCAGGGCGGCACGGCCCCCGACGTGTTCACGGTGGAATCCCTCTGGCTGGGCAAGTTCGCCAAGATGCCGAAGGCCACGGTGGATCTGAGGAAGTACATGGACAGCGCCTTCGTCAGCCAGCTGGTGCCGGCCTACAAGGGCGGTGAAATGGACGGCAAGATGGCCGGCCTGGTCTGGAATCCCAACCCCTGGGTGCTCGTGTTCAACAAGGACCTGGTGGCCCGCGCGGGTGTGAGCGGAGCCCCCAAGGACGCGGCGGAGGTCTACGCCCAGGCCGAGGCGGTGAAAAAACTGGGCGCGTTCGGCATCGGGCTGCAGCTCAGCCTCAACGAATACGACGCCGACCTCTTCCATATCCTGACCTGGCCCGACGGCGGCGACCTGCTGGACGCCAAGCTCAAGCCCATGGCTTCCTCGCCGGGAACGGTGAAGACCGTCAAGCTGGTGAAGAGCCTGGTGGACCGTGGCGTGGTTCCCTTTGGCGAAGAGGTGCGCAACCTGCGCACCCTGTTCGCCAAGAACCGCATCGGGTTCTTCTTCGAGGGGCCTTGGATCGCCGGAGTGCTGGACGGTGAAGGCATGTCGCGCGACGCCTGGGAGGTCTCCCCCTGGCCTGGTCCCGTCCAGCCCGCCTCCCACATCCTCTGCCTGGCCGAGCAGTCCAAGCACCAGGACCTGGCCTGGGACCTGATGAAGTTCATCGTCACCGACGAAACGACCACCAAGGAATACTTCAAGCGCACCGGACTGCTGCCCCTGGTGCAGAAGCAGTACGACGACCCGCAGTATGGCAGCCGCTACGTGAAGACCTTCCTGTCCGCCATGTCCGGCATGAGAAACCCGAACGTCTGGGCTTCCCAGAAGAAGTTCGAGATCGAAACGGCCTTCATGGAAGGGATCCAGAAAATCCTGCTCGCTCAGGGCGCGGTCGAGGCGACGTTGAAGGAGGTGGACGCCAAGATCGCCCAGCTCCTGGCGGAGTGAGGCTCCGATTACTTTCCCAACCCCACCGGGTGCCCGCGGATTTGCTCCGCGGCGCCCGGTACTCATAGACCCGGAAGGCGGCGCGGGTGCAGTCAGCTAGTCCGATGCTCAGCACAGGCAAAGAACGCCCAAAGCACGACGTGAGCGACCGGATGTTCGCCTTCCTGCTGCTGCTGCCATCCCTGCTGGTCATCCTGTTCGTGATCGTCTACCCACTTGCCCTCGCCCTCTATACCAGCTTCTTCCGGTTCTTCCTGACCGACGGCCGCGGCATGAGCTTCCTGGGCGTCACGAACTACACCCGCATGCTGGGAAGCCCGGAGTTCTGGAAGGCTTTCGTCAACACCCTGGTCTACGTCGGCGGCACGGTGCTCGCGGAGTTCGTCCTGGGCTTCGCCCTGGCCCTGCTGGTGAATGCCCGCTTCCCGGCCAAGAACGCCATCAACAGCCTGTTCTTCGTCCCCTGGATCATTCCTTCGGTCGTAGTGGCCTTCATCGCCCGCTTCCTGTTCTTCGACCCCTTCCACGGCATCGTGAACGTCGTGCTGCAGGGGCTGGGGATCATCCGCGAGTTCGTGGGCTGGCTCAAAGATCCCCGCTTGGCCATGCCCACGGTCATCGCCGCCACCACCTGGAAGATGATGCCCTTCATGTTCGTGATCCTGTACGCCGGCCTGCAGGCCATTCCGGTGGAGGAAATCGAGGCGGCCACGATCGACGGCGCGAATGCCTTCCAGCGCTTCCGCCATGTGACCCTGCCCAACCTGCGCGAGATCATCACCCTGGCTACCATCCTGGAGTTCGTCTGGCAGTTCCAGTACCTGACCATCATCTTTACCACGACCCGGGGGGGCCCCATCGACAAGACCCTGACCTTGCCCCTGCTGATCTACCGGGTGTCGTTCATGGGCAGCCTGAACATGGGCTTTTCCTCTGCCCTGGGGGTGTTCTGGCTCGTGTTCCTGCTGGGTTTCAGCGTCCTGTACGTGCGCCTGGTGGGAAGGCGAGAGGCATGAAGCCGCGCCGTAGAGCGCTGAAAACGCTGCGCTTCGCGCTCATCCTGGCCCTGCTCGTGCTCTACCTGGCGCCTCTGTACTGGATGATCTCCACCTCCTTCAAACACCAGCCGGAGATCTTCCGGATGCCGCCGACGCTCGTGCCGGTCGCGTTCACCCTGGACAACTACGCCGCCATCCTGACCGGCACCCTGGCTTCGGCCATCCCCTTCCTGGTGTACTTCCGCAACAGCCTGGTGGTGGCGCTGGGCACCGTGTTCGCCACCCTGGTGCTGGCCGCGCCGGCTTCCTACGCCTTTTCCCGCGTGCCGTTCCGCGGCAAACGCCGGCTCATCTACTTCGTGCTGGTCTCCCAGATGCTGCCGGTGGTGCTGATCCTGATCCCGCTGTACCGGACCCTGCAGCGCGTGAGGCTGCTCAGCACCTACCCGGGGCTGATCCTGCCGTACCTGATGCTCACCCTGCCCTTCTCCATCTGGATGCTGAAGGGCTACTTCGATACCATCCCGCGGGAGCTGGACGAAGCGGCCAAAGTGGACGGCTGCACCAAGCTGCAGGCCATGCTGCGGGTGATCCTGCCCAACGTCAAGCCGGGCCTGACGGCCACGGCCATCGTGACCTTCATCATGGCCTGGGACGAGTTCATCATCGCCCTGACGGTCATGGACAAGAACGCCATGCGCACCCTGCCGGTGGGCATGATCCAGTCCTTCGTGGGGGAGTTCTCGATCAAG
>CAZMWZ010000144.1:0-6519 GCA_964570045.1 uncultured Spirochaetaceae bacterium
TATCCCGGACGAGGATATCGCGGCCATCTTGGGCCGCAAGGGGCGCTGGGAGGTGTGCGAGCGGGAGTACGCGGTGTTCGGCAACGGGGCCGGCAGCTCCCGCCGCCGGATGCTGCGCGAGCGGGTGTTCTACTGCCGCGCGCGGCGGGAGTGCTGATGGCCGGCCGCCGCTCCGGGGACAACGCGGGGGACAAGGTCGAGCTGTTCGACTCCGCAGGGCGCAGCCGGGGGTACTACTCCGGCCGGAATCGGCTGAATGAGCTCACCGGCAAGGAATGGGTCTACTGGAGCAAGAGCGTCATCAATCAGCCCTACCCGCTCAATCTGCAGCACTCCTTGCGCTCCCGCCACGGGGGGCAGAAGCCCCCGGAGCTGTGCGCCGATCTGATCCGGCTGTTCACCAAGAGCGGCGGCCGGGTGCTGGACCCCTTCGCCGGGGTGGGGGGAACCCTCCTGGGAGCCTCCCTGTGCGGGCGCAGCTCGGTGGGCATCGAGATCAACCCCGAGTGGGTCGAGGTGTATCACCGCGTCTGCGCGCTGGAGGGGCTGGCCGAGCAGCGCCTGGTGTGCGGCGACAGCCGCGACAGGCTGGGCGAACTGGCCGCCGAGGGCTTGCGCTTCGATCTGCTGCTCACCGACGTGCCCTACTGGCGCATGGACAAGGCCCGCCGGAGCACCGGGAGCTTCAAGCGGGTGGGCGAGGCGCAGCGCCCCAACCGCGCCTCCAAGCTCAGCGCCTTCAACGACCTGGAGCCCAGGAGCAAGGAGGAGTGGCTGGCCGGGTTGGTGGCCGTGTTCCAGTCGGCCCTGCCCCTGTTGGAGCCCCGCGCCTACGTGGCGGTGTTCATCGGCGACATGTACCACGACGGGCGTTTCCATTTCCTGAGCTCGGAGCTGGCCGCGGCGCTCGGCGAGCTGGGCCTGACCATGAAGGCCGACCTGATCTGGTACGACGTGAGCAAGCACCTGCACGTATACGGCTACCAGTACGAGTTCATCCCCTCGATGATCCACCAGAGCATCCTGGTGTTTCGCACCTAACGACCCGCCGGTCGCAGCCTGCTCTGCGGGCCGTCTTCCCACGCCGGCCGTTCCCCGTTAAGATGGTGAGCGCTGCTGTGGGGTTGCAAGGGGGGAAGCACGCATGGGAGTCTTCAAGACCTATGACATCCGGGGAATCTACGGCAAGGAGATCGACGAGGCGCTGGCCTACAAGGTCGGCCGGGCCTTCGCCCGCTATCTGGCCAAGGACTCCTACATGCTCGGGCACGACGCCCGCCTGCACTCCGCGGAGCTGTACCGGGCCGTGGCCCGCGGGTTGAGCGACGAGGGCTGCCGGGTCAAGGGCATCGGCCTGGCCAGCACGCCGCAGCTGCACTTTTTCCAGATGCGGGAGGACTACGAGGGCGGGGTCATGGTCACCGCCTCCCACAACCCCCCGGAGTACCACGGCTTCAAGCTTTTCGACGGGCGCGGCGGCTCGGTGAGCTACGCCAAGGGGTTGAGCCAGATCGAGGCGCTGGTGGCCGGCATGCGGCAGGAGCCGCCAAGCGCCGGCGGGCAGTTTGAGGAGGGGGAGCGCATCGACGCCTACATCGACTTCCTCAAGGACGTGGCCGGCACGGAGAAGCTCGCCCGCAAGGTGGTGATCGACGTGGGCAACGGCTCCGCCGGGAAGGTGTTCCGCCGCTTGAGCCAGCGCCTAGGCCTGGAGGCGGTGATCCTGCACGAGGAGCCCGACGGCCGCTTTCCCCACCGTAACCCCAACCCGCTGAAGCCCGAGAGCCGCCTCCCGGCCGCTCGCCGGCTGCGCGAGGTCGGGGCCGACCTGGCGGCCCTGGTGGACGGGGACGGGGACCGGGTGGTGTTTCTGGACGAGCGGGGCGAGGCGGTGGAAAACTACTTCATCGCCGCCCTGATCGCCGAGGAGCTGCTGGCGCACCGCCCCGGCGCGGCCGTGGTCTACGACCTGATCTCCTCGCGGGCCCTGCCGGAGCGCATCCGCGAGCTGGGCGGCAAACCGGTGGTGTCCAAGGTGGGCTACACCTTCCTGTACGACGCCATGGTGGCCGAGGGGGCGGTGTTCGGGGCGGAGACCTCCGGGCACGTGTACTTCAAGGTCACCGACCGCTTCTACACCGAGTCCGCCGCCTACGCCCTGGTGGTGCTCCTGAAGCTGCTGGCCAAGCGCGGGCGCCGGCTTTCCGAGCTGGTGGCCCCGCTGGCCGGCCGCTATGTGCAGTCTGAGGAGATCAACCTCGAGATCCACGATAAGGAGGCCGCCCTGGTCCGGGTGGAAAAGCACTTCGCCGCTGGCCGCCTGGACAGGCTGGACGGCATCGGCGTGGAGCTGGAGGACTGCTGGTTCAACGTCCGGGCCAGCAACACCGAGCCCCTGCTGCGGGTGCGGCTGGAGGCCCGCAGCCGCGAGGCCCTGGCCCGGCGCACCGAGGAGCTGAAGAGGCTCATCGGCGGCCAGGGGGAGTGATGCCGTGCGGATCCGCTACAACGCCCCGGTTATCCTGACCTTCACCCTGCTGGCCACGGCCGTGCTGGTCGTGGATCAGTTGCTGGGGGGCTTCGTCCAGACCTACTTCGTCTGCCCGGTCCGGCTGTCCGGGGCCGGGGTCCTGGACTACCTGCGTCTGTTCACCTACGTGCTGGGGCACAAGAGCTGGCTGCACCTGATGTCCAACTTCTCCTTCGTGCTGCTGATCGGGCCGGTGCTGGAGGAGAAATACCGCTCCGGCCCCATCCTGTTGATGCTGGTCGTCACGGCACTGGCCACCGGGATCCTCAACGTGCTGCTGTTCAACACCGGACTGATGGGGGCCAGCGGGGTCGTGTTCATGCTGATCCTGCTCTCCTCCTTTACCAACATCCGCTCCGGGGAAGTCCCGCTCACCTTCATCCTGGTAGTGGCGCTGTTCCTGGCCAAGGAGATCCTCAACGCCTTCGCCGAGGACGACATCAGCCAGTTCGCCCACATCCTCGGGGGGTTCTGCGGCAGCCTGTTCGGCTTCCTGTTCACCCGGCGGCACCGGCAGGCCTGAGCCGCCTTACGAGTTCCTGCTCTCTTCCTGCCGCAGCCGACCGAGCAGCGCCTCCACGTACTCGTGGTCCTGCCCGGCGACGATGACCGCTTCCTCGTCCCCCGGCTCCGCGGCAGCCGGCTGCGCGGCGACCGGCTCAGCGGGGACCCCGCGCAGGCCCGTGCCGATGGCGCAGGCCTCCTTGATGCCCAGAAGCAGCGCGGCAATGCGGTACACGTTGGAGCGCAGCTTGATGTACTCGGCGGTCAGGAAGGAGATGGAGCCGATCACCGTGCGGTTCACCGGGTCGTTGCCCCGGATGAACACGGGGTAGATGTAGCCGCAGTAGGTCCCGACCCACTGCAGGAAGCCGCTCAGCTGGTCGCCGAGGCCGAGCTTCTCCTTGACGGCCCGGCGGTGGGCTTCCTCGTACTCCCGGATCCTCTCGAAGACCGGTTCCAACAGGGTGGTGTCCAGGCTCAGGTCCGTACCGGCCAGCGCCTGTTCCAGCTCGACGCGGGCCTGGCCCAGCTCGGCGGTGAAGTTCAGGCAGCAGCGGTTCAGGGTCAGCAGCCAGAAGGCCAGGCGCTTGTTGTTCTCCTCCAGGCGCAGGTACTCGCCCAGCAGGTCGTGGGTCAGGTACAGGACCGCGTCCCCCTCGAAGCGCATCCGCTGCCTGGGCCGGCCGATCCATTCGGCGCAGAACTGGTCCACGACCCGGTACAGCGAGGCCAGCTCCTCCGGCGAGGATTGCATGGACTCCACGGCGCGCAGCACAGGCTGGATGACTGACTTGTCTTGCATCGCAGGCTCCGAGCTTCCATCGTAGCGCATGCGCCGGGGAGGCGCAAGTGCGATCGATTGAACAGCTTCCTCTTTTTTTGTTACCTTAGTATTTAATTGGGAACATGAAATGTTGGACAAGCTGGAAGCCCGCGCCAAACGTTACGAGGAGCTCGCCGCCCTTACCGCCGACCCGGCGGCGATCCGCGACCAGAAGAGGTACGCCGAGCTCATGCGGGAGCTCAACGGCTTGAGCGAGCTGGTGGAGGAGTACGGCCGCTACCGCAGGCTGCTGGAGGAGATGGAGCAGGCCCGCGAGCTGGCTAAAGAGGGCGCTGACAGCGAGATGGCCGGGTTGGCCCGGGAGGAGCTGAAGGGGCTAAAGGAGCGGGAGGAGGCGCTGCAGGCGCGCCTGACGAACCTGCTCATCCCCAAGGACCCCCTGGACCTCAAAAACATCATCATGGAGATCCGGGCGGGCACCGGCGGGGAGGAGGCCGCCCAGTTCGCCGCCGACCTGTTCCGCATGTACAGCCGCTACACGGAGGGGCGCGGCTGGGCGATCGAAATCCTGTCCTCCCACCAGACCGAGATCCGCGGCTTCAAGGAAATCGTGTTCTCGGTGAGCGGCAAGAGCGTGTACGAGAACCTGCGCTACGAGAGCGGCGTGCACCGGGTGCAGCGCGTGCCGGTGACCGAGGCGAGCGGGCGGATCCACACCTCGGCGGTGACCGTGGCGGTGCTGCCCGAGATGGAGCCCACCGAGGTGGAGATCAAACAGGAGGAGCTGCGCGTCGACGTGTTCCGCTCCAGCGGCCCGGGCGGCCAGAGCGTGAACACCACCGACTCGGCGGTGCGCATCACTCACCTGCCCACGGGGCTGGTGGTGATCTGCCAGGACGAGAAGAGCCAGCACAAGAACAAGGCCAAGGCCCTGCGGGTGCTGCGCGCCCGCCTCTACGAGCAGGAGGAGGACAAGAAGCATGCCGAGCGCGCCCAGGCCCGCAGAGCCCAAGTGGGCAGCGGCGACCGCTCCGAGCGCATTCGCACCTACAACTTCCCCCAGAACCGCCTCACCGACCACCGCATCAACCTGACCCTCTACAAGCTGGACGCGGTGATGCTGGGAGCCCTGGCGGAGGTCATCGACGCCCTGAAAATGAACGCCCGTGAGGAGTACCTGAAAAGCTCAGGGACATGATCACCGTGCAAGCCGCCCTCCAGCGCGGCCAGTCCACCCTTTTCTACGCTGAAGTCGACACCCCCCTTTTGGACGCCACGGTGCTGCTGGGCGAAGCCTTGGGGTTGAGCAAGGAGCAGCTTCTGGCCAGGCCCGAGGCCTCGATCCAGGAAGAGGGCTGGCGGCGTTTCCAGGAGTTCCTGGACCGGCGCTGCCGGGGCGTCCCGGTTTCCTACATCCGCCGCAAGAAGGAGTTCTTCAGCCTCGAGTTCTTCGTGGACGAGCGGGTGCTGGTCCCTCGCCCCGACACGGAGCTGCTGGTCGAGGAGGCCCTGCGCCTCCTGGAGCGCTACCGCTGCCGCGAGGCTCACTTGGTGCACGACGCCTGCACGGGCAGCGGCTGCGTGGCCGTGGCCCTTCAGCACTCCAGGCCCGATCTGCTAGTGTCCGCCTCCGACATCTCCACCGGCGCGGAGGAGGTCTTCCGCCTCAACTGCCGCCGCCTGCTGGGGCGCGAGCTGCCCTTCCATCACTCGGATCTGCTGCGTCAGGTGGCCGGCCCCTACGACCTGATCACGGCCAATCCACCCTACCTGCGGGACCGCGACGTGGAGGACATGCGCAAGGTGGGCTGGCCCGAGCCCGAGCAGGCGCTCGCCGGCGGCACGGACGGCACGGCTCTGCTGGCCGGGCTTATCCGCCAGGCCCCTTCCCGCCTCGCCCCGCAGGGCTACCTGCTCCTGGAGGCCGACCCGGCACAGGCGGCCTGGGTGCGCCAGCGCCTGCTGGCCTCAGGCTTCCAGGACGTCGCGGTGGTGCCTGACTTAAGCGGCCGGCCGCGGGTGGTTCGGGGGAGGCGCGGGTGAGCGACCTTGCGCCCCTCGCCCGGCGCTTCACCGACAAGCTGGAGCGCTACGCCGAGGAGGACCGCGCGCGCATCCTCTCGGCGGTGCGCTGGGCCGACGGCCTGCACCACAGCCAGAAGCGGGCCTCAGGCGAGCCGTTCTTCATTCACCCCCTGGCCGTGGCCGAGATCCTGGTGGACGCCCACATGGACTCCCAGACCGTGATCGCGGCTTTGCTTCACGACACGCTGGAGGACACGGGCCTTACTCGGCGCGAGCTGCGCCGGGAGTACGGCAAGGAGGTGGAGGCGCTGGTCGGCGGGGTGACCAAGATCTCGCAGATCCGCGGCATGAGCAAAACCGCCCAGCAGGCCGAGACCATCCGCAAGATGCTCTTCGCCATGGTCAAGGACATCCGGGTCATCATGATCAAGCTGGCGGACAAGCTGCACAACATGCGCACCCTCGAGTACCTGGAGGAGGGCAGCCGCAAGCGCATCGCCACGGAGTGCCTGGAGATCTACGCGCCGCTGGCCGGCCGCCTGGGCATGTCGCGGATGAAGGACGAGTTGGAGGACCTCTCCTTCAGGGTCCTCAATCCCCGCGCCTGGGAGCAGATCCAGCGCTACGTGGACGAAGGGGAGCACGGGCGCAGCGAGTTCCTGGCCGTGATGGAGCA
>CAZMWZ010000144.1:6619-7702 GCA_964570045.1 uncultured Spirochaetaceae bacterium
CAACCTTTACCAGAGCCTGCACACCACGGTCATGGGGCACGAGGGCAAAATGCTGGAGATCCAGATCCGTACCCATGCGATGCACCGCACCGCCGAGGAGGGCATCGCCGCCCACTGGCTGTACAAACCGGACGCGGCCGGGCAGGCGGTCAAGGCCGAGCAGCTCACCATCATCAACATGCTGAAGAGCTGGGACTCCAGCGCCGTGGCCTCTCCTGAATTTCTGGAAGAGATCAAGCGGGAGCTGCTGAAGGATTCGATCTACGTGTTCACCCCCAAGGGCGATGTGATCGAGATGCCCAAGGGCGCCACGGCCCTGGACTTCGCCTACTACATCCACACCGAGGTGGGCAATCACTGCTCCGGCGCCAAGGCCGACGGGGTACCCATCCAGCTCAAGGAGGAGCTCGCCAACACCCAGGTCATCGAGATCCTCACCGCCCAGAACGCTCGCCCGCATTTGAACTGGCTGCGCTTCGCCCGGACCCACCGGGCCCGCGCCAAGATCCGCCACTGGCTGGCCCTGAACGAGCCGGACCTGATCTTCGACCGCAACATCGTGGCCCGCAAGAAGGCCGAGCCTCCGCCTGCCACCCCGCGGAAACCGGCCGAAAAGCCCCCGGAGCCGGAGACCCGGATCCTGGACCAGACCAAGGTGGGCATCCGCATCGGCGAGGAGCGCAACCTCATGATCCACATCGCCGGCTGTTGCCAGCCGGCTTCCGGCGACCGGATCGTGGGCTATGTCTCCCGCGGGCGCGGCATCATCGTGCACAAGGCCTCCTGTCCGAACGTGCGCAATATCCCCGACATCGGGGAGAGGCATATCGAGGTGCAGTGGGAGACCGTGTCCCCCAAGGCCACCCGCCGCTTCCAGGTCACGGCGCGCCTGACCGGCAACCTCTTCTCCGAGGTGGAGGGGGCGCTCAAGAAGTTTCATGGGCATTTAATCGAAGGAAAGCTCGAGGACAGCGGGCTGGATACCCTGGAAGGCTTTTTTACCGTGGAGCTGGACAACGCCGGGGACTTCGGCAAGGTGATGAAGAGCCTGCGCACCGTCCCGTCGGTGGTCAATATCCGCGC
>CAZMWZ010000145.1:0-7626 GCA_964570045.1 uncultured Spirochaetaceae bacterium
CGGGGTGCCCATCGCCGTGCTGCCCGAGCCGATCGCCGGGGTGTCCGCCCCCTATACCCTGGCGGGGCTGCTGACCATGAACAACGCGGAGTGCCTATCGGGACTGGCCATGATCCAGATGCTCCGCCCCGGCACGAAAGTGCTGTACGCCAACTCCTGGACGGCCTCGGACATGCAGAACGGGGCAGCGCTGGTCGGCTCCACGGAGACCTCGGTCTGCCGGATCGCCGGGGCTCAGCTGGCCCGCTTCTACAAGTGCCCCTCCCACACCACGGCCCCCAACTCGGACAACCACGCCCACGACGAGCAGAGCTCCTGGGAGAAGACCTTCAGCACCTTCTGCTCGGTGGCTTCCGGCAACGACCTGGTCGTCAACTGCGGGATGTTCGCCACCGGCCTGACCTGCAGCCACGAGCAGCTGCTCATGGACGAGGCCATCTCCGCCTTCTCGCGCCGGTTGAGCCGGGGCCTGGAGGTGAGCCGGGAGAGGATCGCCGCCGAGCTGATCAAGGAGCGGGGCCCCCGGGGGGAGACCTACCTGACCGCCGACCACACCTTGAAGTGGCTGCGCGCAGGGGAGTACGTCCGCCCCCGGCTGTCGGTCGACGGTCCCTTCGGCGTGTGGCAGGCGGCGGGGGCCAGGGACACCTACGCCCTGGCCCGCGAGGAGGTCCGGCGCATGGCTGCCGCCCCGGCGTCGCCTTTCGACCCCAAAAGGAAAGCGCGCCTCTCCGAGATCATCGCCGGGCTATGAACTCCAAGGAGCGCCTGCAGACGGCCATGGCGCACGAAGAGCCGGACCGCGTGCCCTACATGGCCACCTTCGTGCCGGAGGTGGAGCTGGAGCTGAAGCGCCGCTTCGCCACCGAGATCGAGCGCATCCGGGACGCGGGTGAGATGAAGTACCAGGGGATGAGCGCCCTGGACATCCTGTTCGGGCACGACATGCTGCTGCTCACCTACGGACTGTCCACCGGCTACTACCGGGACACCCCCGGGGAGACCTACCGGGACGAGTGGGGGATCACCTGGAAGAAAATCCCCTACCGCACCCCGCGCGGCACGGGGTACTACACGGAGATCGTGGGCTTCCCCCTGGCCGACGAGCGGCTCCTGGACTCCTACCGGCCGCCGGACCCGGAGGGGGAGAGCATGGCCTACGCGGAAGGCCTGATCGCCGCCTACGGCCGGGAAAAGTACATCTGCGGGATCATCGACTGCTCGATTTTCGAGGCCCTGAAATACCTGCGGGGCATCACCCAGAGCCTGATCGACGTGGTGGCCAACAAGGACCTGGCCCACCGGATCATGGACATGTCGGTGGACTACCACCTGAAGCTGGGGCTGAAGCTCATCGAGCGGGGGGTGGACCTTCTGTGGCTGGCCGACGACATCGGCGGGGAGCACGCCATGCTCATGTCCCCCGAGACCTTCCGCGAGATGGTCAAGCCGAAGATGGGCTACATGATCGGGGAGCTGAAGCGCAAGAGCCCGGGGGTGAAGGTCGCCTTCCACAGCGACGGCTACATCGAGCCGGTGATCGACGACCTGGTGGAGGTCGGGGTCGATTTGTTGAACCCCATCCAGCCGGAGTCCATGGACCCGGCCGCGATCAAGAAGCGCTACGGCAGGCTCCTCGCCCTGTGGGGCACGGTGAGCACCCAGAGGACCTTCCCCTTCGGCTCCCCCGAGGAGGTGCGGGCCGAGGTGGGCGAGAGGATCCGAACCTGCGCCCCGGGGGGCGGCTTGCTCCTGGCCCCGACGCACAACCTCCAGCTCGACGTGCCCTTCGAGAACATCCGCGCCTTCTACGACGCGGTCCGGGAGCTCGGGGCCTACCCGCTCCGAGCGTAGGGCCGGAGAGGTAAGGTCCAGGTGACACCCAAGGAGCGGATCCTCGCCGCCTTCCGGGGCGAGCAGCCGGACCGGGTGCCCGTGTCCCCGGAGCTGTGGGACGTGATCCCGATCCGCGTGTCCGGCCGCCCCTGGTACGAGTTGAGCGCCACGAGCTTCGGCAGGATAGCGCTGTGGCGGGCGCAGCTTGAGGCCTACCGGCACTTCGGCTGCGAGGCCTGGGTGCCCGTGGAGCCCGGCCCTTCGAAACGGCAGGCGGGCCTGGTGGAGGCGCGCTCCGCGTTCCAGGGCGAGGAGCTGATCCGCACCGACCTCGCGTATCGGACCTCGCGGGGTGAGCTCACGGCGGTGAAGCTCTCCTGCTTCGACTATGATTTATGGAACAGGACCGCCCCGGTGAAGGTTCTGGAGCGCGACCTGCCGCTCCTCGAAGAGTATTTCTTCGAGGACCCCGCGGACCTGGACTACGAACCGATCCGCTCCGCCTGGGAGGCGACCGCCGATGACGGGATCTGCGAGGGGATCGTGGGCAACACTTTCTTCGAGTTTCTGGCGCTGCACCGGGAGGGCGGGGCGGTGCAGGCCATCCTGGACCTGCACGACCACCAGGACTACCTGCGCGCGGTGCGGGCGCGCTACGCGGCCTACGCCGCGGGCGTGGCCGAGGCTATCTGCGACCGCACCGCCGTGGAGGGGCTGTTCCTGAACTGCGGCAGCTCCAGCCTGAACATCGTGAGCCCGCGGCTGTTCGCCGAATGGGACCTGCCGGTGGTCCGCGCGGTGGCGGAGGTGGCCCACCGGCGGGACAGGATCTTTCATTATCATCTTCACGGCAAAGGGCGCGCCCTCCTGGACGAGCTGGTGGAGGCGGGGGTGACCATGATCTGCCCTCTGGAGAGCCCGCCCAAGGGGGACTTCGTGCTGCGCGAGGTCAAGGAGCGTTTCGGGGGGCGCCTGGCCCTCAAAGGGGGGATCGACCCCTTCCGCTTGAGGGACGGGAGCGACGCGGAGCTGGAGGCCCAGGTCCGGCGTTCGCTGGAGGAGGCGGCCCCGGGAGGGGGGTACACCCTGGCCACCGGGGACGGGGTGCTGAAGGACACCTCCTTCGACCGTATCCACCGGCTCGTGGAGCTGGCGCGCCGGTACGGCGCGTACTGAAGGGAGAGGCGTTATGGCTTGCGAACCGAAGCCCCGGGCCGGCGTGGCTCTGCTGTCGGCGGAGTGGTTCCTGAGCGTGGGGCTGCAGGGCGGCGCCACCGCGGCGCAGGCCGAGCTGTCCGCGCTGGTGCAAAAGGACATCCTCCGCGTGCTGGAGGCGCTGGAGCCGCACTTCCAGCTGATCTATCCGGGCCCGGTGTCCACGGTCGAGCAGGCGGCCGCGGCCGCCCGCCGCTTCCGGGCGGAGGGGGCCGAGCTCCTGATCCTGGTGCACGTCCTGTGGAGCGAGGACGGCCCGCTGATCCGCCTGCTGCGCGAGACCGCGGGCCTGCCGGTCCTGCTGTGGTGCTACAACCCCTACGACCGGCTGCCCGAGCGGATGAGCACCCGCGAGCTGTTCCGCGCGAGCGGCCCGGTGGGCTTCCTGCAGGGCAGCGCGCCGCTGGCCCGCATGGGGGTTGAGTTTTCCTACGTGTTCGGGCACCCCGAGGACGCGCGCCTGGCAAGCGAGCTGGCCGACTGCGCCCGGGTGTTCGCCGCGCGCGCGGAGCTGGGCAGCCTGCGCATCGGGCAGATCGGCCCGCGCTGCGAGAGCATGGCCGGCGGATACGTGGACGAGTTCGGCCTGTTGAGTCGCCTGGGGGTGAGCCTGGTGCCCGTGTCCGCTGGAAGGCTGGCCGAGGAGGCCAGGGGGATCGCCCCCGGGACCGTGGACGGCTTCCTGCGGGAGCTCAAATCCCGCTACCGGGTGCAGGACGTGTCGGAGCGCTCGCTGGAGCTCTCCGCCAGGGCGTCGCTGGCCGTGGCGGCGCTCGCGGAGCGCGAGGGCCTGGGGGCGGTGGCCATCGAGGACCTGGATCCCGAGCTGCACCGGCTCCTGGGCACCCGGCCCTGCCTGTGGGTCCCCTCCCTGGGGGAGCGCGGGGTGGTGGTCGGCATGGAGGCCGACATCGGCTCCACCCTGGGGATGTGGCTCACCCGGCGGCTGGGCGCCTCCATGCCGCTGTACACCGAGATCTTCACCTTCGATCGGGAGGCCAACTGCCTGCTGTTCGGTCACGCGGGCATGAGCGACCCGGAGCTGGCCGGCGGCGGAGAGGTCACGATCGTGCCGGATGCGGAGTACGCGGCCGCCGACGAGGTGGAGGGCGCCTGGCTTTCCTTCACGGCGCGGCCGGGACCCGTGACGGCGGTGAGCCTGTTCGCCGGCTTGCAGCGCTACCGGGTGGCCTGCTTCCGGGGCGAGGTCCTGCCGACACGGGAAAAGCTGGCCGGCTTCCCTCACGCGCTGGTCCGCATCCAGCAGCCCTTGCAGGCGTTCTTCGAGCGGGCCGGCCGCCTGGGCCTGACCCAGCACTTCGCCCTGAGCTATGGCGAGGTGGCGGGGCGCCTGACCCGGTTCTGCCGGGTGGCCGGCCTGGACTGGGAGGAGCTGTAGCCCTCCTTCAGTTGACCCGGTTGCGGAGGCAGCCCGCTAGGAAGGCCTGTAGGTTTTCCGCCGCCTCGTGCATGAGCCGCCGCCGCGCCTCCAGCGCTCCGGGGCGGTCCGCTCGAGGATTACGATATTCATTTTTGTAACTCCAATCTTCTGGATTACATATATGTAACCCAGACAGAGAGCGCTGCGGCCCCCGAAAACATATGATCAAGATAATTCTTTTGGGTGAATAGAATTAATATTAAGTTCGATGTTGTTGTAGTTTGGCATACAGCTTGCTTATAGTACATTCGAGGAGGCATACCATGCCATATCAGTTGAAAAACGGAATCTTTCTGGTTCGCTGCCGGTACCCCGGCTGCGCCTTTGCCACCCAGGTGTCGACCGAACAGAAGATCATGGCCATGACGGAGCAGGACGTGGAGCGGGAAGCCAAAAACCTGGCGCGCGACATCGCCATGACCAAGCACGATGCGGTCTTCGGCACGCGGCACACCCTGCGCAACCCCGAGGTCCGCCGCGTCTCCGGCACCTACCAGCTGATCGGCCAGCCGGCGGGGTCGGCCGAGACGCAGTCCCTGGGGGTCTTCTTCCGGGACTTCGATAAAGGCGATGTCATCCTGCAGGAGGGAGACGAGGCCACCACGCTCTGCGAGGTGATTCGCGGGTCGGCCTTCGCGGACCGTAACAAGGCGCACCGCTACGGGCTGGGGGACTGTTTCGGCGCTTCCGCCCTCCTGGCCAACCACAACCGGACGTGCAACGTCATCGCGGGGGCTAACGGGACCCGGATTGCCTTCTATAACCTGATCGCCCTGAGCAAGAAGAACCCGAAGAAGGCCAGCCGGCTGTTCCAGGCAGTCATGGACGACACCCTGCGGGTGATCCAGGACCTGGAGGGCTCCCTGGAGCACACCCACCAGGAGATCGAGGCCCAGGCCGTGCGCGGCTGAGCGCGGCACTGGCCTTGAGCCTAAGGGGAAGCCGGCAGGCGGCCTTCCTGCCAGAGCTTGAGCAGGACCGCCGCGGCCTCCCCGTCGTAGCGCGGGCCCAGGTGCCCCTGCACGGCGTCTGCCGCAGGGGGGGCGCCCCCCTGGGCAAGAAGCTCCGCGAAGCCTTCGCAGGCCGCGGCCAGCCGGGCCGCGCGCGAGGAGGAGGCCGCGGGCAGCGCGGGCGGCTCGGAAGGGATCTCCAGCGCCCGCAGGATCACCGCGATCTCGGCGATCATCCCCTCCTCCTCCAGCAGGCCCATTTCGCGGCCCGCGGCGCGGGCCAACTCCCGCGCGCGCTGCACCCGGTGAGCCGTTCCCGTCGCCTGGCCGGAGACCCTGCGCAGGAAGGCGTCGACCGTCTGGAGGTAGGCCCGGCAGGTCTGGGAGTTGCGCCGCTCCAGGAAGGACACCAGCAGGGCCCCCGTCTCGCGCAGGCGGGAGCTCAGCTCGCGCAGGATGCGGTAGGCCAGAACCGGCGCTTTGTACAGCAGGGTCTCGAAGTCGGTCCGGGAAATCTCCAGGAGGTTGGTGGGCTCCACGGCGCGCACCGTGGCGGAGCGCGGGCCTTCGTCCAGCAGCCCCATCTCCCCGAAGAACTCCCCGTCGCTGTGCACGGCCAGCACGAACTGCTCCCCGTCCGCGAAGCGCTTGCTGATCTCGATCTTTCCCCGGGCGATGATGAAGAAGCGCTCCGCGGCGGTGCGCTCCTCCACGATCAGCTCGCCGCGGGCGTAGCTGCGGGCTTCGGTGATGCCCGCGATCTGGGCCAGGTCGAAGTCGGAGAGGTCCGCGAAAAAGCCGATCCCCTTCAATGTGCCGATGTCCGCAGCTGCCATGCCGCCCCCTGAGCTCTATTATAGAGAGTCCGGGCTGGGCGCGGCAATCGCCTCCGCCCCCTTTGAACAATCCCCCGCAGGGGCTATCATTGCCTGGCCATGAGCACGCTGCTGATCGTGGACCGCGACGATTCCCTGCGCTCCGAGGTGGCCCGCTTCCTCTCGAGCCTGGGCCACAGCGTCTCCCAGGCCCAGGATTACCCCGGCGCCCGCCAACTGGCCGGGGAGAGGGCCTTCGACCTGGTCATCAGCCAGGTGCTGCCGGCGGGGGGGACTGTCCAGGAGCTGATGAAGGCGGCCAGGCAGAAGAACCCCGACGCGGCGCTCGTCGTGCAGGCGGAGCCTGAGGCCGCGGAAGCCGGGGTGCAGGCGCTGCGCGAGGGGGCCGTCGGCCTGCTGGCCAAGCCCTACAGCCTGCCGGAGCTCAACTTCCAGGTCAAGCGCGCCCTGGAGGGCGGTACGCGCCGTCGGGCTTCGCCGGGCCTGGTCGAGCGCTACCAGAACGTGTACCGCCCCTACAGCTTCATCGGCGAGAGCCCCGGGATCAAGAAGGTGTTCGAGATGGTGGAGCGCGTGGCCCGCACCGACTCCAGCGTGATCATCGCCGGGGAGACCGGCACGGGAAAGGAGCTGGTGGCCGGGGCCATCCACTACAACAGCCCACGGGCCGACGGGCCTTTCGTGCGGGTCAACTGCGCCGCCCTTCCCGAACAGCTGCTGGAAAGCGAGCTTTTCGGGCACGAGAAGGGGGCCTTTACCGGCGCGGACCGCCTGCGACTCGGCCGCTTCGAGCACGCCGACGGGGGCACGCTGTTCCTGGACGAGGTGGCGGACATGAGCCTGTTCACCCAGGCCAAGGTCCTGCGCGTGCTCCAGGAGAAGGAGTTCGAGCGCCTCGGTTCCAACGAGCCGGTCAGGACCGACGTGCGCATCCTTTCGGCGACTAACAAGGATCTGGCCGAGCGGATGCGCCGGGGCGAGTTCCGCGAGGACCTGTACTACCGGCTCAACGTGGTGACCATCCGCCTGCCGCCCCTGCGGGAGCGGGGCGGGGACATCGGCCTCCTGGCCCAGTTTTTTTTAAAGAAGTTCTCAGGCCAGATGGGCAAGCGCATTCGCGGCCTGGCCCCCGCAGCCCAGGAGCTGCTGGCCCGCTACCACTGGCCCGGCAACATCCGCGAGCTGGAGAACACCCTGGAGCGGGCGGTGCTCATGGCCGACGGGGAGCTGGTCACCGCCGAGGATCTGGCCCTGTTCTTGCAGACCGGCGGCGCGCAGCCTGCCGTGAGCGAAGCGCCGTCCGCCGAAGCCGGCCTGCGTCTTCAGGACTCCGAGCGCCGGCTCGTGC
>CAZMWZ010000146.1:0-7624 GCA_964570045.1 uncultured Spirochaetaceae bacterium
TTCACTTCCGCCTGGTTCTTCTACGGCGGGCAGTTCTTCGCGCAGGACACCGCCACGCTACGAGGCTACTTCTCCCTTTGGCCCCTGGTGTTCATCATCCTGCTTCCGGCACTCACCATGCGCGGCTGGGCCGAAGAGTACCGCCAGGGCACCGCCGAGCTCCTCCTGACCCTGCCCTTCCGCGAAAGAGAGCTAGTGCTGGGTAAGTTCGCCGCCGCGCTGGCGCTGCTGGTCATCCTGGTGATCCTGAGCCTGCCTGTGCCGCTGCTGGTGGCGCCCCTGGGTTCCTTCGAGCCGGGGCAGATCGTAACCCAGTACGTCGGCGTGCTGCTGCTGGGCGCCGCCGGTCTGGCCGCGGGCCTGTTCGTCTCCGCCCTTTCGGCGAACCAGATTTCCGCCTTCCTGTTCACCGTGGTCTTCCTGCTGCTCATCACCCTGATCGCTCAGGTGCCGGCGCTCCTGCTGCTGCCCGGCTGGCTCGCCCGGGTCTTGAGCTGGCTGTCTTTCGACTACCATTTCGACAGCTTCCGCAAGGGCCTGTTCGACTCCCGCGACGCCGTCTACTTCCTCGTTCTCATCGTCGGATTTCTCGTGTGCACGACGCGGGTCCTGCTCCTGCGCAGGTACAGGTAGGGCCGAGGTGAAACGAAGGACCGGGGAACTCCTCCTCCTGCTCATGCTCGCGGCCTGCCTGGTGTTCGTGCTCCTGGACTCAGCCCGCTTCTTCGTTCGCCTGGATCTGACGCGCACCCGGGCGTACACCATTTCCCCCGTGTCGCGGCGGATCCTCGTTGCCCTTCCCGACAACGTCCAGGTCACCTACTACCTGTCCGATACCCTGCGCTCCCTCTCCCCGGCGCCGGGCAGGGTGATCGACCTGCTCCACGAATACGCGACCGCCGCGCGGAGCAGGCTGGCTGTCGCGGTGCTCGATCCCGTGCGGACCGGCCGGGTCGACAGTGCGCGCCGCTTCGGCGTCCTACCCCAGCAGATCCAGGTGATCCAACAGAACGAGCAGCGGACGGTGGACGTGTTCTCCGGCATCGTGGTGGAGTACCTCGACCGCTACACCACGCTGCCCGCAGTGTTCACCCCCGACGGCCTGGAGTTCAACCTGAGCCTGGCGATCCGTAAGCTCCTGGCCGGCAAGCGGATCTCGGTCGGGGTCCTGATCGGCCGGAGCGACAAGTCCCTTGCCCGTGACTACGAAAACCTCCGGACCGGCCTCTCGCGCGACTACTCGGTGCGGGAGTTCCTGCCGGGGGAGCGGATCCCGCCGGAGGTGGATGCCCTCCTCGTGCTCGGGGGCGTGGGGCTAGGCGCCGATTCCTTGAGGCCCGTCGATCGCTACCTGTGGGAGGGCGGCAGGGTACTGTTCGCGGTCAAGGGTCTGCAGGTTGAAACCCTGCAATCCTTCGGCGCCGAGGCGGCGGGTCCTTCCCCGCTTCTGGACCTGATCGCCTCCTACGGCGTGCGCGTGGGCCGGGAGATGGTCCTCGATACGGCCGCGCGCGACTACCGGCTGCCGCAGCAGGCGGACGGCAAGATCGTTTGGGAGAGCCTCGGTGAGTACCCGCCGTGGGTCTCCGTGCGTTCCCCCAATGTTGCCGCCGGCAACCCGATCACGGCCAATTTCGCGGGCCTCGATTTGTTGTGGCCGTCCGCCCTGGAGGCCGTGCCCGTGGAAGGGGTGCAGGCCGAGGCCGTGGTGAAGACTACCTCCTCCGCCTGGATCATGGGGGAGCCCTTCGTCGTCGATCCCTTTCGCGTGCCGCGCAGCGGGGGGCAGGGAAGTGAGGGGCAGCGCGTGCTTGTCTACGCGCTCACCGGCAGCTTCCCGAGCCCCTTCGCGCCGGGGGCGGGCTCGCGGAGCCTGCCCACGCGCCTGCTGGTGGTGGGCGACGACGATTTCGCCTCGGACCTGATGCTGTTTTCCGACAGCCTGTACAACGTGTTTTTCCTTCAAAACGCCGTGCTCTGGCTGGCGGGACAGGCGGACCTGCTCGCCATCAAGACCAGGGCCCCGGCGGAAGGCCGGCTGGACCGCATCGCGGACCCGGTCGCCAGGGGCCGGCTCATGCGCGCCGCGGAGATCCTGAACGTCGGCGTGATCCCCGCGCTGGTGCTGCTGTTCGGGGTGCTGCGCCTGCTCGGACGCAGGGAGAGGAAGCCGGGAGGGCGTTGATGGGTTTGCGGATCCGGTTTGTCCTGGCTGCCGCCACCCTGGCGGCCCTCGTCGCGCTGTTCATCGGAGGATCGCTGTTCTCACCGCAAAAACGACAGGCCCGCGCCGCGGGAGCGCCTCTTCTGCCGATCGCCTCGGGGGTCCAGCTCACCGGGGTGGACATCGTCCGTCCGGCAGCCGCGCAGGTGTCGCTGCGCGCGCGGGACAACCGCTGGGAGGCGGAGGTCGACGGCCGGTCCTTCCCGGCGTCTTCGGAACGAATCCAAGCCCTGGCGATGCTGCTCGCGGGGCTGCAGCGCGGCAGCCTGATGACCCGGGACCCCGTGCGCAGCGCAGAGCTAGGTCTGGGCCTGGAGCAGGCGCGCCTCCTGGTTCTGCACCTCGCGGGCAGGCCCGACATCGCGCTGGAAGTCGGCGAGCGCGCCCCGAGCGGCGAGGAGGACTACGTCCGGGTCCGGGGCGAATCCGCGGTCTATCTGGTGCGGAGCTCGCTCTCCGTGCTGCTCGCGCAGGACCTTGGCTACTGGTTCGACCTGCGGGTGCTGTCAGGCGAAGTGCGGGGGGAGACGGTCGCCCGCATTACCGTACGGGGGGGCGTAGACCTGGGTTCTCCCGCCGGCGTCCTGCGGGGGGACTATGCCCTAGAGCGGGGAAGCGGCGAACGCGGCGGTGAATGGTCGCTGTCGGGGGCATCCGAACGTGTGGACGCCGCCGCCGCGGCATCCATGGTCAGCGCGCTCGCCCTGCTGGAAGGGGAGGACTTCCTGGAGGATGCGCAACCCGCGCTCGCTGCCGCCCGCCCTGCACCCGACCGCGGCACCCTTGAGCTGGAAGTGGCCACACTGGATGGAAAAGCCTACTCGCTGCGCGTGCGGGCCGGCTTTGAGCCCAGCCTGGCCCTGGTGACCGCCGGCGGGTCGCCGTGGACCTACCTGGTCAGGGAAGCGCAGCTGCGCAGGGCAATCCGCCCGACCGCGGAGCTTTTGGCGGACCGGTAAAGGGGAGCGGGTTGCGGTCTGCCCCTATCCCGTCCATTTGGTGCCGCGCAGGTCCTTCCAGGGGCCGCCGTCGGCGTAGCGCTCGGGGTACAGGATCTTGGGCCGCGGGTCCTCCGCCACGTCGAGCTGCAGGACCATCCACTTCGGGTAGGGCGTGCCGGGGTCGGAAACCTTGTCCAGCAGTTTTAGATCCTCCTCCGCCAACGTTAAGTCGACGGCCTGGAGGTTGTCCTCCAGGTGCTCCTTGCGGCGCGCGGCGATGATCACGCTCGCCACCGCCGGCCTGGAGAGCACCCAGGCCAGCGCCGCGCGGGCGGGGCTCACGCCGTGGCGGCCGGCGACTTCCTTCAGCGCGTCCACCACGCGGTAGCCCAGCTCCTTGTCGAAGGGCACGAACTGCCCCGCCTCGCCGAAGCGCGTGCCGGCCGGCGGGGGGTTGGCGCGCGTGTACTTGCCTGCCAGGAACCCGCCGGCCAGGGGGCTCCAGACCAGGATCCCGATGTTATGGTACTGGGCGAAGGACTGGAACTCGTGCTCCAGCCCGCGGCCGACCAGGCTGTAGTACATCTGGGCGGTCACGTACTTCTCCAGGCCCAGCCGCTCCTGGATCCGCAGCGCGGTCGCCCCCTGCCAGGACAGCAGGTTGCTCATGCCGATGTAGCGGACCTTGCCCTGGCGCACCAGGTCGTCGAGGGTCCGCAGGGTCTCCTCCAAAGGGGTATTGCTGTCCCAACCGTGGACCTGGTACAGGTCGAGGTGATCGGTCTGCAAGCGCTTGAGGCTGGACTCCACTCCCCGCAGGATGTTGACCCGCGTGGCCCCGCTGCGGTTGAAGTTGTCGCTCATCGGCAGGCGGACCTTGGTGGCCAGCACGATCTCGTCGCGCACCCCTTTCAGCGCGTTGCCCAGCAGGGTTTCGCTCTCCCCCAGGCTGTAGACGTCGGCGGTGTCGATGAAGTTGATGCCCCGCTCCAGGGCGAACTTCACCATTTTCGTGGTGTCCTCCTGGCCGAGGTTGCCCATCTTCATTTTCCCGCCGAACTGCATGGTCCCCAGCGCGACCTCGCTCACGATCAGCCCCGTGTTCCCCAGCTTCCTGTATTTCATGTCTCCAATATCGCGCCGGCGCAGCGCGACGTCAACGCGGCCGCTGGGCCAACGCGTTCTGCCTTGACTTCGAGGCAACCGCGAGACTACTGTACGGCATGAGCTGGTTAAAAGAAATATTCGGTACCGAGAAACCCATCATCGCCATGTGCCACTTCGATCCCCTGCCCGGGGACCCGTCGTACGACGCCGGCAAGGGCCTCGCGTGGGTGATCGAGAGGGTCCGGAAGAACCTGCGCGCCCTGCAGGAGGGCGGTGTGGACGCGGTGATGTTCTCCAATGAGTCCAGCCTCCCGTACCTCACCAAGGTGGAGCCGATCACCTACGTGACCATGGCCCGGGTCATCGGAGAGGTCATGGCCGACATCAAGGTCCCTCACGGGGTGAACGTGCTGTGGGACCCCCTGGCCACCATCGACCTGGCGGTGGCCACCGGTTCCCTTTTCGTGCGGGAGATCTTCAGCGGGGTGTACGCGAGCGATTTCGGCCTGTGGAACACTAACGCCGGCGAGGTCGTTCGCCACCAGCACCGCATCCAGGGGCAGAGCGTGAAGCTGCTGTTCAACATCGTGCCGGAGGCGGCCGTGTACCTGGCCAACCGCAGCGTCGCGGACATCGCCCGCTCCACGGTGTTCAACGACCGGCCGGACGCCCTGTGCGTGTCCGGCCTGACCGCGGGAGTGCCGAGCTCCGCGGAGGCGCTGAAGCAGGTGAAGGCCGCGGTGCCCGAGACCCCGGTTTTCGCCAACACGGGCGTGCGCCTGGCCAACATCGAGGAGCAGCTCGCGGTAGCCGACGGGGCGGTGGTGGGCACCACCTTCAAGCGGGACGGCTACATCTGGAACGAGGTAGACGCCAAACGCGTGAAGGAGTTCATGACCAAGGTGAAGGAATTCCGCAAGGGGCGCTGAAGTGGATCCCCGCTGGCGGCAGCTCGGCGAGCTGCTGGTGAACTACTCCCTGGCGGTCCAGCCAGGGGAGAAGGTGATGGTCGCCATGGGCGAGCTGGAATCCTATCCCCTGGTGCGCGGAGTTTTCGAGGCGGTGGTCAAGGCGGGCGGCTATCCGCAGGTGCAGTTCCTGTCGGAGAGCCTGCGGCACCAAACGTTGAAATACGGCAAGCCGGAGCAGCTCGCCTGGGTCCCCGCGCTGGAGGCCTACGGCATGGAGTGGGCGGACTGCTACCTGGGCCTGCGAGGCGCCTCGAACCTCCACGAGCACGACGACATCCCCGCGGACCGGCTCTCCCTCAACCAGAAAGCAATGGGCAAGATCTCCACGCTACGTTGGGAGAAGACCCGGTGGTGCCTGGTGCGCGTGCCCAACGCGGCCTTCGCCCAGCAGGCGCAGACCGATGAAGAGACGATCACCGAGATGTTCTTCAACGCTTGCCTCCTGGACTGGCCCAAGGAAAGCGCCAGGTGGCGGGAGTGGGCGAAGCGCCTGGACGGCTCAAGTCGGGTTCGCGTCACAGGGAAGGAAACCGACCTGAGCTTCTCGGTCAGGGGCCGGAAATGGTTCGCCTGGGAAGGGAAGAGCAACATGCCCGACGGCGAGATCATGACCGCACCGGTCGAAGACAGCCTTAACGGGGAGATCTTTTTCGACTTCCCCGGCGTCTTAAGCGGGCGCCTCATCCACGACATCAGGTTGCGCTGGAAGGCCGGGCGCCTGCTCGAGGCCTCCTCCGCCACCAACCAGGATTTTCTGCGGGCGGTGCTGGCCACCGATGCCGGGTCCGGCATCGTAGGCGAGTTTGCCATGGGCACCAACCTGGCGGTGGACCGCTTTTGCAAGGACATCCTGATCGACGAGAAGATCGGCGGAACCGTACACCTCGCCTTCGGCCGCTCGTACCCCGAGTGCGGCGGGCTCAACTCCTCGGCGATCCACTGGGACATCGTCAAGGATATCCGCGCTGAGGGACTGGTCGAGGTGGACGGCACCCCGGTCTTGAGGAACGGGGAGTTTCTGTTTTAGAGCATCCCGTGGCGATCCGCTACCTGCTGGGAGTCGACATCGGCACTTACTCCTCCAAGGCCGTTCTGGTGAAGGAAAACGGCGAGGTGGCCGCTTCCGCCAGCGTGGAGCACGCCCTGTCGCTGCCGAAGCCGGGGTACGTCGAGCACGACGCGGAAAATGTCTGGTGGTCCGATTTCCGCGCGCTCGCCCGCGAGCTGTTGTCCCGCTCCGGCGTCGACCCGCGGCGGATCGCCGGGATCGGGATCAGCACGATCTCCCCCGCGGTAGTGCCGGTGGACGAGCGAGGCATCGCCCTGCGGCCCGCAATCCTGTACGGGATCGACACCCGGGCGGTCCGCGAAATCGAAGAGCTCCACGCGCTCACCGGTGCGCCGCTATCCTCCCAGTCTGCCTCCCCCAAGGTGTTGTGGATCCGGCGCAACGAGCCGGAGGTGTGGGCGCGCACCCGGCGGATCGTGAACGGCTGCGGGTACCTCGTGCTCCGTCTGACCGGGGAATCTTCGATCGACGTGTACGACGCGACCCTCTTCGCCCCCTTCTTTGACCCGGCGGCACTGGCCTGGTCGCCGGACCTCGCGTCCCACGTCGCGCCGGTGGAGATGATGCCCCGGCCGAAGTGGACCTGCGAGGTGGCCGGCCGGGTCACCGCGAAGGCGGCGCAGGAAACAGGGCTAGCCGCGGGGACCCCCGTGATCACGGGGACCGCCGACGCCGCGGCCGAGGCGATCAGCGCCGGCCTCACGGAGGCCGGCGACCTGATGGTGATGTACGGGTCGAGCACGTTTTTCATTCTGCGGACGCCGGAGCTACGCGAGCCGGCCAATTTCTGGGGGACCCGGTTTCTGGAAAAGGACACCTACGCGGTGGCCGGGGGGACCGCGACCGCGGGGAGCCTCACGCGCTGGTTCCGCGACAACTTCGCCGGGGCCGAAATCGAGGCGGAGCGCGCGGGAGGGACCAACGCCTACGAGGCCCTGGCCGGGCTGGCCGCAACCTCGCCGCCGGGCTCGCGCGGGCTGGTGGTCCTGCCGTACTTCTGCGGGGAGCGCACTCCGCTGCACGACCCTGAGGCCAAGGGGATGGTGTTCGGACTGGGTCTGAGCCACACCCGCGCGGACCTGTATCGGGCGATTCTGGAAGCGGTGGGGTACAGCATCCGGCACAACATCGAGGCCCTCGCGGAGCAAGGCTGTCGGGCGCAGCGCATCCTGGCGGTCGGGGGGGGCACCCGCAACACAGCCTGGATGCAGATGGTGAGCGACATCGCGGGCATCACCCAGGTCATACCCGAGCAGCAGATCGGCGCGAGCTACGGGGATGCCTTTCTGGCGGGCGTCGGGGTCGGCCTGTT
>CAZMWZ010000147.1:0-2432 GCA_964570045.1 uncultured Spirochaetaceae bacterium
GGAGCCGTTCAACTCGGGGGAGGCAAGGTGTGCCACGGCCCTCGGCGGCAGGGCGTTACCTCTGGTAAAATGACCATCCATGAGGATCAGGACGAAGATCTCACTTCTGGGGAGCGCGGTGTTCCTGAGCGCAATCCTCATCTCCACGGTCTCGATGCTTTCTTACTTTGAGGTGTTTGAAATGCAGCTCTGTGATAAACGCGGGCAAGGGCAATTTCAAGGGCTCCTGGTTGGTGTTGGCGAGGCTGCCTTCCAGATCGATTCGCGAATATCAATAATAGGCGAAGTGTCGGCCACAAAAAAAATTTGCATATTCTCTGCTAACGGATTAGCATTATATCTATATGTAACAAGTGAGGAGGAATAACATGGCAAAAGTTGAAAAAAGCATCATTGTTAATGCTCCAGTGGAAAAAGTGTTCAGTTACATGGATGATCCTATGTCAAATCTAGAATGGCTACCTGGTATGATCGATGTAAAACATGTAGTCCAAACCCCAAACAAAGTTGGCACTCACTTTCGTTGGACCTACAAAATGGCCGGAATACGCTTTAAAGGAGAAACAACAACAACCGAATATGTACTTAATAAGCGGGTCGTGACCCAAAGCAAGGGAGGAATTTCAAGTACCTGGACTTTCACTTATGAGCCTCATGAAGAAGGAACGAAGCTGACCCTTTCTGTAGATTATTCGATCCCTATTCCAGTGTTGGGCAAACTCGCTGAATCATTAGTCTTAAAACAAAATGAGAGAGAAGCGAATCTCGCTATATCTAACGTGAAAGAAAAGGTGGAAGGATTGCATCAATAGGTTGACATTTCGTCGAATATTGCGGGCCTTTGCGAAGAAACTTCATGACCACCATGCTCAACCTGCCAGCGTCGAGCAAATAGTGCCCGCTGCGAATAGCGAATACCTTCGCTCGGAGAACTTCACGCAGGCTACTATCTGGCTAGAACTACCTACGCAAAAGCATGCTGCCAAGTTGTACTCCAAGTGATAGGGTTACCCCGAGCCAAGCGGCGCTCCTATCCCTCCCTGCCCGGCCGCCGGGCCGGCGACGGCCACCCGGTCGCGCCCTTCCGCCTTGGCGCGGTACAGGGCGGAGTCCGCAGCCCGAATGACCTCTTCGGCGCTGCCGCCGTTCCCGGGGTAGACCGCTACGCCCAGCGAGATCGAGACCGGGCCGAGGGGCTGGTCGAGGTAGGTGATCGACAGGTCCTTGGCATGCCGCCGCAATTCCTCCGCCCGCTTGGTGGTGGCGGCAGGCGTGGCTTCCGGTAGAATGAGGAGGAACTCCTCGCCCCCGTAGCGGCAGGCCACATCCCCCGAGCGCAGGTGCTCCCGCAGCAGCGCGCCCAGGCTGCGCAGCAGCTCATCCCCCGCCGCATGACCGAAACCGTCGTTGAACGCCTTGAAGTGGTCGATGTCCAGCATGATAAGCCCCACGGTGAGCTTCTTGCGTTCCGCCCGCCGCAGCTCCAGCTCCAGGGCTTCCTCCATGTAGCGGCGGTTGTGCAGGTTGGTTAAGGGGTCGTGAATCGAAAGCTGCCGCAGCTCGCTGCGCAGCTTCAGGTTGGAAAGGGCCAGGCCGATGTGCTCAGCCACCGAGACGGCGAAATCCTGCGCCGTCTCCGCGCAGCCGGTCAAGTGAAAAAGCCCGATCGTCTCGCCCATGGCCGAAAGCGGGACGCACAGCGAGCAGTTGCCGGCCGCCGACGGCGCATGGCGGCAGGGAAGCCTCCCTGGCACTGAGTGCACCGCGTGCACCCGACCCAGGCGCAGGCCCCAGCAGTCCTCGGGCTTGAAGACCGAGGTTTGCGGCGGCGAGTTTCCCCACTCCGCGGCCAAGGTGAGCAGGTCCTGGTCGACCACGTGCACGTACAGCGCCCCGGAGGTGGCGGGCAGCAGCCTGGGCGCGTAGAGGGCGACGACCGGGTAGGCCTCCTCCGTGGAAACGCAGGCCTGGAACACGTCGCCCAGCTCGTTGAGGAGCTGGATCTCGCGGTTGCGCTGGTCCAGCTCCTCAACGCGGCCGGTGAGCGTCTGCCGGGAACTCTCCAGCTCCTGCTGCAGTCGCCTCTGCTTCTCGATTTCGCGGGAGAGGGCCAGAGTGCGCTGCTCGACGAGCCGTTCGATTTGACCGACCTGGCGGATGCGGCGCGCGAAGTAGGTCCCTGTCGCAGAGGTGAAAAGCAGGCCGGCGATCAGCAGGATCCAGGACTGCCAGGTCCGGTGCCGGGCGACGAAGCCGTAGGTCGCGTAGGCGTAGAGGGTCCAGGTGCGCCCGCCGGGGTCGATCGTCGTGGCGAGCACGTTCCCGGTGCGGGCTTCGTAGCGGGCGCCCGGCTTCGGGGAACGCGATCGATGGAAATAGGAAAACCGCTGGTCCTCGCTCGCCGTGGTGTCCACCAGCTCCAGGTCGATCCC
>CAZMWZ010000147.1:2532-7614 GCA_964570045.1 uncultured Spirochaetaceae bacterium
TGCAGGAACGCGCGGGCCCGCTCCCAGCGGTTTCCGGGGGCCAGCGGTGACTCCGGCGGTGCTCGTTTCGCCAGCAGGGTCCGGATGGCCGGCTCCAGGCCTGCGAGCTCTCCCCAGCGGACGCTGTTCTCGGCCTGGAGCGCGGCATCCGCGCCCTCGGTGATCAGGACCACCGGCAGGTCGGGCTGATCGCCCAGCAGGCGCGAATCGCGCATATTCAGAATGTTCCACAGTCGTGAGTCCGCGATGATCAGGTCCCAGGAGCCCCGCTGCAGAGCGCTCTTCAACGGTCGGAGGGACTTGACCCGGGTGTGGCGCGTCGCGTAGCCGCCGTCCGACAACTCGCGCAGCACTCGCGCGGCTTTCTTTTCAGTCTCCACTACCAACAGGATGCGCAATGTCTCGGCCATTTTTGTAGAATCCGATCAGGCCGCAGGAACCTGGGGGGCGACGCGGCGTGCCTTGGGTTTCATCCCGAACAGGAAGCGGGTGACGTTGGTGCGCCGGACGACCAGGTCGTACAGAACAACGGTCAGAATCAGCGCTCCCACGGCGGTCACCAGGAACTTCAGCAGCACGCCCGTTTTCCAATGCAGCACGTAGTAGCCGACGGCCACGATCACGGTCTGGTGGAGCACATAGAAGGGGTAGGCGGCGTCCCGGGCGTAGCGCAGCAGCCGGTTGTCCACGTTCCAGTACTTCTGAGCGAACCCCAGAATGGCTGCCAGCAGGAACCAGGTGTTGAAGCTGGCCGCGAGGAACAGCAGGATGGACGGCAGGGAGAAGTCCGCAAACCGGGCACCGGAGAGCGCGACCGCGTAGTCGATCGCCGTACAGGTGATGCCCAGGATGAGCGCGGCCCAGCGATTCCTCTCCAAAGCTTTCCGGAAGCCGGCCTCGGACATCAGCACGAACCCGTAGATGAAGAGCAGCAGGTACAGGAAGAAGGGTTTGCCGTCGACATCGGGGAGAAGGAAGCGCACGATCGGCAAGGGCAAGGCCAGCAGGAGGATCGCCGGGCCTCTGCCCAGGAAGCTCGCCAATCCTGAAGTGAGGCGCTGCCCGATTTTCGTCTTCAGGCCGAGAAACAGGGGCAGGGCGATCTGGGATATGACGAACAGGTTCAAAATAAACCACAGGTGGCCCCACGTGAACCCTATCCCGGTGTAGTCCGTCAAGTCCGCAGGGCGCAGCCGGAAGAAGGTGGGGTAGTACTCCAGGTAGGAAGCGGTGGTGCTCGAGCGGTGGAGGAGCGCGAAATACATCTGAGGCGGGACGATAACCAGCGTGCCGAAGACAAACGGGATCATCAGCCGCTTCAGCCTCTCCAGGGCGTAGTGTCCGCCGCTGCGCGACCTAAGCGCGAGCCAGCTCGCCGCCCCGGCCACCAGGAACAGCAGCGCCATCTGCCACTTGTTCAGGAAGAAGATGATGAGGTAGGACAGGGCGGCGCTGAGCTCGGCGTTCTTGAGATAGAAGGTTTCGAAGGTGTCGAAGATTCTCGCGGTGTGAAAGGGGATCAGCAGGAACACCGCCAGGATCCGGATCCAGTCCAGGTCATTCTGTCTTTCCATGGAATCCTCCGCGGAAACCGGAAAGGTGCTCGACCATTATACCACAGGCCGCGCAGCGGTGTTGTGCTCGGCGGCAGTCCGCTACCGGCCGCCCGCCTCGGCAGCGCGTTCGTGAACGATCTTCCCGCCCACGATCGTCATGTCCACCCGGATGTCGCGGATGCGTTCGGGCGCAACGGCGGTCGGGTCCTCGGAGAGCACGGCGAGGTCCGCCAGCTTGCCCGCTGAGATCGTGCCTTTTTCCGCCTCCATGAACTCGGCGTAGGCCGACTCGCGCGTATAGCAGGCCAGGGCTTCCAGCGGGGTGATGCGCTCGGGCCCGGGACGGTTCACCGCGCGGTGGATGGCCTCCAGGGGACGGTACTCGATCTCGCCCGGGAAGTCCGAGCCGAAGGAAAGGCGAACGCCGGCGTCCAGCAGGGAGCGGAAGGGGTAGGCCCGCCCCGCGCGCTGGGGGCCGAGAATGCCCGCGTCCTTCTCCGGGCTGCCCAGCGCCGTGGGTTGTGCAGCCACCAGCACGCCCAGCTCCGCCAGGCGCCCGATGTCCGCCGGGTCGAATATCTGGGCGTGCTCCAGGCGCAGGCGCAGGCGCTCGACCGCGGGACGCCGCGCGCGCACCCGTTCTACGGCGTTCAGGATCTCGTGGATCATCCGGTCGCCGATGGCGTGAAAGGCCACCTGCCGGCGCGCGTGCACGGCCTGGCGCACGATACTCTCCAGGTCCTCCGGGGTGCCGTTCGGGGTGCCAGTGTTTTCCGGCTCCCCGGCATACGGCTCCAGGAGCCAGGCGGTGTGCGTGGAGAAGGTGCCGTCCATCAGGTATTTCCACGGGCCCCGGCGAACCCAGTACCGGTCGTAGCGCGCCAGCCCCATTAGCGGGCGCATCCAGCGGTCGTTGCCGTATGCCCAGCAGCTGAAGCGGCAGGTGAGCCTGCCGGACCGCCGGTACTCGTTCAGAGCCCACACGGTGGTGGGCACCCAGGTGTTGTCCTGCACCGAAGTGACGCCCGCCTCGGCCAGCAGGCCCAGACAGGCATCCAGGAGGCGGGCGCGCAGGCCCTTGTCGAATACGTGGCGGCGCATCCGCTTCAGGTGCAGCGGGTAGATGGCCGCGTCGCGCAGGATCCCGGTGGGCTCGCCGTCGGGGCCGCGCATGATCTCCCCGCCCATCGGGTCGGGGGTGCCGCGGCGGATGCCCAGGCGGGCAAGCATGGGGGAGTTCACCCAGGCGGCGTGCCCGGAGAACTGGTAGAGCACCACCGGGTTGTCGGGGAAAGCCTCGTCGAGCAGGGAGCGATGGGGAGCCGGGCAATAGGGGTAGTCCCAGCCGTAGGCGAACAGGATCTGCCCGCGGCGGGCGCCCCGGAAGCGCTCGCGCAGGACCTCCAGGATCTCGCGGGCGCTCAGGCCGTTCACCCGCACCCGGGAGAAGTACTCCCCCATGGACAGCGCGTGCAGGTGGTTGTCGTTGAACCCGGGGATCAGGCAGCGGCCGCCGAGGTCCAGGCGGCGGGCCGCCGGGGAGGCCAGGGGCAGCAGCTGCCCGACGGAACCCACGGCGGCAATGCGTTCGCCGCGCACCAGCACCGCCTCGGCCCGCGGGCGCACGGCGTCCATGGTTATGGCCCGGCCGCCGGTGAGCAGAAGCTCGCTCATGCGGGGGCTATTGGAGGCTGCGGATGCGTACCTCGACGTCCTTGCCCTCCAGCAGAGCCGTCAGCCTGTCGGTGTCCGTGTCGCCGAAGTGGTAGGGGTAGAGTATCCGCGGGTGGAAAGCCCGTACGGCCTTGGCTACCTGCTCGGGAGTCATGGTATAGGGCTGGTTCATGGGCAGGAAGGCGATGTGGATGTCCTTCAGCCCCTTCATCTCGGGGGTGAGCTCCGTGTCCCCGGCGATGTAGATGCGCTGGCCCTCGATCGTCAGCAGGTACCCGTTGTCGCGCCCCTTGGGGTGGAAGCGGTCGCGGCCCGCGGTAGTGTTGTACGCGGGCACGGCTTCGATCTGCACGGACCCGACGGTTTTCGTTTCCCCATAGTGCAGTGCGACGGCCCCGTGCAGCTTGGCCGCCGAGGCCTCGTTGGCCACGATCACGGTGCCGGGCCGGGTGATCCGCGCCACGGCCTTGGGGTCCAGGTGGTCGCTGTGCTCGTGGGTAATCAGGACCAGGTCCGCCGGCGGCAGGACGGCGTAGTCCGCCTCGGCGCCGACTGGATCCACGTGGATGACCCAGCCGTTGTAGTCCAGCATCAGGGTGCCGTGACCGAGGAAGGTGATGCGCAGGCTTCCGCCGGGAAGCGGAATGACATCGTAGTCCGGGGGCTTTTCCGCGGCCAGCGGGGTGGCGGCCAGGACCAGCAGGAGCAGGGGTGCGGATCTCATGCCTTCAGTATACTGAATCCCCGGGCCTCAGGACCAGCGCTCGCGGCGCAGCAGCTCCTCCAGGGGTTTGCGCTTCTTCTCCGAAGGTTTGTCGGCCGGGTAGCCCAGCGGGGTGAAGGCGATCGGCTCCACGCCCGCCGGCAGGGCCAGCAGCTCCCGGGCGGCGGCGGGGTCGAAGGCCCCGACCCAACAGGTGCCCAGGCCCTCGGCGGCCGCGGCCAGGATCAGGTGGTCCATGACGATGGCCGCGTCCACGTCCGAGTAGCTATTGCCGTCGCGGCGGACCCAGGCCTCCGCCGGCAGGGAGCACACCCCCAGCACCAGCGGCGCCTCCACGAACCAGCCGCGGCCGTACAGGCGCCCCAGCTCAGCCTTCCGGCCCTCCGTGCGGATCACGAACAGCCGGAACGCCTGCCGGTTGGCGGCCGTGGGTGCGAGGCGGCCGGCCTCCAGCACGCGGTTCAGGATCGGCTCGGGCACCGGGTCGCCCTTGTAGGCCCGGACGCTGTAGCGCTGGCGGATCAGCTCGGCGAACTCCATGGGGGCACCTCCTGGCGCATTGTTCCCATGCGGCGCCGCCGCTGTCAACACTGTGGACCTGCGCGGTCGCGCTGGCATTGCGCCGACCGGCCGGACAGGCTACGAGGGGCTGGCCCGGGACGGCAACGTCACGGAAGAGCTCATCGAGCATCACCCGCGCCAGCAGGTCCTCTGCGCCAAAAGGCTTCTGGATGAAGGCGGTGCCCTCCTCCACGACGCCCCGGGGCGCGATGGCGTTCTCGGTGTAGCCGGACATGAACAGCACCTTGAGCCCCGGATAGGCGCCGGTCAGCCGTTCAGCCAGCTGCCTGCCGTTCATTCCCGGCATCACCACGTCGGTGAGCAGGAGGTCGATGGGCTCAGCGGCCGCTTGAGCCGCCTCCAGGGCTTCGGTCGCGCGGGCGGCCCGGTGCCGGTTTGCCCGGAAGCGGCACGGCCGGGCTCCTCCTCGAGCTTTCCGTCGTCGACGGGGAAGTAGATGTCGAAGCGGGTGCCCCGGCCGACCTCGCTGGCGCAGAAGATGTAGCCGCCGCTCTGCTTGATGATGCCGTAGGCGGTGGACAGGCCCAGCCCCGTGCCTTTGCCTTT
>CAZMWZ010000148.1:0-7613 GCA_964570045.1 uncultured Spirochaetaceae bacterium
CGCCGGGGCCCCAGGAACAGGGTCCCGCCCTCGGCTAGCGCGACCGCGCTGTCTCCCCCCAGGCCGGTGGTGTGGATCTGCACGGCCTCGACCATGGTCTGCCAGCCCCCCACCGTCGCGCCTTCGCGCGCGAGCAGCAGCCGCCCATTGCTCACCAGGGCGATGTCCGAGGTGGTGCCGCCCATGTCGGCGATGCAGGCGTCGGACTCACTCGATAGGAACAGCGAGCCCACCACGCTGGCGGCGGGGCCCGAGAGGATGGTTTCCACGGGATACTCCAGCGCCAGGCCGGAGTCGATGAGGGAGCCGTCCCCTTTAACCACCATCAGCGGCGCGCGGATCCCGCGGTCGGCCATCAACTTCCTGACCGACCCGATCAGGTCGCCCAGCAGGGGGATGAGGCGGGCATTCAGGGCGGTGGTCAGGGCCCTGCGCGAGGCGTGCAGGTTGCTGGTCAGCTCGTGCCCGCAGGTCACCGGCAGCCCGCAGTGCTCGCGCACCAGGCGGCGCACCGCGTTCTCGTGGGCCGGGTTGCGCACCGAGAAGTATCCCGATACGGCGAAGGCCGCCACGCGCGGGGCGTGACGCCGGATCGCCTCCAGTGCGGAGGCTTCGTCCAGCTCGGCGGCCTCGGCCCCCGCCGCATCGTGCCCGCCGCGCACCAGGACGACCGGGTCCCCGCCCAGAGCCTCCCGCAAGCCGGCCTGCTCGAGCATGTCGGGGGTGTAGCCGATCAGGATCAGGCAGATGGCGCTGCCCTGCCCTTCCACGATCGCGTTGGTGGCCAGGGTGGTGGACAGGGAGACCAGCTCGACGGGTTGTTCCCGGGCGGACAGAACCGCGTCCATGGCCTCGCGGATGCCGACGGCCAGGTCGTGCCGCGTGGTCAGGGCCTTGGCGGAGGCCGTGACACCACTGGCCGGGTCGAAGAGGACCGCGTCGGTGTAGGTGCCTCCCGTGTCGATGCCCAGTAGCAGAGCCATGGTGCGTCATCCTAGGGAAACCCCCAGGGAGTGTCAATCCGCGTCCACGCCCCCGTACCGCCGCACGCGCACCCGCGCGGTCTCGGGGTCACGCTCGAACAGGCGGTGCCCGCCTTCCTTGAACATCCGCATAGTGCCCCCTCGTTGACGCTCCTGTAACGGCTGCATAGTATCACAATGGCGGCGCAAGAACATGTTCCGACGTCTGCGGCGGACGCGCATCCTCCGGGAGAGGCTGCTCGTGGAGGACACCTGGTCCTCGCTGCTATCCGAACACCCCATCCTGGCCGGCCTCAGCTCCGAGGAGTTGAGCCGCCTGCGGGAGCTGGCCACCCTGTTCCTGCACGAGAAGATCTTCGAACGGCGCGGGGACCAGGAGCTGGACGAATATCGCAAGGCCGTGATCGCCGTGCAGGCCTGCCTGCCGGTGCTGAACCTGGGCCTGGACTGGTACCGCAACTGGCGCACCGTGGTCGTAGTCCCCGATGTTTTCACCCAGGAGCACCAGGAGTGGGACGCCGCCGGCGTGGTCCACGAGTGGGAAGAGGAGAAAAGTGGTGAGTCCTGGGACCGGGGTCCCATGGTCCTGTCGTGGCAGGACGTGGAGGCCTCCGGCTGGGGCGATGGGTACAACGTCGTGATCCACGAGGCGGCCCACAAGCTGGACCTGCTGGACGGCCAGGTCAACGGGCGGCCCGCCCTGCACGAGGGGGTGAACGCCGGCGAGTGGTACGAAGGGTTTTCCGGCGCTTTCACGGACTTCCAGAAGCGCGCCCGGCGCCGGAAGAAGCTGCGCATTGACGACTATGCGGCGGAGAACGACGCGGAGTTCTTCGCCGTGGCCTGCGAGTACTTCTTCGAGCAGCCTTTAGTGCTCGCCTCGGAGTACCCGCAGGTGTACCGGCTCCTCGCCGCCTTCTTCCGCCAGGACCCGGCGGCGCGCCGGAAAGCCTAGGCGAGCGGCCCTCAGATCCCGAAGATCGACCGGGTCATCGCCACCCAGCGGGCCAGGCGGGGGCGGTCCCGGGCGATCGTGTAGATGTCCCTGAAAAGCAGCTCCAGGTTGCAGTCCCTGGCGGCCTCGTAGGTCTTGCGCATGTCCGCCTCCACCAGCCCCCAGTCGGGGTTGGCCCCGCTGATGTAGGCCGGGGTCGGCTTGCGGGAGTACACGTACCGGCGGCCGAGCATCTCGGCCACTTTGCGGAAATCGGCCCAGCCGGATACCGAGACGGAGCGCAGGTTGGGGATGGCCTGCATGATCATCGCCAGGCGGTCGTGAACCGGCTCGCAGCAGCCGTAGTAAACCAGCCCGAACTTGGCGCTGAGGCGGGCCAGGTACGGCAGGAAGAACTCCTTGTACATGTCCGGGGAAATGACCGTCGACTCCTGGGATTCAGCCCAGCCCCACAGGTCCTTCAGCTTCACCTGGCCGTCGGCGTCCGGCCCCGGCAGCTCGGACACGTAGCCGTAGGCCCGCGGCCCGGCCATCTGGTTGTCCGTGTTGGGGACCAGGAGTTTTTCGCGCTCCAGGAAAGCGAAAAGCCGGTCGCGGTCCTCGCACATGTACTCCATGAGCCAGCGGATCGTGTCCGGCGCGTCGTACAGCCAGTACAGGAGGCCGTTGTTGCCGATGAAGCGGTAGATCTGCCAGGTCAGCCCGAAGAAGAACATCCCGGTCCAGCCCTCGTCCCCCCACTGCGCCAGGAACGGGTCGTAGTTGCCCACGCGGACCGGCAGCAGGTCGCCCATGGCGTCCTCCAGGAGACGCTGGCGCTCCAGGGTTTTAGCCCGGTCCACCGTGAAGGTCCGCTTCTTCAGCAGCTTCACGTCCTCGGGCGCCCGGATCGGAAAGTTGAAGGTGTATCCCAGGGCGATCTCGTCCTTGGACACCGTGGCGGGCTTAGTTTCCACGTTCACCCCGAAATCCGAGCAGTCCAGGTGCCAACCGATGCGGAAATACGGCTCCAGGATCACGTCGTCGCCCACCTCCTCGGCGTGCCGTACGTTGTCGCGCAGGTTCTGCTCCACGGCGCGCAGGAACGGGTCCTGGCACCGCAGTTCCTCGGGGCCGACAAACCCGTCGATGGAGGCCGTCTCCACCAGGATGACCGGCCGTTTGGGTTTCAGGTCGTGCACGGCCTTCCAGAGACGCTTGCGCTCGCTCATGACCGGCCGCTCGGCGATGTCCTTCCACTTTGAAGCCAACTCCCGGATGATGCCGCGATCGTTTGCTGTGACCATGGCCTCAGGGTAGCAGGAGAGCGCGAAGTTGTAAACTCGCAAGCGCGCTGGTACAGTGGGCTTATAGGCTGGCATCAGCGTATTTTTCTGAAGCGATCTAGGGGTGTTGCGCCCTGCCCCTGGGCGAGCTTATAATCGCATTGAGCCTTCAGTTGCGGAGGCGCGCACCGTGCTTCCCGTCTGGCTGAACCTTGACTCCTGCTCGATCATCCGGCTGGCCACGCTGGTTCTATCCGTAAGCATCGCGACCTACCTTGCCAGCCGGCGAGGCCGGTCGAAAGCCACCTTCTTCCTGGCCTTGACCTTCTATGGGGCCGCCCTTTTCAACCTTTCCTCTTTTCTGGAGTTCGCCGGCCTCTACTACTGGCAGCCCCGCAATCTGAAAAACCTGCTCGTGCCGTTCTTTCAGGATATTGGTCCGGCCGGGGCTCTCCTGAATCTCGTCCTGTTCGCCTATTTCTTCCCCATCCTGCCCGGTAAGCAAAAAAAGGAGCTATGGTCGGTCGTGGCCGTTCTCACCGTGCTGAACCTGGGGATGCTGGCGCTCACCACCTACAACTTCGTACTGCTCGAGCGCCGAGGCAGCAGCTATCGCTTCACGATGGCCTACTACTCCATCTTGTACGGCTTCCTGGGCGCGCAGATGGTGCTGGTCGTGGTCCTCCTGCTGCGCAGGTCTGTCCTGCTCAGCTCTGGCAAAACCCGCCCTTGGTGGCGGAAGCTGCTCCGTCCTGCGGGCAGAAGCGCCACGACGGCCCGCTCCCTGGCCCTGAGCCTGCTTCTGCTGGTAGCCGCGTTGGGTTGCTACGTGTTCCTGACCTACGGGTTTCTGCCCCTGGCGATCGCCACCTATCTCATCTGGCTCTCCTTGCTGCTGTTCTATTTCAGCTTCCTCGTCACGTACCTGAACCATGCGACGGAGCCCTCGAGCTTCCAGGTAAAGCTCGTCGGCCTGACCTTGATCCCCGTGCTGAGCCTGTTGGGCCTGATCGCGCTGTTCGTCGGCAAAGCCACGGAAACCGACTATCGCGGCGACGACCGCCTGTCCGGCCCGGTGTCGATTCTTTTCCGTCCGAACGGCTCCGGGAGCTACGATCTGGAAGCACCCCCGGTTGGATTCGAAGCCGCGCTGGGCCGACGGCTAGACATCGGTTATGGAGAGCGGCAGGCCGTGGAGGCGGAGTTCGATTTTCCATTTTTCGGGCGCAGCTACCGCACTCTTCAAGTGCTCCACAGCCCGATGCTGTACCTGGGGCAGACGATCCGGGAGAACGGTTGGGGCGGGTACCACCCCAACCCGGCGATCGCCCCGCTGCTCCTGAATCTCGACTCTTCCCGGGGCGCGGGGATCTTTCTGAACAGCGGTCCGCGCGCATTGACGGTGACCTGGCTCCGCCTTCCGGAGCTCGGGTTTGCCAACACCAACACCGTCCAGCTCACCTTGCACGATGACGGGTCCTTCACCATGTGCCTCGAAGCCATCGAGCCGCAGGGGCGGTATTCCTCCGTGCAGATGTACAACTTCACGACGGCAACCACGACCGGGCGGCATCCGGGTTCCCGCGGCCGGGCAGAAGCTTTCGGGCCGAGATTGACCGGCATTCATCCCGGGACGGCCGACGCGCCGTTGCAGCCCCTGCGCCTCCGCACCGACCTGCCATATTCCAGCCCGCGGCCGGAGGTAATCTTCGAATCCTTCGAGGCCGGCTACTCCCGCTACCTGCACTTCCGCATGTCCGTACTGGCGCTTCTGCTTCTGGCTTCCAGCCTGTTCATCCTATTCGTGTTTCCGGCGCTGTTCCGAACGAACCTGATCCGTCCTCTGCGGTCTCTGGCCGAGGCCATGCGCCGGGCCGACGGAGGGAACCTGCACGTCAATGTACGGCCTCAATTCCGGGACGAAATCGGCTTTCTGGCCCGTTCGTTCAACAAGATGTTGAAGTCGATCCGGAACACCGAAGCGAGCCTGGTGCAGGCCAACAGGCTCAATTCCCTCGGCGTTCTGTTGGCAGCCATGGCCCACCAGATCAACGTTCCCAACCAGAGCATCCTGACCAACGTCTCGCTCCTGCGCAAGGCCTGCCCGGACCTGCTTCATATCCTGGAGCGCTGCGCGCCTGAAACCGCAGGGTACCTGATCGGCGGCCTGGAGGACTCGGAGTTCCGGAGAATCCTCCCGGAAGCCCTCGCCGCCGCCGAAAACGCCTCGAAAAATATCGATGGAATCATCAAGGGCCTCAGGGCTTTCAGCCGGGAGGACCCCGCACCGCTCATGACCAGCCTGGACATCGGCGCTGTGATTCACGCGGCGGTGGACCTGGCCGAGGGTTACCTGCGCCGGGCCACGGACCGATTCACTCTCGAGCTGGCGCCGGCTCTGCCCGGGGTGCGCGGCAACGCCCAGCGGCTGGAGCAGGCACTGGTCAACCTCCTGGTGAATGCCTGTGAAGCGCTTCCCGACCGCAGGAAAGCGATCGCGCTTCACGCCCTGCGGGAGGCGGGCGGCGGGGAGATCCGCATCAAGGTCACGGATGAAGGCAGCGGCATCCCGCCCGAGCTCCTCCCGCACCTCAAGGAAAGGTTCTTCACGACCAAAAGAGCCACCGGCGGCACCGGCCTGGGCCTGTTCGTGGCCGAGGCCATCATCACCGAGCATCGCGGCTCCCTGCGCCTGGCTTCCGTGCCCGGTCAGGGTACCGTGGCCACCGTGATCCTGCCCGCGGAGGTGCCGGGATGAGCCCCACGATCCCGGCCGGCAAACCCATCCTGGTCGTGGACGACGAGGAGCAGGTCATCATCGACCTGACCGCCAAGTTACGGGCGAACGGACTGCTCAACGTCAGCGGCTGCCGGGACAGTCGGGAGGTCGTGGGCCTGGCGCGCAGCCTGGAGCCGGCTTTGATTCTCCTCGACCTGCGCATGCCGTATCTGTCCGGCGAAGAGCTCCTGGGCGAGCTGCACGCCCTGTTTCCGCAGCTGCCGGTGATCGTGCTCACGGCCACCGACGAGGTGGCCTCCGCCGTCGGCTGCATGCAGGCGGGCGCCGTCGACTATATGGTCAAGCCCGTCGAGGACACCCGCCTGTTGAGCGGGATTCGGCGGGCCCTGGATATCCGGCGGCTGGAACGGGATTATCGGCACCTCAAGGAGAAGCTCCTCAGCTCTGGTCTGGCGAATCCCGAACTCTTCGCGCCCATCGTGACTCGCAACCGCGCCATGCAGGGCGTGTTTCAATACGTCGAATCCGTCGCCGTCACCGCGGAGCCGATCCTGCTCATCGGCGAGACCGGCGTCGGCAAGAATCTTCTGGCCCGGGCCATCCACGAGACTAGCGGGCGCAGCGGGGAATTCATCGAGGTCAACGTGGGCGGCCTGGACGACACCTTTTTCGCGGACACCCTCTTCGGACACCGCAAGGGCGCCTTCACGGGCGCGCCGGAGGCGCGCGAAGGCATGATCCAGCGGGCCGCCGGGGGTACCCTGCTGCTGGACGAAATCGGGGATCTAAGCTTAGTGTCTCAAACCAAGCTCCTGGACCTGCTGGACACCGGGAAATATTATCCACTTGGGTCCGATCTGCCGCGCCGGACCGACGCCCGGTTCATCGTCGCCACCAACCGTGAGCTGGAGAGGCTCATGCAGAGCGAAAAATTCCGGACGGATCTGTACTTCCGGCTTTCGACGTATTCGATCCGGATCCCGCCGTTGCGGGACAGGATGGAAGACCTGCCTCTCCTGATGGAACACTTCCTGGCGGCCGCGGCCGAGCGGATGCACCGGGAAAAACCCGCAGTTCCTCTCGGGCTGCTGGAGCTGCTCGGGAAATATGAGTTTCCCGGAAACGTCCGTGAGCTCGACAACCTGGTCAGGGATGCGCTGGCCAGAACGACCACGAGCACCCTGTCAGTGGCTGCATTCCGGGAGAGAACAGGCAAAGATCTCGCCCGCCAACCCGCGGAGCTCGCCGCGTCTCTGCTCGCGTTTCCGCAACGACTGCCGACCCTGCGTCAGGCGACCGAAATGATGATCGCCGAGGCCCTGCGGCGCGCGGGAGGAAATCAGAGCGTCGCGGCCGGCTGGCTGGGCATCTCGCACCAGGCCCTCAGCAAGAGGCTCAGGAACCGGCAACCAACGCAGGAGTAGCGCAACCGGCGTTGCACCCCAGGCCTGGGGGACTTCCGGGTGTTTATCCTCTATCTATTGCCGCACTAAGCAAATACCTCATAACACCTTTGTGGCATGACTCTTGCTATTCAGTACTCAAGAGAAGATTTCTAATGAAAAGCCGGTGCCTGCGGTTCTGCCTTAGACAAGTGATCCAGCCCGGGATCGCGCTGGGAATGCTCCTCCTGGCAGGAGGAGGCGGTTTCTCCCAGAACGCGCCGCTGC
>CAZMWZ010000149.1:0-5980 GCA_964570045.1 uncultured Spirochaetaceae bacterium
GGTCAAAGCGGAGAACGAGAAGATCGCCGCCGTGGACTTCGCCACCGCCACCGAGACCATGGCCGACGGGGCGCGGCGGGCGGAAATCAAGAAGGCCGAGGGGGTGCGGCAGGCCAAAATCCTGGAGGCCGAAGGAGAGGCCCAGGCCATCCGCCTCGTGAACGAGGCGGCCGACCGCTACTTTGTCGGCAATGCCCAGCTGCTCAGGCGCCTGGAAATGGTGGAGAAAGCCCTCTCGACCAACTCCAAGATCGTCGTGCCCGCGGGCAGCGAGCTGATCAACGTGATCAGCGAGATGGCGGGGGTCCTGCCCCTGCCGCCGCGCCGGGAAAAGGAATAGCCGCGCCTACTGCCTCCCGACCCAGCGCATCGCGCGGGCGGCCCGCTCGGCCACGCCGCGCAGCTCCTCGTACAGGGCGCGGATGTCCTCGTCCGACCAGGCGTGGCTGAGCCAGATCACCGGGACGGCCACCACTTCCGGCACCAGCGCGGCGGCGGCCTCCTCGTACCCGCGCACGATTTCGGGAGCCGTCTCGCCGTTGTCGAACATCAACTCCACGATCCCCCGCCCGCGGAAGGCCTCCCGCAGGCGCGGCAGCTCTGCCTGAGTGAAGCGGAACGAGCAGTTCAACCCGTTGATGGGCGGGTCGTGGTCCAGGTAGTGCGCCAGGGCCGGGTGCGGCCCGCAGTTGTGGATCCGCCCCCCCCGCCACATCCGGAAGATCCGGTTGTTGTACGGGCGGCTGAACTCGGCGAAGTGCTCAGGCGAAAGGCCAGCGCACACGTCGTCCGAGACGAACCCTTTGCGCCCTTCCGGGGCCCAGAGGGGGTCGAAATCGATGCAGGTGAGCCGTTCCAGGCCGCCCGCCGCCGCGATCACCTCCCGGTAGCAGCCGACCTGCACGTCGGCGGCCAGCGCCAGCAAATGCCGGAAGGCCTGGGGGTCGTCGTAGAACGCGGTGAACAATAAATTGGTGTCGAAGAGGTCCTTGGCCGTGTTCAAGGGGCCGCCCAGGTCCGGGCCGGCCAGGTGCACCTCCGGCGGCAGAGCGTGCGCGAACTCGCGCGTCCACTCCAGAATGAACGGCATCAGCCCGGCGGTCCGGGGGTCGGGCGCGCTCAGGGCGTAGACCTGGGACAGGTCCCGGATGGGGTGCTCCAGCACGCCAGGGGGCTGCATGGGGTCCTCGCCCCAGTGGGCCCGGAGGCCGAACATGGTGGCGATCGTCATGTAGCCTGGCCAGAGGCGGGCGGCGGGGATGTAGTCGTCGGGCAGGAGGCGCAGGAGGCGGTCGATGGAGCGGATGTTCATCTCCAGCTGCTTCTCCCCGCTCGCGCACAGCTCCCGCAGGGTGTAGCGGCTGAAGTCCTCCAGGATGAACCCCAGGGGCAGGTGATCCACCCGGCGGTACGCCCAGGCGCGGCGCACGCGCTCCCGGCGCCGCTCGATGTCCCCGGAGTCGATGCCGTCGATGCCGGAAATACGGGCCATGGCTCCTCCTCGCCCTACCCTTATACCATCCGAAAATAAACTTGACAAATTCCGTTGGCGCGCCGGATAATGAAACGCTCATGAAAAGCCGCGAACGGATGCTGGCAGCCATCGAGTACCGGGATGCGGACTACATCCCCTGCTCGTTCATGCTCTTCTTCAACCTCTACGACCGCTGTCGCAGCGACGCTGAGTTCGTGGAAAAGCAGGTGGAGCTGGGGCTGGACGCCTGTGTGCACGTCGGGCAGCTGAACCACACCCTGCACCTGTACGGCGGGCTGGCCCCCGGCGTGACCTGGAGGCAGTGGGTGGAGGAGAAGGACGGCGGCAAGGTGTTCTGCCGGCGCATCGACACCCCTTCCGGACCCTTGACCAGCCGCCTGCGGCAGCGCGACGGCTGGCCCACCGAGTCCGATTTCCCTCTGATGAAGGATTGGCTGGTGCCGCGCTTCGAGGAAATCCTGGTCAAGCCGGAGCACGACCTGCCCAAGCTTCCTTACCTGTTCGGGCCCGTGAAGGACAAGGACATCCGGGTGCTGCGGGAGGAGGCCCGGGAGGCCTCCAGACTGGCAAAGCGTCACGGCCTGCTGCAAGTGGGCGGCTGGAAGGGCAGCGTGCGCCCCGGACTGCAGGTGGACCCGGGGGTGATGGGCTGCGATGCCATGGCCTGGCTTTCAGGGTTCGAGACCGTGATGGTCCTGTCCCTGACCCGTCCCGACCTGATCCAGGAGTACGCCGACATCATCCACCGCTGGAACCTGAAGCAGATCGAGGTCTACCTGGCCGAGACCGAGGCTGACCTGATCGTGCGCCGCGGCTGGTACGAGACCACCGAGTTCTGGACCCCGACGGCCTGGCGCTCCATCGTGGCCCCGACCCTCCGGCGCGAAGCGCAGCTGGTGCACCAGGGCGGCCGGAAGTTCGGCTACATCATCACCAGCGCCTTCCTGCCCCTGCTGGATGACATCCTGGCGGCGGGGGTGGACGTGCTCATCGGAGTGGACCCGGAGGAAGGCAAGGGTACTGCGCTGCCGGCGATCAAGGACCGGTGCCGCGCGGCGCGAAAGGCGCTGTGGGGCGGGGTCAGCGGCGCGGTCACGGTGGAGCTCGGCACCGAGGAGGAAACCGAAACAGCCGTGCGCCGGGCGCTGGAGGTCCTGGGCTCCGGCGGCGGGTTCATCCTCTCGCCGGTGGACAACGTGCGCGAGGACACCGAGAACGCCCGGCGCAACACCCGGGCCCTGATCGCAGCCTGGAAGAAGCATCGTGTTATTAGAGAATAAGAGCGTAGCTCTTTGAAAAATTTCCAACGAAAGGGGTGTTGTATGAGAAAGGCAACGATTCTTCTGCTCGCGGCCCTGCTCCTGTTGGCGGGCGCCGGCCTGGCAAGCACTCAGACCATCACCGTGCTGCTGGGCATCGACGCCGCCGGCAAGCACATGGGCGAGCGGGCCCAGGAGTTCACCGCCAAGACCGGGATCAAGGTGAACCTGGTGGAGGTGGAGTGGGACGCCATGGTCAACAAGCAGGCCGTGGCGCTGAAGGCCAAGGAGCCCACCTACGACATCGTGGACTGCGGCTCCTTCATGCTGCCGGAGTACGTGCCCGGCGGCCTGTATGCCGACATCTCCGACATGTACACGCCGGCCGAGCGGGCCAAGTTCATGGACGGGATGTTGGACGGGGTGAGTATCGGCGGGAAGCTCTACGCCGCGCCCCTGATGGCCTCCTGGACGATCATGTTCTACAACAGCGAGATGTTCCTCAAGGCCGGCCTGGACCCGAACAAGCCGCCCAAGACCTGGGACGAGATGATAGCCTACGGCAAGAAGCTGCAGAGCCCGACCGTCTACGCCATTGCCGACTCCCTGGGCCCCGGCGAGTACGTGACCACCGCCTTCTTCCGTTGGGCCAAGTCCGCCGGCGCCAAAATCAGCGAGTTCCGAGGCAACAAGGTGTTCTGGCTGCTGGACAGCCCGGAGTGCGTGCAGGCCCTGCAATTTTTACAGAAGATGATCAAGGACGGGACCATGGATCCCGGCTCGCCCACCTATATCCAGCAGCAGATCGCCGACCTGTTCGGCAAGGGGCAGTCCGCCATGCTGGTGAACTGGGACATGATGCAGCTGGCCTTCAAGAACCCGGACCAGACCGCCTACGCCGGCAAGATCTTCCCCGCGCCCATGCCGGGCGCCAAGGCGGGTTTAAGCGGTTCCATCGAGGGGCACGAGTACCTGGCCATCCCCTCCCCCTCGAAGAACAAGGCGGCCGCCAAGCAGTTCATCAAGTACCTGCAGACCCCGATGGTGCAGAAGAAGCGGGCGCTGGATGACGGGCAGACCCCGGTGCTCAAGGAGCTGTTCAAGGACCCGGACGTGAAGAAGGTGATCAACCTGGACGTGGTGTTCCAGTCCGCGGCCGGCTGCTACTACCGGCCGGCGGTGCCCGAGTACACTCAGTGCTCGGATATCATCTCCACGGAGGTGCAGAACGCCCTGGTGAACAACAAGGACGTAAAGAAGGCCCTCAAGGACGCCACCGACAAGTGCAACAAGCTGTCGGGCTGGTGAGCCGGGCCTGATCGCATTCGGCGGGATGCTGGAAAGGCATCCCGCCTTTTTTCGACGCGAAAGCACATGCGCACCGCAGCCTACCGGCAGAGCTTCACTGGCCGCCTCGAGCACAACGAGGGGCTGTTCGCCTTCCTGCTCGTGCTCCCGGCCATGCTGATCGTGCTGGCCCTCTACATCTACCCCCTCCTCTACTCCTTCGTGATCAGCTTCCTGCGCAGCGACATCCGCTACCCCGAGGAGTTCCGGGGCCTGAAGAACTACATCGAGATCTTTCAGGAGCCGGACCTGCTGGTCTCCTTCCTGCGCACCTTCTACTTCACGGCCCTGTCCCTGGCCATCGAGATGGTGGCGGGGATCGCCATCGCGGTGGCCTTCAACAACCGCTTTTTCGGCCGCCCCGCGGCCCGCTCCCTGATCCTGATCCCCTGGGCCATCCCGCCGGTGGTCACCGGCATCATTTGGAACTGGCTGGTGCACCCCAAGATCGGGGTGCTCAACTACGTGCTGTACAGCCTGCACGTGATCCCCCGCTACAAGCCCTGGCTGGCCGACCCGGCCTGGGCCATGAACCTCATCGTGCTGGCCGACGCCTGGAAGTGGACCCCCCTGGTGGTGCTGCTGATCCTGGCCGGGCTGCAGGCCATCCCCGAGGAGCTCTACGAGGCGGCCACGATCGACGGGGCCGGCGATGTCGCGGTGTTCTTCCGGGTCACCCTGCCGGTGATCAGCTGGCCAATCCTGGTCACCCTGATCCTGCGCACGGTGGAGGCCATCCGGGTGTTCGACATCATCTACGTGATGACCCGTGGCGGGCCGGCCAACGCGACCAAGCTCACGACCTTCTACGTGTGGGAGATCGCCTTCAAGCACCACCGCATGGGCTTCGGCGCGGCGCTGGCCTACCTGATCACCCTATTGATCGTCATTCTGGCGGTGCTCTACTACCGGCTGCTCAACCGGAGGGTGGAGCTGTAATGGCCGCTATCACGAGGCCCGGTGTGCGGGTGTTCCTGTACGTGTTCGTCGCCCTGGTGCTGCTCACGATGCTCTTCCCCTTCTACTGGATCGTGAACATGAGCCTGCAGACCTCCAATCAGCTCTACGACATCCCGCCGCACTTCTGGCCGCCCCGGCCGACGCTGGAGAACTTCGCGAGCGTGCTGCTGGAGGAGCGCGGCCTCATGAGGTTCTACGAGGCGGTATTCAACACCCTGATCGTGGCCGCCGTGGCCATGGCGGTGTGCGTGGCCCTGGGCTCGATCACCGGCTACGCGCTGGCGCGCCTGAACTTCAAGTGGGGACTGTGGTTCCTGTTCGTGCTGATCGGAACCCAGATGGTGCCGCCCCTGGTGGACCTGATCCCGCTGTACATCATCTTCAGCCGCATCCTGAAGCTGGTGGACACCAAGCTGGCCCTGATCATCGGCTACACCGGCTGGCTCCTGCCCATTTCAGTGTGGATCCTATACGGCTACTTCCAGACCATCCCCAAGGACCTGGAGAGCGCGGCGCGCATCGACGGCTGCACGCGCCTGCAGGCCCTGTTCCGGGTGGTCATGCCCCTGTCCGCCCCCGGCATCGCGGCCACGGCCATCTACGTGTTCATCTCCTCGACCAACGAGTTCCTGTTCGCCATGATCTTCACCTCGACGCGAAAATCGATCACCATCCCGGTGGCTCTGTCGGACATGATCGGCAAGTACCAGATCCGCTACGGGGACATGACCGCCGGGGCGGTGATCGCCGCCGCGCTGCCGGTCATCCTGGCGCTAATCTTCCAGAAGTACCTGGTGCAGAGCCTCACCGCCGGCGGGATCAAAGGGTAATCTCAAGGAAGGAAGGCCATGAACCCTCGACTGAAAAACTGCATTGCGCTGGTCACCGGGGCCTCCCGCGGCTTCGGGGCCGGCATCGC
>CAZMWZ010000149.1:6080-7529 GCA_964570045.1 uncultured Spirochaetaceae bacterium
ATTACCTCGCTCTGCTCGAGCTGGCGGAGGCGAGGCAGGCCGGCCTGGAGACAGCCAGGCGCGAAGCCGAAAGCGCCAACCAGACAAAAAGCGCGTCCCTCGCGAACATGAGTCACGAGCTGCGCACGCCTCTGAATCACATCATCGGTTTCACCGAGTTGGCGGCGGATGCCCGGTCCGGTGACGGGAAATAACGATCGCAACCGATTTCCAGAGCCTGCCCAGGAGCGCACGAGTGGATGCGCAAAGGCTCCGCCAGGTCCTGATCAACCTGCTGTCCAACGCGCTCAAGTTCACCCCGCCGGGGGGAAGGGTCGAGGTCACGGCCCGCAGTGTGCCAATGGGCGCCGGTGAGGGCATCGAGGTCAGTGTTGCCGACACGGGGATCGGCCTGGCCAGTGAGGACCTGGAAAGAATTTTCCACCCGTTCGAGCAGGTTGAACAGTCCGCCAGCCGCAAGTTTTCCGGTACCGGGCTGGGCTTGTCGCTGAGCCGGCAGCTGCTCCAGTTGCTGGGGGGCAGGATCTGGGCGGAGAGTGAAGGCCTTGGCCGGGGCTCCACCTTCTACTTTCTGCTGCCCTTGACTCCCGTCTTGGATAGCCGTTAACCCATCGCTGCGCACCTGCACCCAATACCTACGGTAATGCGTTTGACATTAGGGTTCTTATTGTGTACACTTATGATGTCTTTTCAGTGCATTTCGGAAGGAGATCGTCGGATGAAATTCATCTCCATCAGGGATCTGCGCAATAACACTGCCGGACTCCGTCGGGATCTTCAGGCGGATCGAGAGATCGTGGTCACCGCCAACGGGCGGCCTATTGCCGTCATGACCCGCGTGGGGCCGGACAACGTCGAAGAGGAAATCCTGGCCATCCGCCGAGCCCGCGCTCGTATCGCCCTCAGCAGGATGCGCGTCAGGGCCAAGGCAGAAGGACTGGACCGCCTGTCGATGGATCAGATTGATGCCATCGTTGCCCAAGCGCGGCGTGAAAGGCGGCCTGACAGGTGAGAGTGGTGCTGGACACGAACGTTGTCGTCTCCGCTATCATGACGGCGCACGGCACATTCGCCCAGATCATCGACCTGCTTGCCGATGACGCTTTCGAGTTGTACGCCGACGACCGCATTCTGGCGGAGTACGACAGCGCGTTGCAACGCCCTCAGCTGCGAATCGTTCCCGAAGATGCCGCCGTGCTTCTAGAACTGATCCGTTCTATCGCCGATCCGGTTGCTGCGGCTCCACTGCCCGTCCAGCTTCCCGACCCCGGGGACGCGCCTTTTCTCGAAGTGGCTGCCGCATCGCAGTCTCTTCTGGTCACCGGAAATGCGCGTCACTATCCGAGGAGTTGTCGCGCAGGAGTAACCGTCCTGACTCCTATGGAGTTGCTCGAGCTCATTCGAAGGTCCCGGTAATGAACTGAGAAGCGGCACCGCTGTCTGCCGCGT
>CAZMWZ010000150.1:0-4830 GCA_964570045.1 uncultured Spirochaetaceae bacterium
GCCACGCGGACCAGGGCGCGGATGTTGTCACTCGGCGTGCCCTGGGGGATGGCGCAGCCCGCGTTCAGGATAAAGCGCGGCGTGTCGGCGAACGCCCGGCACAGAGCCCGGGTCTCGGCCTCGACCTTGTTCACGTCGCCCCAGCGCAGCACGCCGCTGGGGTCGATGTTCCCGATCAGGGTGACCCGGTCCTTCAGTGCCGCGTGGGCCGCGGCCGTGTCGGTCTTGTAGTCCAGCTCCAGGCAGTCCGTCCCGGTCCGGACCATCGCGTCCAGGATCCGGGTGGTGTCCCCGCAGATGTGCAGGGCGTACGGCAGGCCCAGGCGGTGCGCCTCGTCGGCCACGCGCTTCTCGTAGGGCAGCGCGAAGCGCTCGTACATCTCGGGGGAAATCAGGTCCGGCCCGGCCGGGCTGTCCCCGTTGGACACCAGGTCGCAGCCGGTCTGGGCCATGAGCCGGATGTACTGCAGGGCCGCCCCGGTGCAGTATTCTAAAAGCTCGTGGACCAGGACCTCCTTTTCCTCATAGCACAGGTCCATGTAGAACTCGGCCGCGCCGCGCACCATGGTAGCCAGGGAGAGGGCCAGCTGGTCGCAGTTGCCGCGCACGTACACCTGCCCGTGAAAGCGCTCCACCAGGAGGCGCACGGCCTCCAGGCAGGTCTGGAGGTAGCGGTAACTCTCGACCCGGACCGGTTTCAGGCTGCCCACGTCTTCCAGGCGCTCCAGCAGGGGGCTGACCGTGCGCGCCGGCTCCTCCGCGGGGAAGGCCACCGGCACGCCCAGGGCGCCGGCCATCACGGCGGTGTCCATCTCCAGCATGACCCCGTCGTAGCCGTAGCGCTCCACGGCCCGGGTGTGGCTGTCGGCCATGGCGGCCGCGCTCTCCCGGTACTGCGCCTGGGTGTAGCCGGCCTCGTCGGCGGCCATCAGGAAGTTGTGCAGCATGACCGGAACCCGGTCCGGCCGGCGCCCCTCCACGGCGGCGCGCACCCTCTCATACCCGTTCATCCGCGGTTACCTCGATTCCCTTTCCCTCGGATACCTTGCCGATCACCCAGAAGCCCTGCCCTGCCCGCTCGCCGCGCTCCAGCAGCGCCGGCACCCGGCCGGCGAGCACCGCCGCCAGCAGGCCGCCGGAGGTCTCCGGGGTGAACAGGATCCGCCGCTCGGCCTCGCCCACCGCCGCGTCGAAGCGCACCCTGGGTGAGTAGAAGCTTTGGTTGCGGTCGGTGCCACCGGGGAAGGCGTCCCCGCGCGCGAGCTCCCGTACCCCCGCCAACAGCGGGATTGCGCCCCAGGCCAGCTCGAGGCGCACCCCGCCCGCCTCGGCCATCTCCAGCCCGTGGCCCAGCAGGGCGAAGCCGGTCACGTCCGTGCAGGCGTGTACCTCTGCCTCCCGCAGCAGCGCGGCGGCGGTGCGGTTCAGCCGCTTCATGCTGGCCACCGAATCGGCGATGCTCTCCACCCGGACCAGGCGGCGCTTCAGGGCCGTGGTGGTCAGGCCCACGCCCAGCGGCTTGCTGAGCACGAGCAGGTCGCCGGGGCGGGCCCCGGCCTTGGTCCAGATCCGCGCGGGGTGCACCAACCCCATGACCGACAGGCCGTACTTGAGCACCGGGTCGCTCACCGTGTGCCCGCCGGCCAGCACGGCCCCCGCCTCGGCGACCTTGTCCGCACCCCCGCGCAGCACGGCCTGCAGCACCGCGGCGGGCAGTTCCTCCGGGAAGCAGCAGAGGTTTAAGGCCAGCTTCGGCTCCCCGCCCATGGCGTACACGTCGCTCAGGGCATTGGCCGCGGCCACGGCTCCGTAGTCATAAGGGTCGTCCACGACCGGGGGGAAGAAGTCCGCGGTCTGGATGACCGCGCAGTCCTCCCCCACACGGTAGACGGCCGCGTCGTCGGGGCCGGCCAGCCCTACCAGGAGCTCGGGGAAGCGCTCAGGCGGAAACATTCCCTGTAACGGCTGCAGGACCTGCGCCAGGGCCTCGGGGCCCATCTTGGCGCCTCACCCGCAGGCGTTGGACAGGGCCGTGAGGAAGACCCTCTTCTCCTCCATGCGCCCCACCCTACCAGATGCGGATGCAAAAGAAAAGCGCCGGGGGTCGCCCGGCGCGTAGGCCGCCGCCTTCCAGACCGGCCTTTTACTGGCGATAGTAGACGCTGTACCAGTCTCCCTCATCCGAGCGGGCTTTCGGATTGATCTTCTCCGGGTATACCCCGGTCTCCAACCCGGGGCGGTCCATCTGTTCCAGGACCCTGCCGTTCCTGCTCAATCGAAAGAGCGCGGGCCCGCTCCAGGAATAACGCTCGGTATAGCGATAATAAAACTGGATGTAAATATTCCCCTTCCAGTCCTTCCAGGCCTTCTTGAGCCCCAGATCCCAGGCAGCATCGCGAGCCGGATCACTGGCTGTTCGCCAGTCCTCGCCGGTGTGGTCCGGCCGGATCACGATCTTCTGCGGCTCGCTCTGGGGGGTGACCCCCGGGTACTTCATATTCACCCACTCTCCGACAATCTTCCCGTAGGCATCCTCGACGTCGATGGTTTCCTGACCCGCCCCGGCGCTCAACACGATCAGGCTGCAGACCGCGAACGCGGCGGTTAGCAAAGCGAACGCTTTCTTTTTCATGTCCTTCCCTCCTCGCAGAATGTGGTGGATCCTGTCCACCAGCATCTTATTTCTTCGTCCGGGAAAAATGAAACCGATGGCCGCGGCCGGCTCCAGGCACAGCCGCGCCGCCTCCAGAAGGCAGCCGGCATACTCCCGCCGGACCACCCCCTGCTCGAGCACCTCCGCGTCGCAGGCTTTCTCCTGCTCCAGGTACAGGTGCGCAAAGGCGACCCACGCGAAAGGGACAAACCAGAACAGGCAGCATACCGCGTAAGCGACCGCCTGAGTCAGGCAATCCAATCGTTGTATATGCCTCAGCTCGTGCAGGAGAACGACCCGCAGGCGTTCGCGCGGCCAAGCGACCATGTCGGCGGGAAGCACGATGAGCGGGCGCACGGTGCCCCTGGTGAACGCCGCTTGCCAGCGGGTGCTGACCAGCAGACGAACCCGCCTGGGCGCCCCATTCCGGGCCAGCAGCTCATTCCAGTAACTCTGCCGGCGGGGGAAAAAAGGGAGCTTTGCCCCGTGGGTGAGCTGAAGCAGGCGGATCTTCCCGACCACGAAACGAAGAGAGCTGGCTAGCACCCCCCCGCACCAAAGCAGGAACAAAACCTGCGGCCACAGCCGCGTCCCGCCCCGCGCAACCTCGGCAGCGGGCCGTAGCCCGAACAACGGCGGCGCCGGAGTATTTGCCGCGGTCAACAGGCCCGCCTGAGGGAGCAGCACGGACGAAAGCACCCCGCTGATCCCCGAGGGCCCCCGAGGGCCCGGGCTCCCCAAAGGCAGGATGGGGTCAAAAAGCGAAATCGCAAGGACCAGCAGGTAGCTCAACAGCGCGGACAGCCAGAGCAGGTGGCGTGAACGGGCTTCTTTCAGCAGCCGCGTGACCGCGTAAACCAAGGCGAAGCTCAAGGACGCCTTCAACGCGGAAGCGAGCAGCACGGCCAGGAAGCGCAGGGCAAGCGGACTGAGAGAACGCATCAGTATCGGCACGTTCATTCTCGACCCTCCTTTTTTTCCTTTCTTACCAGGTCCGCGAGCCTCTCGATGTCTTCCTTACTCAGGTCCTTCCCGCTGAGTGCGAGCATCGCGGTCATTGCTTTTTCCAGGGAATTGTCGAAGTAGGTGCTCACCAGGTGCCGTACCGCTGTGCGGATCGTCTTTTGGCGCGCGGCCGCAGGGGAGTAAATATACTTCTTGCCCCCCAGCACATGCCTGAGGAAACCCTTACGTTCCAGAATGTTCACCGTGGAGCGGACCGCCGAGTAGCTCGGCGGGTTCGGCAGCTCGCCGCGGATCTCCTCCACCGACGCGCTTTTGCGGCGGTAGAGGACCTCCATGATCTGTCTTTCCCTCCTGCTCAAGCCGCTCTGGGGTCCATGGTTCATCAGTTACCTCTTCTGCTTAAATATTGGCACATTGTCGCGCGCTTGTCAAGACTCTTCTGCTGATTTTTAGGCAGGTACAGGCGGGGCCGGCGGCTGGTCCGCGGGCGGGGGAGCCCGCCCCCCTGCGAGTACGGAATGCCGCTTTGGGTAGCGGAGCTGGCCAAGCTTTGAACGTTGTTCCCTCGGTTGAAATCAAAGACAAGACGCTCCCCGGGGCTCCCTTTCGCAAACAGCTCGAGAGCAGTTCCATCCGCAGCTCGCCGAGGAATTGCGTTTGACCGGCGCCGAACCGCTTTTTTTCAGACCTATGCCTTCGTACAAAGCTACCTGATCCACGATGAACCCTGGACGGGCGGGAATCCAGCGGAGATGCAGAACCTTGCCCACCCTTCCGCCGGCGGGAGCTACCTCATGGCCTGCGTGCTGGTCGCCGCCATCACGGGCAAGGATCCTCGTGCCGCCACCTGGCTTCCGCCAGCGGGGGTGACCGAGGCCCAGGCGGTTGTACCGCGTGAAGCGGCAGCGAAGTTGAGCCTGGAGAAATGACTTCCCAGGCTCGCCCTCCTGGAAAAACTTACGCCTTCCCGGCCCCGTTTTTCCTGCTCAGGTAGTCCACTAGAGGCTGGGCGATCAGGGGCACCACGGCCGGCAGCAGGTGCGGCATGAGGTTACCCATGGCCCGGGGCATCAAGTCCGGCATCTGTTCGCGCATGTAGTCCGGCATGGGCACCCGCTTGCCCACCGCCTTCAGCATGGCCGGCATCACTTTCGGCATCATGCCGGGCATCAGCAGCGGGAACAACACGGGGAACAGCGGCTTCATCAGGG
>CAZMWZ010000150.1:4930-7338 GCA_964570045.1 uncultured Spirochaetaceae bacterium
ACCTTGACCGGCATCCCGTTCCTGTCGGCGCTCACGCGCATCTGGAACTGGCAGCAGGGGCACAGCGAGAGGACCTCTTCGGCCCCCGTGGCCTGCGCCTCATCCAGCTTCACCTTGCCGATGCCGTAGGCCACCTCCGGCTCCGAGATCAGGCTCAAGACCGAGCCGCAGCAGTGGGCGTGCTCCCGGTTGTGCTCCATCTCCCGCAGCTCCACGCCGGGCACGGCCTTCAATAATAGGCGGGGCGGCTCGTAGATCCCCCCCGCGCGCCCGATGTGGCAGGAGTCGTGCCAGGTGACGGCCTTGGGCGTCTTCTTGAACTTCAGCCTCCCGCTGGCCACCGCCGGGGCCAGGGCTTCGGAGTAGTGCTGGACCTCCACCTCGTAGGCGAGGCCCAGTTTGGCCGCCCACTCCTTGTACAGGTGGGCCCAGGAAAGCCAGCAGGCCGGGCAGCTGGTGATGACCTTCTTCGCCCCCCGCTTGGCCGCCTCGCTTAGGTTGTGTTTCACAATCCGCCCGAACTGCTCCCACTTGCCGGCCACCAGCATCGGGATGCCGCAGCAGGCCTCGTCCTGGCCCATGTAGGCAAACTCGATGCCGGCGTCGTGCAGGAGGCGCACGGCGGACTGGCCGATGTCATTCTCCACGAAGGAGGCGGTGCAGCCGGCAAAGTACAAGGCGTCGGCCTTTTCCTTGATCGAGGGCTTCACTTCCTCCGGCACCCAGTCGGCCCGGTTCTTTCGATAATTGGCCCAGATGTTGAGGTTGTCGTCCAGGGAGGCGGACATGATCTCAAAGGGCGGGATGGTCATCATCTTCTTCCCTTCGACGGTGATGTTCCGCAAGGCCATCCAGGCCGGCTCGATGGGCAGTCCCTCGGAGCACAGCACGTTGCACATCTCGCAGGTCGTGCACACCAGGAAGGTGTCCACCGCCTCCTGGTCCAGCTTCTCCCTGCCTTCGAGCAGCTCGCGCAGGAAGAACCACTTGCCGCGCGGGGACTGGCTCTCCCACATCCTGCCGTAGTACTGGTCGCACTCGTCCACGCAGTAGCCGCAGCCCGAGCAGGCGTAGGCGTACCAGGCCGTATCCGGCGGCACGCTTTTAACGGTCCGTTTTCCGATCCGTTCCCCGGGCTGGATGCGGGTCGCGTTGGCGAAGGGGCGCAGCAGCGGTTCGAATCTCGAGGCCAGGCCCATCAGCCCGGCTAGCTTGCTGGTCAGGACCTTGCCGGGGTTCAGGATGCCTTTCGGGTCCGCCTGGGCCTTGAAGGAAGCCAGCGCGGACAGGCGCTCGGCGCCCAGCACGCTCCTGGCCTCGCTGGCGAAGTACAGCCCGGTGGCATAAGCCCGGCCGCCGTGCCGCTTGGCCGTGCGGGTGACCGTGAGGGACAGCGGAAAGGCCAGGTTGAAGCCGAAGCGGCGCTGGTCGTGGGGGATGAATCCCAGGAGAACCACCTCTTTGCCCGAGACGCCCATGCCTTCGATGGCTAGCGGATGGCGCACGCGCCGGCCCAGCTCGGCCAGCACCGCCGGCAGCTCCGCCAGGGGCACCACCACTTCCGCGGGAACCAGGGAGGAGCCCAGACGCTTCACCCGCATGATGTTGAAGCGCTCCGCCCACTCGTGCTCGGCCAGCTGCCTGCCGAGAAGCTCACCGCCGGCGGCGCTGACCCTGGAAGCCAGCTCCGCGGCCGGTGAGCCCTTTTTCCCGCCGTGGAAAGCGAGGGTGGCCAGGTACTTCTCGGGCAGGAGCACGCGCTCGTGCACGGGGTGGCCGTGGTGGGTCCGCAGAGGGGCCCGGTTGGCCAGGCGGGCCATGTCGGGGTTGGTGAACGAAACCGACCAGAGCTCCAGACCCTCGAGCGAGGCGAGGAAGCGGCCCAGGTCGTCGGCCGAGTCGAAGGCCGCCAGCGCGACCTGCGGTTCAGCGGCGGGCATGACGCGGAGCGTCACCTGGGTGATCAGGCCGGTGATGCCCTCGGCCTCGGAGAGCAGCTCCAGCTCCTTGCCTGCGAAATCCCGCACGCGCCCGTCGCCCAGCACCGCCCGCGCGCTCAGGACGTTCTCGGCGAACCAGCCGTATTTCCAGGAGCCGAAGCCCGCTCCGCCCTGGGCCAGCCACCCTCCGACCGTGGAGGAGGGGTAGGAGGAAGGATACAGGCACAGGGTCAGGCCCTGCTGCCGCAGGTGCTCGTCGAGCTTCTTCCAGGAGATGCCGGCCTGGACCGTGACCCGGTCCTTCTCGACGGCCAATACAGAGGCCAGGCGCACGAAGTCCACCACGATGCCGCCCCGAACCGGCAGGACCCCGCCGTAGCCGGAGGTGGACTTGCCGCGCGGCACCAGGGGGACCCCCTCGGAGGCCGCCCAGCGGGCCAGCTCGCTCACTTCCTGCTCCGAGACCGG
>CAZMWZ010000151.1:0-3744 GCA_964570045.1 uncultured Spirochaetaceae bacterium
GACCTGACCTACCGAACCCTGAACCCTTCGGACATCAAGGACCTGGCGGCCAACAAAAAGTACACAACCTACAAGCTGCCCGGCCCGCAGATCCGCTACCTGTGCTTCGAGACTTCCGAGAGCGTTTTCCAGAACAAGCTGCTGCGCCGGGCCGTGGCCGCCCTGATCAACCGCCCGGACATCATCCAGAAAGTGTACCTGGGACAGAACTCGCCCCTGTACTCCATGGTGCCAAACGGCATGATCTACCACTCCGACGACTTCAAAACGGTGATGGGCGACGGCAACCTGAGTCTGGCCGACAAGCTGCTGGCTCAGGCCGGCTTCTCCGCCGCCAAGCCCTTCCAGTTCGACCTCTGGTACACCCCCTCCCACTACGGGGACCCGGAGGTGAACATGGCCGAGGTGCTCAAGGTGCAGCTGGAGAAGTCCAAGGCCATCAAGGTTACGCTCCAGAGCGCCGAATGGGCGGCCTACAAAGAAAAATGGAAGCACAAGGAAATGCCGGTCTTCTTCCTGGGTTGGTACCCCGACTACCTGGACCCGGACAACTACACGGCCGCCTTCGCCGGGACCTCCGGCTCCGCGGGCATGGGCATCTACTTCTCCAACCCGGACTGGGACGCCCTGTTCGTGAAGGAGCAGAGCAACGCCGATCCCAAGGTGCGCGAGAGCGTGTTCAAGGAGATCCAGAAGCGCTGGACCGACGAGGTGCCTACGGCGCCGATCTGGCAGGGCGACCTGTACGTGTTCACCAAGCCCAGCGTCAAGGGCATCAAGATCGGCCCGACGCTGCAGTTCCTGTATTCCGAGCTGTCCATGCAATAAAGGTTCTCGCGGACTCAAGCCCGGGGGCGATCCCCGGGCTTTTTTTTGCCCGACGTATCGGGTACAGTGGGGCACCGATCGAAACGCCGTGAAAAACCTGCTGCGCTACGCGCTCACTCGCATCCTGCTCACGATCCCCATGCTCTGGATCCTGCTCACCCTGGTGTTCGTGGTGCTGCGCATCATGCCGGGCGACCCGGTTTCGGCCATGCTCGGGGGACATGCCCCCGAACGGGTCATCGAGCAGAAGAAGGAGGAGCTGGGGCTGAACCGGCCGATCCTGGCGCAGTACTTCGACTACCTGGGCGATCTGGCCCGCCTGGACCTGGGCAACTCCATGATCTACAACCAGAAGGTGAGCCAGCCGCTGCTGGAGAAGCTCCCCGCCACCCTGGAGCTCACGATGGTCGGCATGGCCTTCACGATGCTGATCGGCATCCCGCTGGGCGCCTACGCGGCCAGCCGCAGGCGGACGGGCCGGGATTTCAGCATACGCCTCTTCGGCAATGTGGCCTACTGCATCCCCGTGTTCTGGATGGGGCTGATGCTGCAGCTGGTGTTCGGCATCTGGCTGGACCTCCTGCCCATCGCCGGGCGCACGGGCCCCCGCGTGTTCGTGAAGGACTTCCAGAACACCGGCTTCTACCTCCTGGACACCCTGCTCGCAGGGCAGTGGGCTTCCTTCGCCGACGTGGCCCTGCATCTGCTGCTGCCCTCCCTGACCCTGGGGATCGTGCTGTCCGGCATCTTCATCCGCCTGACCCGGGCCAACATGTTGGACACCCTGAAGGCGGACTACGTGCTGGCCGCCCGGGCGCGGGGCATCCCGGAGCGCCGCGTGGTGTACGGCCATGCGCTGAAGAACGCCTTCATCCCCGTGCTGACCATGCTCGGGCTGCAGTTCGCGGCCCTCCTAGCCGGGGCGATCCTCACCGAGACGACCTTCTCCTGGCCGGGCATGGGGCGGCTGCTCGTGGAGCGGATCTACCTGCGCGACTATCCGACCATCCAGGGAGTGATCGTGGTGTTCGCCTTCTTCGTCAGCCTGGTTTCGCTGGCCGTCGACCTGATCTACGCGTTCATCGACCCGCGGGTGAGGTACTAGCCGTGGCCAGCCCAATGACCCCGCCCAAAGCCGCAGGTACCCGCTTTTCAGTGGCCGGCGGGTTGGCGCGCCTGCTCGCGCGCTTCAGTGCCGCCCACAGGAAGTACGGCGTGGAATGGTGGATCCTGATCATCGGTGCCGCGGTCATCCTGTTCGCCATATACATGGCCTCCTTCCCCGCCACTCTGGCGCGCTACGACCCGCTGGACCAGGAGGCCGGCCCGCAGATGGCCGCGCCCAGCCGCGCACACCCCATGGGCACGGACAACCTGAGCCGGGACGTGCTGTCGCGCATGATCCACGGCTCGCGCACCATCCTGGGGGTAGCCTTCGCCGCGGCGATCCTCTCTTCGCTGATCGGCATCCCCCTGGGCCTGCTCTCCGGCTTCGCCGGCGGGCCGCTGGACCGTGTCCTGTCGCTGATCATGGACTCGATCTACTCCTTCCCCGGGCTGATCCTGGCCATCGCCTTCGCGGCCATGCTCGGCCCGGGGGTGGTGAACATCACCCTCTCGGTGGCCGTGATCTACATCCCCACCTACTTCCGCCTGGTGCGCGGCCAGACGCTGAGCATCAAGGAGGAGCTGTACGTGGAGGCGGCTCGGGCCATCGGCGCCCCCCGCCGGACGATCCTGGGCCGCTACATCTTCCCGAACGTGATCGCCACCGTGGTAGTGGTCTTCTCCCTGAACATCGCCGACGCCATCATGACCGAGGCGGCCCTGTCCTACATCGGCCTGGGGCTGCCCGCCGGCATCCCGGACTGGGGCATGGACCTGTCCATGGGCAAGAAGTTCCTGCCTTCCGGCGTGTGGTGGATGATCACCTTCCCGGGGGCCATGATCAGCCTGCTGGCGCTGGGGTTCACCATGCTAGGCGAGGGGCTCTCCGAAATTCTCAACCCGCGCCTGTTGGAGAAGTGACGTGATGGAAACGGCGCGTCTCGAGCCCATCCTCCGGATCCAGGACCTGTCCATCGCCTACCCCATCGCCATCGGCACCGTGCGCGCAGTGGAGGAGGCCAGCCTGGACTTGAGCGACGGCGAAGCGCTGGGCCTGGTGGGGGAGTCGGGGTGCGGGAAGTCCACCCTCGGCCTTTCCATCCTGCGCCTGGTGCGCCCGCCGGGGCGCATCACCGCCGGGCGCATCCTGTACCACGGCCGCGACATCCTGGCCATGAAAGAAAACGAGGTGCGCCGGCTGCGAGGTCGGGCCATCACCATGGCCTTCCAAAACCCGCTGACCTCCCTCAACCCGTTGTACCGCATCGACCGGCAGTTCCTGGAGACCATCCGGGAGCACGAGCCCGCCACGGGCCGGGCCGAGGCGCTGGCGCGCGCCCAGCGCGTCTTGAGCGAGCTGGGCGTGGAGCCGCGCCGCCTCGCCGAGTACCCGCACCAGCTCTCCGGGGGCATGCGCCAGCGGGTCATGCTGGCCCTGGGGCTGGTCATGGACCCGGACATCCTGGTGGCCGATGAACCGACCACCGCCCTGGACGTGATCGTGGAGGCCGGGTTCATCGACCTGTTGAACCGCCTGCGCCGCGACCTGAAGCTCTCCCTCCTGCTGATCACCCACAACCTGGGCATGGTGGCCCAGGTCGCCGACCGCATCGCCGTGATGTACGCCGGCAAGATCATCGAGGTGGGCTCCGCGCAGGAGGTGTTCCATCACCCCCTGCACCCCTACACCCACGGCCTGATCCACTGCGTGCCCAACATCCGCCTGGACCAGGAAAAGCTGGCCACCATGGTAGGCAGCCCCCCGGACCTGGTGGAGCCCCCGCGCGGCTGCCGCTTCCACCCGCGCTG
>CAZMWZ010000151.1:3844-7291 GCA_964570045.1 uncultured Spirochaetaceae bacterium
GGAGGCGGCGCATGAGCGACCTGTTTCGCGTGACCGAACTGCGAAAAGAGTTCCCCGTGCACGGCTCCGTGCTGGACTTGTTGTTCGTCGGGGGCCGCAGGTCGGTGGTGCACGCGGTGGACGAGGTCTCTTTCGAAATCCGGGAAGGCGAGGTGCTGGGCCTGGCCGGGGAAAGCGGCTCCGGCAAGTCGACAACGGGCAGGCTGCTCCTGCGCCTGATCGAGCCCACCTCGGGAAGCATCGAGTACCGCGGGCGCGATTTGCGGCACATCTCCCGCCGCGAGATGGAGAGCCTGCGCCGGAAGCTGCAGGTCGTTTTCCAGGACCCCAACTCCTCCTTGAGCCCGCGCATGAGCGTGGGGCAGGCCATCGGCCACCCCCTGGCCATCCACGGACTGGGCTCCGCAGGCGAGCGCCGGGAGCGGGTGCTGGAGGTGATGGAGCGCATCGGGCTCACCCCGGCCGGTTTCCTGTACCGCAAGTACCCGCATCAGCTCTCTGGCGGCCAGTGCCAGCGCGTCGTGCTCGCGCGGGCCCTGATCACGGAGCCGGAGTTCATCGTGGCCGACGAGCCCATCGCCATGGCTGACGTATCGGTGCGGGCCCTGATCCTGGAGCTGATGAAGCGGCTCAAGGAGGAGTTCAACCTCACTTACCTGTTCATCACCCACGACCTGGCCACCGCCAAGTACCTGTGCGACCGCATCGCCATCATGTACCTGGGGCGCATCGTGGAGCTGGGCAGCCGCGAGGAGCTGTTCGCCCGACCGCACCACCCCTACACGCGGGCCCTGCTGGACGCCGTGCCCGTCCCGGACCCCGACCAGCGGCGGACCCGCGAGGTGGTGCGCGGCGAGATCCCCAGCGCCATCCAGCCCCCCGCCGGCTGCCACTTCCACCCGCGCTGCCCCTTCGCCATGCCCAAGTGCCGCGAGGCCCGCCCGCCCCTGAAGGAGATCGCCCCGGGCCACCTGTCCGCCTGCCTGCTGGACTGAAAACCGCCACTGGACTCCCGGCCCGTTATTGTGTACGTTGCCCCACACACCATGGACGCCACCCAACCCAATCTCGGCATCCGCAACATTGCCATCATCGCCCACGTCGACCACGGCAAGACCACTCTGGTGGACGCCATGTTCAAACGCAGCGGCCTGTTTCGCACCGGTCAGGTGGTGGAGGAGCGCCTCATGGACCGGCTGGACCTGGAGCGCGAGCGCGGCATCACCATCGCCGCCAAGAACTGCTCGGTCAGCTGGAAGGGTGTCAAAATCAACATCATCGACACGCCCGGGCACGCCGATTTCGGCGGCGAGGTCGAACGGGCGATCTCCATGGCCGACGGCGCCCTGCTCCTGGTCGACGCGGCCGAAGGCCCCTTGCCGCAAACCCGCTTCGTGCTCAAAAAGACCCTGGAGGCCGGCCTCAAGATCATCGTGGTCATCAACAAGATCGACCGCCAGGACGCCCGCCCGGCCGCCGTTCTCGAAAGCATCTACGACCTGTTCATCGACCTGGGGGCAACCGATGAGCAGATCGAGTTCCCCCTGCTCTACGCGGTCGGGCGCGACGGCATCGCCCAGCGCAGCCTGGAGGAGACGGGAGGTGACCTGGAGGTGCTCCTGGATGCAATACTGGAAAATGTCCCCCCGCCCCGGGAACACCCGCAGGCTCCCTTCCAGATGCTAGTCTCCGACCTGGGTTACTCCGATTTCCTCGGCCGCTTGGCCATCGGCAAAACCCACAACCGCGCCGTGAGCGCCAACGACGCACTAGTCCGCATCGACAGCGAAGGCCGGCAGCAGCCGCTCAAGGTGTCCAGGCTCCAGGTCTATCAGGGCATCTCCATCGTCGAGACCCTGACGGCCGAGCCCGGCGACATCGTCGTGCTGTCCGGGATCGACGAGGTGCACATCGGCGACACCATCTGCACCCGCGAGCAACTCCTGCCCATGAAGCGCATCGCCGTGGACGAGCCGACGGTGTTCATGCTGTTCACGCGCAACGACTCCCCGTTCGCCGGCACCGAAGGCAGGTACGTCCAGGCCAGCAAGCTCGGCGAGCGGCTGCACAAGGAGACCCTGCGCAACGTGTCGCTTAAGGTGGAGGAATCCCCCGACAAGGAGGGCTTCCTGGTCAAGGGCCGGGGCGAGTTTCAGATGGCCATCCTGATCGAGACCATGCGCCGGGAGGGCTACGAGATGTGCGTCGGCCGCCCCCGGGTGGTGACCCGGGTCGAGAACGGACAGACCCTCGAGCCGATGGAGCGGTTGTACATCGACTGCGCCGAGCAGTTCACCGGGGTGGTGACCGAGAAGCTGTCCATCCGCCGCGGCCGCCTGACCGGGCTGGTCAACCACGGCGGCGGGCGCGCCCGCCTCGAGTTCTCCGTGCCTTCGCGGGCCCTGATCGGCTTCCGCGACGAGCTGCTGACCGACACCCGGGGCACCGGCATCATGAACGCCTACCTGGAGGGCTACGAGCCATACCGCGGGGACTTCCCCTCCCGCTTCACCGGTTCCCTGGTGTCCGACCGGCAGGGAACTGCGGTGCCCTACGCCCTGTTCAACCTGGAGCCGCGCGGCCAGATGTTCATCCCGCCCGGCGAAAAGGTGTATGAGGGCATGATCATCGGGGAGCATAACCGCGAGAACGACCTGGACGTGAATCCCAGCAAAACCAAGAAGCTCACCAACATCCGCGCCGCCGGCCGCGACGAGAACGTGGTCTTGAGCCCGCCGCGCATCATGACCCTGGAAGCGGCTATCAACTTCATCCGCGAGGACGAGCTTGTCGAGATCACCCCGAAGTCGGTGCGTATGCGTAAAATCGTTCTGCCGGGTTCGCTGCGCAAGGGCCGGCGGTGAGGGATCCGAGTATTTGCCTTGGCTTCCCGCGCGCGCACCCGCTGGTGGACTCGAACCGGGTCGCCTTCGTGGTCATCTTCTACGGCGGCACTGCCGAGAAGGTGAACCGCAAGCGCCTACAGCCCCGCCTTTTTCAAAGCCGCCTCCGCGCCCAGGCCATCGTGGATCACGGCCTTGAAGGCATGGACCGCGGGCCCGATCTGCTCAACGCCCCAGATGTTGCGGCCGATGGTTGCCCCGGCGGCACCGCTTTTTACCACGTCGGCCATCATGGCGAGCGCGCCGCGGAGATCCGGCGCCTGGGGTCCCCCTGCGGCCACCAGACGGACAGGACACTCGGCAACAATCTGGGAGTAGGCTGCAATCTCTCCGCAGTAGGGAACCTTCACCACATCCGCTCCCATCTCGGCGGCACAGCGGGCGGCCCAGGCGATGTCCTCCGGGGCGTAGGAGAAGCCGACCCCTTTCTCGGAGAAGGTTCTTGCGTAGATATGACAGATGACCGGCATTTCGAAGCGGGCCGCCTCGCGCACGCAGTCGGCCACGCGGCGCAGGTAGCGCCCCTCGGAGGGTCCCCGTACGA
>CAZMWZ010000152.1:0-4015 GCA_964570045.1 uncultured Spirochaetaceae bacterium
GAGGCCGGCCAGGATCTCGCGGCGGGTGTAGCGCCCGACCCGCGGGAGCACTCCGTCCAGCTTGCCCAGGATGCGCCCCTGCCAGCCCAGGCGCGTGGCCAGGCTGCGCACCTCGCGCTCCACTACGGGCTCCAGCTCCTCGAACACGGCCACGGATCGGCAGGAGCGCAGCAGCTCGCTCACCTTGCCCTCTTCCAGCGGCAGGACCGCCTCCAGGTACAGGCCCGCGGGAACCGGCTGCCCGGCCGCCTCCCGCTCCGCCAGGGCTTCGGCCAGATAGGCGTTCACCACCCCCGCGCCGATCACCCCGAGGCCCCCGGGCCCGGCGACGCTGCCCGCCGTCAAGGTATTGATCCCGTCGGCGCGGAAGGCCTCTTCCGCCTTGGCCAGGCGCGCCAGGTTCTCCCGGTGCTGCAGCAGGCAGATCAGCGAGCCGGCCTTGGTGTAGCGGCTGATGTCGCGGCTGAAGGCCGCCGGCCGGTCCAGCGGCCGCCAGCGCATCGTGGAGTCCACCGGCGCGCGGGCGTGGGCCACCGAGGTCACGGAGCGCAGGAGCACCGGCAGCCCGATGCGTTCCGACAGGCCGAAGGCGTAGCGCGTGAGGCGGTAGGCCGATGCCGGGTCCGAGGGGTCCAGCAGAGGCAGCCCGCAGAGCTGGGCCAGCAGCCGGGAGTCCTGCTCGGGCATCCCCGCCTCGACCCCCGGGTCGTCGGCCACGTAGAGCACCAGGCCGCCGTTCACCCCGGAGTGCGCCACTCCAATGATAGCGTCGAGGGCCACGTTGGCCCCCGACATCTTCATGGTCACCAATGCGCGTTTGCCGGCCCAGGCGGCCCCGGCGGCCAGCTCGAAGGCCACCTTTTCGTTCACGCTCCACTCCACGTACGGAGAGGGCTCGCCCCGGCGGGCGAGGTGCTCGATCTCGGTCAGGGCCTCCGTGGACGGGGTCCCCGGGTAGCCAGTGACCAGCGCGACGCCCTCTTCCAGGGCCGCGTAGGCGATGGCCTGGTTTCCGCTCAAAAGCCGGCTCATGGCGCTTCCCGTCAGTAGGGGAACTGGATCCCCATCTTGTGAAGGTCGTCCTTGACCTTGCGGTACATGTCGAGGTGCTCCTGGGTGGGCAGGGCCGTGGCCACGTGGTAGCAGTCCTGGTACTCGGCTCCGATGGGGGCGTCCGCGGCGTGCTTCTCGTACTTGGCCAGGAGCTTGTTGGCGATCTCGTTGGCCTGCTGGCGGGTCATGCCCTGGCGGGCCACGGCGTGTCCGACCTCCATGCCGATGCGCGCTTCCAGCGGGGTGGCGCGGTTCCTGTGCTTGTTGCGCGTGGAGGCCATTTCCCACAGGTCCCAGCCGCTCACCGTGCTCACCAGCGCGTGGCAGGCCGTCTCGTAGAACACCATCTCGGTCATGGGCCCGGCGTTGGCGAAGCCGTTGGAGGTGTACAAGAGCTTCGAGTTGCGCGACAAAGCCTGGCCGGCAACGGCGATGGGCCACAGCAGCTCGCGGGTGGTGTTGGAGCCCCAGTTCAGGTGGAAGGGGAAGTGCTGGTTGAAGATCGCCCCGTAGGCCAACAGGCCGTTCAGGGAGTAGGCCACGGTGGCCACGGCCACGCCCTCCGACCCGCCGCACCAGCCGCCGTAGATGGCGCCGGTGAGGTTGCCGGCGTAGCAGCCGTACTGGGCGCAGTGCACCACGCGGTTGAGCAGGGTGTTGGCCGTCTTGAACTCGGTCAGGGTGCCGATGATCCGCGCGTCGGTGGTGCGCACGCCCCACTCGTTGTTGGACACGGCGATCTGCCCGCTGTCGTGCTCGGCGGTGCCCACGGCCACGAAGAAGGTGCCCGGCCGCCCGACCTGCTTGGCCGCCAGGCGCAGGTTGTAGATGTGCTGCGTGCAGCCGTTGATCTCGAAGGGGGAGGCCGAGGAGATCTTCTGCCCGATGGACTCTTCCAGGATCGGGGCGCAGAAGCCGTCCAGCAGCGGCTCTTTCAGGTAGGCTACGCACATGGAGTAGTGCAGCTCCTCGGAGCAGGTGCAGTCCGGGCTGAACAGGGCGAAGGGGGTCTTCTTGTCCTCAACCTGGCGGTGCTTCCACAGCACGGCGTCCTTGCCGGCCCCTACCCAGTACTCCCCGGGGTGCATGTACAGGGCTTCCTTGATTTCCTGGTCGCTCACCTTGATGATGCGGTGGGTGTCGGTGTTGTACAGGCCCACCTCGCGGTACAGCTCCCAGCCGGCCTGCCACACGCGGTCGGCCAGCTGGTCGTCGGCCGGGACCGGGTTCTTGGGGTCGTACTTGATTTCGTATTTCTTGACGAGTTCCTGCAGCTTCGGGGTGAAGACCTTGGGCAGGAAGTCGTTCTCCTCGCAGAACGGACCGGTGTTGGAGCGGTCCTGGATTTCCCACAGGCGATATGGACTGGACATGGTAGGTTCTCCTTTTACCTTTCGCTATTTTTTCAATAAGTCGCCGATCATCCGCGGTGCGGTGCCCGCATCCGGGCAGTAGAGGTCCGCCCCGATTTCCTTGGCCCACTGTTGGTTCACCGGGGCGCCCCCGACCACGACCTGGTACTTGCTCCGCAGCCCTTTGTCCTTTAACAAATTGACGATCTCCTTCTGATGCGGCATGGTGGTGGTCATCAGGGAGGAGGCGCCGATCGCGTGCGCGCCCATGGCCTCGGCCTCCTTGATGAAATTGACGGGGTCCACGTTGACCCCCAGGTCCTTCACCTCGAAGAACTGGGTCTCCAGCATCAGCTTCACGATGTTTTTCCCGATCTCGTGCAGGTCGCCCATCACGGTGCCCAGGACGATCCTGCCCTTGGGCTCGCCCTTCTTGGTGGCCTTGAGCTGGGGGCCGAGCAGCTCGACTACCGCGGCCATGGCCGCGCCGGCCATCATCATCTCCGGCAGGAAGATCTCCAGGCGGGAGAACTTCTCGCCTACCTGGCCCATCAGCTGGGTGAGGGCTTCGATGATCTTCAGTGCATCGGTGCCCTTGCCTACCAGGTCGCGGGCCAGCGCCGTCGCGCGATCCTTGTCGCCGGCTTCCACGGCCTTCTGCAGTTCCTGTACCGACATGCTCCTCTCCTTCGTTATCTGTAGATTCCGCCCACGCGGATCCTCTCGGATATCCGCGCGGCGGTGTCCGTGACCCATTTGCCTATTTCGGCCTGCCGGCGCGCGCCCATGCGCTGGGTGGGCGCCGTCACGCTGATGGCCGCCAGCACCTGACCCGCCCCGTCCAGTAGGGGCGCGGCCACGCAGCGGATGCCGGGGAAGGTCTCCTCGTTGTCCAGGGCGTAGCCCTGGCGGCGGATGGCTTCCAGCTCGCGGGCCAGCCTGCGTCGATCCGTGATAGTGGTGGGCGTGAAGCGCTCCAGGCGCCGGGACCCCAGCACCCGCTGCGCCTCTTCGGCGAGGAGGCCCGCCAGCAGCACCTTGCCCATGGCCGAGGCGTGGGCCGGGCTGCGTCCGCCGATCGTGGTGGACACGGTCAGCGGCTGGCTGCGCCCGCGCTTATCCAGGTACACGATCTGCGCTCTGTCCAGGATGGACAGGTGCACGATCTCCCCGCTCTTCTCGGCCAGCTCCTCCATGAAGGGGGCGGCCAGTTCCCGCAGCTCGTAACGGGCCAGCAGGCGCCCGGCCAGCTCCAGCGGCTTCCAGCCCAGGCGGTAGCCGTGCCCGGCGGGGCTCTTTTCCACGAAGCCGTGCGCCTCCAGGGTGGCCAGCAGGCGGAAGGCCGAGGACTTGTGCGCTCCGGCCCGCCGGGCCAGCTCGGAGAGCGTGAGCTCCGGCTGCTCCGCGGTGAAGGCGTCCAGGAGGGTGAGGGCTTTGGAGACCGAAGAAAGAACGGGCATTCCTTGTTTCTCTATACGAAACGGTGTCTCGCTATGAGGGAACTGTAGCATGTGCCGGGCCGCCTGTCCAGGGCTTCTTGACAGCGGGGCGCAGCGGAGGCGAGAATGGCCTATGACCCTGCCAGGGGTGACAGCGGTCCTGGAAGCTCA
>CAZMWZ010000152.1:4115-7211 GCA_964570045.1 uncultured Spirochaetaceae bacterium
GGACATCATCGCCAAGGGGGTAACGGTTGAGGGAAGCCAAAGCCGAGGGGCTGCGGTGGCTCCGGCAGGCTGAAAACGACCAGGAGTATGCCCAGCTGGGCCTGCGCGAGGGTTTCTTCGCCCAGGTCTGTTTTCAATGCCAGCAGATCTGCGTAAAGGCGCTGAAAGCCATCCACTACGGACAACTCGGCAAGCGGGTGGTACTCGGGCATTCGCTGGTACAGCTGGCTGCCGAGCTGCCACTGGTCGGCGACTTAGGCGAGGAACTGGCGGTTCTCGACCAGTATTACATCTCCACCCGATACCCGAACGGACTGCCCGACGCTCTTCCCTACGAGGTGTACAAGCGAAAGCAGGCCGAGCGGGCAGTGGAGGTCAGCCGGCGCGTGATCGAGCTGGCCCGCGGCGCACTCTCCGATAAGTAATCCCCGCCTCCATTCGCTTCTTCAGCAGGCCTTCTCGTACATCCGGTGCACCTTGATTACCCGGGCGCCGAGGGTTTGGATGTCGCGCAGCATCAGCTCGGTGCGCTCCGAGACCTGCACCAGCTCCGCGCGGCGGAAGCCGCCGCCGGCGGCCGTCTTTTCCAGCTCGTGATACAGCAGGGCGTTGCCTCCCAGTCGCTGGTACCGGGGCAGGATGCCCATGCCGTTGAGGAGCAGCTCGTCGCCGGAGCGCATCGCCGCCAGCAGGCGCAGCAGCTCGATGGGGCCCAGGCGGCCGGCGTTCTTCTGCAGCGTCCGCGAAAGGTCGCGGAAGCCGAACAGGTAGCCCACGATGGCTCCGTCGTAGGTGAGGATCTTGACCAGCCGGGGGTCGGCGATGACCAGCAGGTCTTTCTTGACCTGCTCCAGCTCCGCTTCGCTCAAGGGGTAGTCCTCCAGGTGGTCGGCCAGGGTTTCGTTGTACAGCCCCGCGATCCGGTCGGCCACGAGCTTGAGCTCCCGCTTGCGTGTGAAGAGCAGGACCCGGAAGCGGCCGCGGGCAAGCACCTTCTGGGCCGCCGCGCTCACGCGTTCCGGGAGCTTAAAGCTGGCCGGCGGCAGGTCCATGGAGAACAGGTCCACGTGCTTGCGGAAGCCCAGGCCTTCCAGCAGGCGAGCGTAGTAAGGGTAGTTGTAGGGCATCATGGTCATGGCCGCCCGGTGCTCGAAGCCCTGGATCAGGATGCCGCTGCCCGATACCCCTCCCAGGAGCATGGGCCCGCGCAGGAGCTCCAGGCCCTGCTCCCGCGCCCAGTCCAGGAGCCGCCGCACCAGCGCTGCCGCCGCCTCCGGGTCCTCCTCTACGTCGAAGAAGTAGAAGTGGGCACAGGAGGTCCGGTGCTGGGCGATGTAGCTGGGGTTTTTCACCACGCAAGCGCGGCCCAGCGTGCGGCCCCGCTCGCGGACCAGGAAGAACTCGCCTTGCGCATGCCGAAAGAAAGGGTGGCGGCGGCGCAGCATCGCCCGCATGTCCAGGTCAAACCAGGGCACCCATTGGGGGCAGCCGCGGTACAGGCGTTTCGGGAAGGCGATGAACTCCCTTTCTTCAGCTCCCCTTGCCGCGACACGAACCACCTCGATGCTTCGGCTCATAGGTGGCTTCATTATAGCGGAGGCGATCCCGGGAGGCAAACAAGGACAGGCTCGCCCCGCAGGGGTGTTGATTGCACTCGTAGGATGTGTTATGTTCTTAGTGTATTAGTGTTATAGAACACTAATATAGAACCTCACAAGGAGGAGGCAAATGGTCGAGATTCGAAATCTTTCCTTCGCGTATGCCCGGAAACGGCTGTTCACCAATCTGGACCTGCGCCTGGAACCCGGGAACATCTACGGGCTGCTCGGTAAAAACGGGGCCGGCAAAACTACTCTGCTCAAGATTATCTGCGGGCTGCGTTTTCCGCAGAGAGGGGAGTGCAGGGTGCTGGGTCACCTGTCCTCTCTGCGGCCGGCCGCGCTCCTGGAGGATATCTTCCTGCTCCCGGAGGAGCTCTACATCCCGCCGTTGACCCCCCAGCTCTACACCAGCCTGTACGGCCCGTTCTATCGCCGGTTCGACCACTCGGTGCTGCACAGCTGCCTCAAGGAATTCGAGCTGGAGCCGGCAGCCAATCTTTCGGAGCTTTCCTTCGGACAGAAGAAGAAGTTCCTGATCGCCTTCGGCCTGGCCACGGGGAGCCGCCTGCTGCTCCTGGATGAGCCGACCAACGGCCTGGACATCCCCTCCAAGAGCCAGTTTCGCAGACTCATGGCCCGGGCGGGCGCCGAGGGTCGGGTCGTCCTCATCTCGACCCACCAGGTGCGCGACATGGAACAGCTGATCGACCCCATCATCATCCTGGACGACGGCCAGGTGATCTTCCAGCAGTCCATGGCCGAGATCGGGCGGCGGCTCGCCATGACCCTGGAGCCGGAGCCGCCCGCCGCGGGCACGGCTGTGTATTCGGATAAAACCCTGGGCGGCTTCGTAACGGTTCGGGAAAACCGCTCGGGGGAGGACAGCCGCATGGACATCGAGGTCCTGTTCAACGCGGTCACCGGCAACCGCGAACAGATCCAGGAGCTGTTCGCCGGCCAGCCGAGCGGATCCGGTAGAAGGGAGGTGTGACATGGAAGGGCGACGCTTCAGCTTCCAGCGGCTGGGTCTTCTTCTGCGCCGGGACCTGCTGTCCGGCTACAGGTCGACCGTCATCGCCATGCTCGCCGTCGGGGGCTTCATCCTGATCGTCGGCGTGTTGGCGGCTTTCGGCCCCGCTGCCGGCGGGGTGCACCGCGGGCTCTACACGGGCCTGCTGTTCCTGGGCGGCTTCATCGTCACCAGCATGGTTTTCCGGGAAGTGCGCCTGAACGCTCAGGGCATCCATTACCTTTGCCTGCCGGGTTCGACGCTGGAGAAGTTCCTGAGCAAGCTCCTGCTCACCGCGGCGGGATACGGTGTCGGGACGCTGATTTTCTACACCGCGGTGGCGGCGCTGACCGAGGGGATCAACCGCCTGGCCTTCGGCCACGGTCACCCGTTTTTCAACCCCTTGGCGCGGGATAACCTCCGGTCGCTGGCCGCGTACCTGATCTCGCAGTCGGTGTTCCTGCTGGGCTCCATCTATTTCCGCAA
>CAZMWZ010000153.1:0-7156 GCA_964570045.1 uncultured Spirochaetaceae bacterium
CGCGCGGCGAGGCCAGCCAGCCGACGGCCTGGATGGCCGCCCACAGCAGGATCATATGGGACAGGGGCGCGGCGTGCCGCTTCACCAGCAGGAACCCGGCGAAGGCCAAAGCGACCTGTTTGCGCCAGCCTTCCAGGAACTGCAGGGCATAGTAGGTCAGGTAGCGGCGCCGGAACACGAGGCTGGGTCCCGGCGTCTTGATATCCCGCGGGATGCCCAGGCAAGCGGCCGCCGCCAGCAGGGCTCCCCCGCCGGCCACCAGGTACAGCGGGCGGATGCGCACTCCCAGCAGGGTGAGAGCCAGGGCTATGGTCAGGCCGATGCCGGAGCCCAGCGCGGTGGCCCCCTGCACCTGCCCCAGACGGGCGCCTGTGCGTCCGGGTTCCGCCAAGGCCAGCGCCATGGAGTTGGGCAGGGGCATCCAGACGTGCAGCCCCTGGCTCCAGACCACGCTCATGGCCATCACCAGGCCGTAGGAGGGCAAGAAGGCGTAGGCGCTCAAGCCCAGCCAAAAGAACAGCAGCACGAGGGTGGCAATGACCGGCTCGGTCAGCCCGGCCAGCAGGGCCAGGATTCCGAAGGCGACAATCCCGCAGCTCTCCCGAACCGCCTCCAGCAGCCCCGCCTCGAGGCCGGAAATGCCGATCTCGCCGACCAGGAAGTTGTTGTTCAGGCTGAGCTGCAGGTTCAGCGCGAAGCCCACGCCGGCGGAGGCCAGAGCGAGAAAGAACAGGCCGCGACGGCGCGCGCGCTCCGTAAGGGGAGTAAGGAGAGGCTCCGGCATTCCCTATTTTTCGGTCATGACCACGGCCCCGGTCCAGTCCGCCGGGGGCGGGTGGCTAAGGTATGTCTGGCAGCGCTCCAAGAACGACGCCGCCACCTGGTCCTCGGGAAGCAGCTGCTGCACTTGGCGGAAAATCGTCGCCGCCTCGCCGAACTGCCGGCCGTAGTATAGCCTTACGGCCTCCTCATGCAAAGTCCAGGCTTTCGCCTCCCCCTCCGAGAGTTCCTGACGGGGGACGAATACGCCCAGCGCCAGGGCCGCGCTCTTGCCCTTGGGCACCACCCGGTCGATCAGCCGGCAGGGGAACCGGCGCTCCAGCTTCTTCATCACCGACTCGGAAATCAGCAGGCTTTCCTGGTATTTCTTGGTCAGTCCCTCCAGACGGGAGGTGACGTTGACCTGGTCGCCGATCACCGTGTAATCCATTTTGCGCTCCGAGCCGATGTTCCCGACGGTGACCATCCCGTAGTGGATGCCGATCCCGATGCGGAAGGGACGTCGGTTGCGGCGGGTCTGCCACTCGTTGAAGCTCACCAGGGCCTCCAGCATCTCGAAGCCGGATAGGACAGCCTGCAGCGGCTCGTCGCCCTGGCGCACCGGTGCGCCGAAAAAGGCCATCAGGCCATCGCCCATGTACTTGTCCACGATCCCGCCGTGATCGAAGACGATCTTCACCATCTTCTCGAAGTACGCGTTCAGGGTCTCCACCACCTCGCTGGGCAGCATGGACTCGGAGATGCTGGTGAAGCTGCGCACGTCGGAAAATAGCAGGACCAGGGGCTCTTCCTTGCCCGGGACGAGCATGGACTCGGGGCTGGCGTAGTACTGGTCGATCACGTGCCGCGGCACGTAGCGTTGGAAAATGCTGCGGATCTTCTCCACTTGGTGGCGAGCGATGACCGCCTTGAGGGCGTAGTCCTTGATAGCCTGGTAGGCCTTGTCCAGCTCGCCGGTCATCAGGTTGAAGCTGTGGGCCAGGTCGCCGGTCTCGTCCCGGTACAGCAGTTCCACCCGCTTGGACAGGTCCCGGGTCTGGATAATGCCGCGCATCGCGGCGGAGACCAGGCGCAGCGGCTGGGTCATGTAATAGGAGAAGAATAGCAGCAGCACCACGGCCACGACCAGGGAAATCGTGAGGATCAGGCCGGTCTGCAGGAACATCTGCGAAGTGGTCTGGTAGAAGCTCTCGCGCCGCTCGCTCACCAGCAGGTACCAGCCGAAGGGCTCGAAGGAGTCCAGCTGGGCGACCCTCTCCGCCCCCCCCAGGTTGAGGAGGCGCCAGCCGGCGGCCCCTGCGGCGGCCAGACGCGCCAGCTCGCGGGACTCATCCTCGGACAGCTCCAGCTCCCCTGTGGCCAATACCAGTCGGCCTTCGCGGTCCACCGCGAGGATCAGCTCGGTTGAGCCGCGCACCAGGCTGCGCGCGAAGGAGGACACGGCGCTCTTGGAGGCCGTCACGTACTCCTCGCTCTCCGACAGGCGGTTTTCCACCAGCAGCCCCCACTGGCTGCCGGCGTAGTTCAGCAAGTCGTCCATCTTGAAACGCAGGAAGCTGGTGGCGATGCGAGTGATGCCATTGCGTGCGGCCAGGGAGGACACGACCCCCGTCACCAGCAATGGCGCCACGATCAGGGGCAGTACGATCGCCACCATCTTGGAGCGGATGCTCATGGCTTCAGTCTTCCTATATATCGGCAGCAACCCCGCGTTCCAGGAGACGCCCCGCCGCAAGGCTTCCGGCGGAAGTTTATGGCCCCAAACGCCGATGATTGTGACAGAACACCGGGTGGCTTAACTTGCGCGGACTATATCAGAGGGCTCTTGAAATCTACAGGCAGACGACCCATTTGCGCCTGGTGCGCCCGCAGGAGTCTCAACCGGAGAGGGTCGCGGAGTCCGACGGGATCAGCCCCGAGCAGAAGCGGCGCTTTCTGGAGCAGATCGACGAGCTTCTCAGCGGCGATCGCCTGGCCGTGACCGCCGAGACCCTGGCCTACACCCCCAAAAGGCGAGGCGTTCTGCTGCCCCTGGCCACCAATCTGATCATCGGCGCGGTCGTAACCCTGGCCTTGCTGGCGGCCTTCCTGCTGTACAACCGCCAGGAGCAGTCCATTGCTGCCGGAGGAGCCGTGCTGCTGACGGCCGAAAGCAAGCTGATCGCCGCCATGCGGCAGGAGTCCGAGGCCCAGCTCAAGCAGAAGGACCAGGCCATCGTGGAAATCCAGGGGCGCTTGACCGCCGTTGATCGGGAGCGCCAGGAGCTGCGCAGCGGCGTGCAGGCCGTGCTGTCGGCCAAGGAGCAGGAGCTGCAGGGGCAGTTCGAGCGCCGGTTGAACGAGGAGCGCCAGCGCCTGCAGAGCCAAGGGGTGAGCGCCGCCGAGATCCAGCGGCGGCTAACCGACACCGAGGCCGCGCTGCGGCGGGAAAACGAGGCCGCGCTCTCCTCTGCGCGAAAGCAGGCCGAGGCGGAGCTGGCCAGCAAGGAGGCGGCCATCGCCTCGCTGTCGGGCCAGTACCAGCGCGACCTGGAGCAGGCCCGGACGGAGCGCAGCCAGGTCCGGGGAGAGCTCGTCAAACGGGAGGCGGAGCTTCAGGGACAGCTGGCCGCGCGGGAGCAGGAGCTGTCCAGCGACCGCGCCCGGGTGGCCGACGAGCTTTCCGCGCTGCGCCGCCAGCAGGAACAGGAACGGCTGCTGCTGGACCAGCTGCTGGCAGGCTACGACCGGGTGAACCAGAATCTGCAGAAGGGGGACTTCGAGCGGGCGCTGGGCGAGCTGGCTTCCCAGCGGGCCTTCTTCAACGAGCGCTCCGTGGCCTCCCTGCCGGCGATGCAGAAGCGCCGGGGCATCGAGTTCTTTCTGATCGACTCGCTGGAGGAGCTGATCCGCGGGCGGCAGTCCCGCTCCGGGAGCGACACGGCCGCCCTGCTGGAGGCCTCGGCCCTGATCGGGGCGGTGGGCGACCGGGTCCGTCGGGGCGAGGAGCTGGAACGCTCCGGCCAGGTGGAAGCCGCGCGCGAAGCCTACCATGACGCCCTGGCCCAGATCCCCGCGGTCCGCCGGGGCTACTCGCGGCTTGAGGAACTGCGGCAGGCGGAGGAGGACCGGGTGAGGCGCGAGTGGGGAGCGCTGGCCCGCCAGGGCAACGTGTTCTTCGAAGGCGGCAGCCTCCGCGAATCCCTGCAGCGCTACCAGCAGGCCCTGACCCTGCTGTTCAAGGACGAGACCCTATCCAGGCGGGTCACCGAGAACATCCGGGACGCCGGCTACCGGCTCCTGGCGGGCGAAGACCTAGGTCGGTTGAACGCGCTGGCTTCCGCCGCGCAGAAGCGGGAGGCAGTCCTGACCCGCCTGCGCGAGCTGCGGGCGCAGTACCAAGCCTACGCCGCGCTGGAGCCCGCTTCCGCCGCGAGCGAGCTGGAATCGCCGCAATCCCTGTCCACGCTCCTGCAGGCCAAGATCCTGATGCGCCAGATCCTGGACACCGAGCCGGTCCGCTCCCGCTACCCGGAGCTGGGCGCCACCATGGAGCGCTACTTCGCGGCCTTGAGCGCGCAGAAGGAGGTCGACGGCCGCAGGGCCGCTCTCCAGGAACTGGATGCGCTGCTGGCCCGACTGGCAGTCCGGGAAGGGGCTGGCTCTGCTCCGGCGCTCACCAGCTACCGGAGGGGCGTCGAGTCCGACCCGCTGCTGGCCCTGTTGAACCGCCTGGAGACCCTGCTGCAGTAACTCCCGGCGCCGTCGCCATCACCACCGTTTCAGTTCGCCGTGATGTACAGCACGTAGGGTCCCAGGTCCTGCAGGGGTGTATCGTGATTATTATATAGGTCAATCCAGCGGAACACGCCCGGAACATCGATGGCGAAGGTCAGAGTAATCGAGGCGATGTCCTGGATCCAGTACCCTCCCCCGAAGAACACTCCCGGGGGACCCCTGTAGAAATAGACCCCGAGGTCTTGCTGGGCGGCGCTGTTGTCCAGAACCCAGGAGGCGGTGATCGTGCTCGCAGTGCCGGTGTTCAGGCGGAAGAGGTGGTCATCGTGGACCGGCGGAAAGCCGGCAGCGACCACCTTCACGCTCATGCCCGGCTTCAGCACCACGCCCGTCAGGTCCGTGTAGTTGAGCAGGTTGACGCAGTCGCCGTTCTGCACGATCGCGTTGTAGACTCCCACCGGCGCCTGGGTCGTCGTGCGATCGGTGTTATTGCCCGGGTCTACGTCCTCCGGCACCGATAACCGGACGAACAGGTAGTAGTTCCCGTAGGTGAGCGGCCAGACGCCGTTGAAGGGGATGTCCCCTGAGCTCGTCCCGGCGTTGAGCGGCGGGGCGCTGCCGGAGGCCACCACGACGTCGTAGGCGTCCAGCGCCGTGTCCTGCGAAGCGAACACGGTCCAGTTCACCCACTGTGATCCGTTGTCCAAGCCCAGGCCGTTGCTGTACCGGAAGGTCCCGGGGGCGGCAGTTGCCGGGGCGGCGGGGCTGGGGCCGGTGTAGTTCACGTTGCCCACCGTGTAGTTCACGATAGGGACCAGAAGAGTCACCTGGGCGCTGGACCCTGCGTTGTTGCCCGAGTTGGATTCATCCAGCGCGCCGACCGTCACGATCAGGTAGTAGGGGCCGGTGGCGCCGGGCCAGGTCCCGGAGAACAGGATCCCGGTTACCTCTTGAGCGGCGTTCAGCGGGCCCAGGCTCCCGGAGGCTACCAGGGCGTCCCCGGCATCAAGAGAGTTGTTGTTGAACGAGGCGTAGGTCTGCCAAAAGATGTTCTGGGCGCCGTTTGTTAACCCGATGTTTTTTACACTGAAATTCCCGTCCAGGTCGCCCCCGGCGCGCAGGGTTCCCGTGTTGTTCACGGCCGTCACGGTGTAGTCCACGAACTGGTTGGTGACGCTCACCGGGGTACCGGTGGCCCCCAGGTTGTCAACGGTCGCGCTATCGTCGGCGGCAGCCACGGACACGATCAGGTAGTAGTTGCCGGGGACGGAGGGCCAGGTGCCGTCGATGCCAATGACCGTCTGCCCCCCGCTCGCGGCCAGGCGCGGCAGGGTGTAGGTCCCCGCGTCCGCGACCGTGTCCGTGCCCAGCTCCAGGATCGCGTTGCCCAGCGAGGCGTAGGCGGTCCAGGTCACGTCCTTGCCGCCGGCTGCCCCGCCGTCGTTGCGTAGGGTGAAGCTGCCGGTGAACGCCACCCCCGTAGCCGTGCCGGCCGTGTGGTTCACGGCGGGCACCTTGTAGTCGGGCACGGCCACCGTGACCGCGCCGCCGTCCTTCGTATTGTCGATCGTGTTTCCGGCAGGCTCGTCGGAAGCGGTGGCCTTGACGATGAGGTAGTAGGTCCCGGGGGTGGCGGGCCAGAGGCCGCTGAAGCTCACCACGCTCGACGCAGTGGCCCCCAGGGCGGACTCCACCCCGGCGTCCAGCACCGGGTCCGCCAGCTCCAGGGTGGCGTTCCCGAACGAGGCATAGGCCGTCCAGAACACGTCCTCCCCCCCGCCCGCCGTCCCGTGGTTCCGGAGCGTGAAGTTGCCGGTCACCACGCCCCCCGCGGTGGTCCCCACCGTGCTCACCCCCGTTACCTCGTAGTCTATCGGAGCATCCTCCACAGCGATCCCGGCCCCGGCCACCTCGTTGCCCACCGTATCTGCGGGCGAGGGCTCATCCGAGGCGGATACTGCCACGATCAGGAAGTAGGTGTTGGGAGCGGCAGGCCACGTGCCGTCGAAAGCGATCCCCGGCAGGCTCGCGGGTGCGGCGGCGAGCGCCGGCGTGCTGCCGGCATCCACCACGGCGTCCCCAGCGTCCAAGGTGGCGTTGGTGGAGACATACGCCGTCCAGGTCACCGGCTGGGTGCCGCCAGAAGCGCCGTTGTTGGCCAGGGTGAAGTTGCCGGCCAGCGCCCCTCCGGTGGTCGTGCCGCCGGCGACATTCACCACGGCAACCCTGTAGTCCACGTCCGGCGGCGCGATAGTGACCGAGATGGCTCCGGTGGTGTCGACGGTAAAGTCGTCCGCCGCGGCGACCATCACGAACAACGACTTGACCCCGCTCGTGAGCGGCCAGGTGCCGGAAAGCGTGATGTCCGCCGTGGCCCCGGCGCCCAGCGGGGCCCAACTGCCTGCGGACTGCAGGAGGTCGCCGCTGCCCAGCGTCGCGTCATCGGAAAGGTACACCCACCAGGACACCGGCTGGCTGCCGCCGGCGCTGCCGACATTCTGGATAGTGAAGTCAGCCCCGCCCGGAATGGCCGCACCGCCTGTGCCGTTGGCCGGGAAGTTGGTGGAAATGATCGCATAGTCCACGTTGGTAATGGAGGTAACATTGACCGTGGCCGTGGCCGTCGCGGCCGTGGGGAGGGCGGAGTCCTGCACCTGAA